>CALACZ010000001.1 GCA_937890735.1 uncultured Bacillota bacterium
TCACTTCTTGCGCCTTTTGTCATCTTTTTTTCGCTTTCTACTATTGATTCGCATCTTGAGGGGAAGGTGACTCGCGCAGCGAGACGGATGAGGAGAAGCGTGGTACGTTTTGAGATGCTGCCACGTTTGCACTATCCAAAGGCTTCCCTTGGTGACCAAGGTAGCAAAGCGGCGGCGTGGTGCTGAATGACAGCCCGGTGGGCTGTCAGACCCACGCCGTGACCGAGCCGCAGCGAGACGCTGTCAGCGAAGCTGACTGATGAGATCAGAAGGTCGCAGGTTTGCAGAGCGCCCTCCCGCGGAGGTGCGTCAAAACGTACACCTTCTCATCCCTTCCGGGTTCGCTGCGCTCACCCGCCTCCCCTTGGTCACCAAGGGGAGGCTTTGGTGCAGTCAAAACGCGCAACAGTTCAAAAATAAGAACCCTTCCCCTCATCAGTCGGCTTCGCCGACAGCTATCCCTACCCTCTTTGCCCCTTCGGGGCATTTCCCCCTGATAGGGGGAATCGACCCCCCGAGGGGAAACCATGGGGGCGCAAAACCCCGGGGGCGGCAATTGCCGCTCCCGGGATTTACTTTGCTGTTTACGCGCCGAGCTGCTCGAGCGCAGCGAGCTTGAGGCTGGTGCAGAACACGTCCATCGCCTGCTCCAGCTCGCCGACGGGCGGGAGGCTGGGGGCGATGCGGATGTTGGAATCCTGAGGATCGACGCCGTAGGGGAACGTCGCGCCTGCGCCGGTCATCACGACGCCCGCCTCCTTGCACAGCGCCAGCGTGCGCCTGGCAAGACCGGGCGCGGTATTGACCGAGACAAAGTAGCCGCCCTTCGGGCGCTCCCACTGCGCGATGCCGAGCGGGGCGATCTCGCGGTCGAGGCTATCGAGCACGCAGCGGAACTTCGGCGCGAGGATCTTCGCGTGCTTCTGCATCAGCTCCAGCGTATGCGCCTTATCCTTGAGGTAGCGCACATGGCGCAGGGCGTTGACCTTGTCATACGAAATGGTCTGGATGGAGAGGAGCTTTTCCATATACTTCTGGTTTGCCACCGACGCCGCCATGACCGACACGCCCGCGCCGGGCAGCGTCACCTTGGACGTAGAGGCGAACTCAAAGACCATGTCGGGGTTGCCCGCCTCGCGGCAGAGCGTGAGCATATCGCGGAAGGGGACAAACTCGCCCTCGAACTCGTGGATGCAGTAGGCGTTGTCCCACATGAGCGTAAAGTCCGGCGCGGCGGGCTTTAAGTGCGCGATGCGGTCGATCGTCTCGTCGGAGTAGATGATGCCGTCGGGGTTGGAGTATTTCGGCACGCACCACATACCCTTGACCGCCGGGTCTTTCACCAGCTCCTCGACCATGTCCATGTCAGGACCGGTCGGGGTCATGGGGACGGTGATGAGCTCAAAGCCGAACGACTCCGTGACCTTGAAGTGCCGGTCATAGCCGGGGGACGGGCAGAGCCACTTGACGGTGTCGAGCTTGCACCACGGCGTTTCGGAGTGCAGCAGCCCGTGCGTGTATGCCTTGGAGATGGTGTCGTACATGAGCGTGAGCGATGCGTTGCCGCCGATGAAGCACTCCTCGGGCTTGCAGCCGAGGATGTCCGCCCACAGCGCCTTTGCCGACGGCAGACCCGTCAGCTCGCCGTAGTTGCGTGCGTCGATGCCGTCCACCTGGCAGTCCTCCGGGGTCTGGATGACCGTCAGAATGCCGGAGACGAGGTCGAGCTGCTCCTTGCCGGGCTTGCCGCGCGCCATGTTCAGCTTGAGCGCCTGCGCCTTGAGCGCGTCAAAATGCGCCGCAACGGCGGCCTTTTCGGCGGCAAGCTCCGCCTTTGTCCAATCACAATATGCCATAGTCCGCGTTCCTCGCTTTCAGTTGTTTCGTTCAGTATACTCCAAAATAAACCGGGGCGCAATAGGATAGGGGATCGGGAAGAAGTGATTATTTTGCGCAGGGGCGGAGTCCTGCCTGTCCGCCGTTTCTTTTTGGGCAGTGCCGATTTGTACAAGTCCCGTGGCTTCCCCTGGGGGAAGCTGTCAGCCGAAGGCAGACTGATGAGGGGTGGGGAGCAGTTGCGTTTTGGAATAACTGCAAAGCTATCTGTCAGTGCTCCCCAGCCCTCATCCGTCTCGGCTCCCCAGCCCTCATCCGTCTCGCTGCGCGAGCCACCTTCCCAGAGGGGAAGGCAGGCATGGGTGCGTACCATTTTGCGGTGCGTGCAAATTTTCCTTTTGCGTACCGCGGGGTGTTCGGCGGTGAAAAAACGCCCGCAGTAAAACTGCGGGCGTTTTTAAGAAATTGCACTTATTTGGCAGCCTTCGCGGAGTCCTTCTTGACGGCGGTGTTGCCTTCCCAGTGGTTGACGCAGACGGCGCAGGATGCGTCGCCGATGACGTTCAGGCTGGTACGGCCCATGTCGAACAGACGGTCAATGCCGTAGATCAGACCGATGTAGGTCGGGTCGATGTTGACGGACTCGAGCACCATCGCCAGCATGATCATGCCCGCGCCGGACGTGCCGGCGGTGCCGATGGAGGCGAGCGTTGCGGTGACGACGATCATCGCCATCTGACCGAGCGTGAGGTCCACGCCGATGCACTTTGCCAGGAACACGGCGGCGACGCACTGATAGATCGCCGTGCCGTCCATGTTGATGGTCGCGCCCAGCGGCAGGACGAAGGAGGAGATGTCATTTTCAACGCCCATCTCATCGCAGCACTCCTTGGAGACCGGCAGCGATGCGACCGAGGATGTGGAGGTGAAGGCGAAGATCGCGGCGGGCAGGACGCCCTTGAAGAACTTCGCGGGGCTCATCTTGGCGAAGAACTTGACCGACAGCGTATAGACGAGCACAACGTGGAGGATGTAGCCGATGTATGCCGCCAGCAGCACCAGACCGAGATCGCCGAGGATCTTCGGGCCCTGGTTGGAGACGACCCAGGTCATCAGGCAGAACACACCGATGGGGGAGACCGCGAGGATGAAGCTCATGACCTTCTGCGTGACTTCGTTGAAGGAGGTCACGACGCCGGCTGCGATCTTGCCCTTTTCGCCCGCGACGAGGATGCCGCAGCCGAAGAACAGCGCGATGACGATGATCTGCAGCATGGAGGACTGGAGCAGCGGATCAATGAAGTTGGACGGGAAAATACCCTTGATGGTGTCCATGATATTGGCGGTCTTGGCTTCATACGCCGCTTCCTCCGCCATTTCCAGCACACGGAACGAGCCCTTGAACACATTGGCGACGACCAGACCGATCACGCACGCGATGGCGGTGGTGCACAGGAAGTACACGATGGTCTTCCAGCCGATCTTGCCGACCTTGCCGATGTCGCCCATGGAGATGACGCCGTCCATGATCGACAGCAGCACCAGCGGCACGACGATGTACTTCAGCAGGTTGACGAAAATATCGCCGAAGGGCTTGATGTACGATGTTGAGATCTCGTTTGCCTTGTCTGCGCCAAGCGCCGCCCACAGGATCGCACCGACGACGATGCCGATCACCATGCCGAGCAGGATCTTGACACCCAGGCCCATTTTCTTCTTCTCTTTCATTGGGAACTCCTTTCACCTCATGCAAAATTGCGGAAGGACTGTCACGCTTTCCTTCAACAATAAGTATAGCAGGCGCGGCAGGCGTTGTAAAGGAATTTTCTGTATGTCTTACGTGTTTTATACAGTTTTACAGAATTTATTCAGTAAAATTTGTGTAAAGTATACAAAATTTTACACGCATTCATAGCCGCAGAAGCGGATCGCGGCGCGTGCCAGCTCCGCCGTGGGGTCGATAAACGGTCCGGGATGGGGCAAAGTGTCCGCCAGCAGCGGAAGTTCCGTGCAGCCGAGGATGAAATAGTCCGCGCCACGCGCACAAAGGTCGCCCAGCAACCGCGTCCAGGCGTCGGCCTCCGGCGCGAGCGGGCGGTTCGCCTTCACAACGTCGTAAATGAGGTGCATCAGCTCGTCCTGCTGCGTATCGTCCGGCGTAACGGTCTGCACGTTCTGCGCCGCCAGCGCGTCGTGATACAGGCGCGTCTGGAGCGTGCCCTTCGTGCCGAGGATGGCGGCGGCCTTGCCGGGGTAGGCGGCGGCGCAGGCTTTGGCGGTGGCTTCGAGCATACTGATAAACGGGATGTCGGTCAGCGCCTGCAGGCGGGGGAGGAAATAATGCGCCGTGTTGCAGGGCATGATGACGCAGTCCGCCCCGCATTTTTCCAGCGTCCGCAGCGCGCGCGTCATCTCCGGCACGGGATCGGTGCCGCCGGACAGGATCGCCGCCGTGCGGTCGGGAATGGCGGGGTCAGAGTCGATGAACACGCGGATATGATCCGCGTCACACGCCGCACGCGTGTGCAGCGTGATCTTGCGCAGCAGGTCCGCAGTCGCCAAAGGACCCATGCCGCCGAGAATGCCGATGGATTTTTTCATAACGAGACCTCCGTGTTTTGAAGTAATAGGGAAGAGTGAATAGTGAATAAGTGGCGTGTCCGCCGTTTCTTTTGGGGCAGCGGTGATTTGCAGAAGCCTAAATGGCTTCCCATTGGGGGGAAGCTGTCGGCGAAGCCGACTGATGAGGGGAAGGGTTCTTGTTTTTGAGCTGTCGCCACGTTTCGGCTATCCCAAGCCTCCCCTTGGTCACCAAGGGAAGCCTTTGCGTTGTGCAAACGCGTTACATCTCAAAACGTACTACCCTTCTCCTCATCCGTCTCGCTGCGCGAGCCACCTTCCCCACATGGGGAAGGCTTTGAGTGGTGCGTGCCGTTCCGCATTGGTGCGTCCAAATTTGCGATATTGTACCGCGCGGGAGGGGCAGCTCCCTCCCATACGGCGCTTTGGGGGATGCGCCGTCAGTCCCCGGTCACGAGCTGCTGGATGACCTTGACCGCCAGCAGGATGAGGACGATGATGACCGTGGGCTTTACGATCTTGGAGCCGTTTTTGATCGCCAGACCTGCGCCGAGGAAGTGCCCCAGCAGGCTCGTGACCGCGCCGATGAGACCGAGCGCGAGGAATACCTGCCCGCTGCGGAGCGATGTGACGAACGCGCCGACGTTCGAGGCAAAATTCACGAGCTTCACATTGCCGCCCGCCGTGCGCACGTCCATTTTGGCGAGGTTGCAGTAGATGAGGAGCAAAAATGTGCCCGTGCCCGGACCGTAAAAGCCGTCGTACGCGCCCACGACGAGCGAGGCGAGCAGGACGATGAGGGTCTGCTTCCGGCGCGCGATCTGCCCCGCCGTCTCCGGGAAGGTGCGCTGCCGCAGCACGACAAACGCCACCACCGGCAGCACGATCAGCAGCAGATATTCCAGATACGCCTCCGGGATCATGAGCTGCAGGCTCGTCCCAAAATGCGAGCCGATGAGCGCCAAACCGACCGACGGCAGGGCGAGCGCCCAATCGACATAGCCGTTTTTGACGAACCGCGCCGTGGACGCGATCGTGCCGATACCCGCCGAGACCTTGTTCGTGCCCAGCGCCATATGCGCCGGAAGCCCGGCGATAAGATACGTCGGGATGGAGATGATGCCGCCGCCGCCCGCGATCGCGTCCATAAACGATGCGAGGAACACGCCCACCGCCACGATCAGCACCATCTGCCAGGTCAGGTTTTCGATGCCCATTCGTCAAACTCTCCTTCCGCAATGCGGTTCAGAATTTCCGCCATGCCGCCGTGCTCGTTGTCGGCGACAACAATGTCCGCCGCCGCGCGCACCGCGTCTGACGCGTTTGCCATGGCGACGGACAGCCCCGCGCGCTTTAACATCGGCAGGTCGTTGCCGCTGTCGCCCACGGCGGCGACCTCCGCCGCCGTCAGCCCCAGCAGCGCGGCGAGCTGCACCAGTCCCACGCCCTTATCCACACCGGCGGGCATGATCTCAAAATCGTTGAAGCCCGCGTCGGTGATATAATACGGCAGGTTCGAAACACGCGCGAATGCCGCGTCGCGCACGGCTTTGTCTAGGAATGAAATGTAGAATTTTTCGACAGAACCGTCGTAGTGCGCAACGAACGCGTCCAGATCGTCTTCAATGATATGCGTGCGCTCGAACAGTCGGCGGATGGGCGCGGTGGTGTAGGGCGCGAAGCGCTCGACCTGCGCGCGGCTGTTGTGCACCACGCCGTTTGCCATGTAGCTGATGCAGCAGTCGTACTCGCGCACGATGGCGTACAGCGCCCGCGCCTCGTCCGCCGTGAGGGCGTTTTGCGCGAGGAGGGTGTTGTTCCTTAGATCGAGGATATTTGCGCCCGTGCAGAACGAGCCATAGCGCATCGGCGGAAGCTGCGGGAACAGGTCGCGGCACTCCGCGGCGGCGCGCCCGGTGCAGAAGCAAAATTCCATGCCCGCCGCCTGCACGCGCTCGACCGCTTTGCGCGTCTCGGCGGGG
>CALACZ010000002.1 GCA_937890735.1 uncultured Bacillota bacterium
CACTTTTTGCGCCTTTTGTCATCTTTTTTTCGCTTTCTACTATTGATTCGCATCCCAGGGGAAGGCCTTGGGTGCGTTACTTCAAATCGTCCGTATCTACGATCAGTGTCACCGGTCCTTCATTCACCGACTCCACCAGCATATGCGCGCCGAACTCGCCGTGCTGCGGGGGGAAGCCGAGGCGGTCGCATTCCGCTAAAAACTGCTCGTAGAGCGGGATCGCCTGTTCGGGTCTGGCGGCGGCGAGGAAGTTTGGTCTCCTGCCGTGCGACACGTCGCCGTAGAGCGTGAACTGGCTCACCACCAGCACGCTGCCGCCCACGTCGGTGAGCGACCGGTTCATCTTGTCGTTTTCATCGGTAAAAATGCGCAGCCCGCAGATCTTTTCCGCGAGTTTTCGGCATTTTTCGGGCGTATCGTCCGGGCAGACGCCAAGCAAAATCAGAAATCCGCGCCCGATCTGCCCGTTCACTGCGCCGTCGATGGTCACGGACGCGGAGCGCACGCGCGTTACAACTGCTCTCATCGTGTTCCTCCGTTAATTGATGCCGCGGCGAATTTGCTTCACGCCGGAGATGCCGCGCAGGCGCGCGCAGATGCTCTCCAGCTCCGTGAGGCTGTGCACCGAGAACGTCATAGCGATGAGGCACTGCCCGCCGGGGACGTTGCGCGCGTTCATCTCGCTGATGCGCACGCGAAGCCCGGTGAGAACCGTCGCAATATCGAGCATCAGCCCGTCGCGGTCCGTGCCCTCCAGCTCCAGCGAGGTCATAAATGTCGCGTCCGGGGACTGCACCCACGTCACGCGCACCCAGCGCCCCGCCTGCGCGGGGTCGTTCGCGCCCCTGGCATTCGGGCAGTCGCGCCGGTGGACCGACACGCCGTAGCCCTTGGTGATAAAGCCGATGATGTCGTCGCCCGGGACGGGCGCGCAGCAGCGGCTGAATTTGATCATGCCCGAGCCGATGTCCTCCACCACAACGCCCGACGTATTCGGCGCAGAGGCGGCGGGCGGCTTGATCTGAAGCGGCTGCTCCTTGGCGGTCTGCGCGCGGCTTGCCTTCGTCAGCTCGTCCTTGATGCGCCCGACGGCTTTGAGCGCCGTCATGCCGCCAAAACCGATGGTGGCGTACAGATCGTCCAGAGACGAAAAGCTGAGCTTTTTGAGAAGCGTGGGCAGCAGCTCTTCATCGCCCACCAGCGTGGGGTCCAGCCCGATGTGCCGCAGCTCGGACTCAAAGCTCGCCTTGCCGCGGATGATGTTCTCCTCGCGCTTTTCCTTCTTGAACCACTGCTTGATCTTGATGCGCGCCTGAT
>CALACZ010000003.1 GCA_937890735.1 uncultured Bacillota bacterium
GCAATTTCTTTGTGCTGGATTCATGGTTGCCTCCTTGTTGGAATGTTGGTGGAATTATTTCAGGATCGGCTCGTGCGCTCCGGGAACGTAGTCCATGCCGTCGCCGTACTTGTACATTCCTTCGTATACCGGCTTGTTGTCGCGGATGCTGCGGACGTTGGATTCACGGAATCTGCCGCCTTTACGGGTTTTGTATCCGGCGTCGGATATCGAATCCGCTATTTCCCACAGCGACTTCTTCGCGGCAAGCCCGTCAAATACCATATGGACGATAGGCTCCTCATCCGGGTTGATAACAAGCTGACCATGCTCGACCTTGTACCCATACGGAGCACGTCCGCCGCTGTAGCCGCCCGCTTTCGCCTTGCACTCGCGTCCCTTGCTTGTGCGGAGAGTGATATTTTTGCGCTCCTGTTCCGCCACAAACAGCATCAGCGACCGGTAAATGTTCGACAGCGCGTCGTCGCTGTCAAAATGTTCGTTGACCGACAGCAGCTTAATATTCTTCTTTTCGAGGACGTACAGGTAGTAGAAGTACAGCTTCGTGTCTCTGGACAGTCGGTCGGTTTTCGCGATAATAACCGCCTCATACGGCGGATTCGTCATATCGTCGCCGTAAAGAAGTTCATTCAGCGCAGGACGGTCTTCCTTCACGCCGCTCACGCCGTCCTCTTCGTACCATTTCACGACGCGGTATCCGTTGTCGTTCGCGTACTGAAGTATCTGCGCTTTCTGTGAATCTATGCCGAACCGGTCATCTCCGGTCTGCCCCTCTGTGCTGACGCGGACATATCCGACCGCTTTTTTAATTTCATTCCCCATGATTTTCTCCCTGGCATCTGTCAAATTTCGCGGAACCGAGCCCAATCTGCCCGCCGCGCTTATCGCCTTTCATCCGCAGCATCAGCCGGTACAGCCGCTTACTGCCTTTCGCTGATCCTATTATACCACAAGTAAATGCGATTGTCAAGTGCTTTTTGCGTTTTTTTGAATTTTTTCTGGTCGGGAGGGTCAACTCCCCCACGTCTGCGCCGTGTGCACCCCCCGGGGGTATCCGCCGCCGCCCGCCCGTGACCCCGTCGCGACCGCATGAAACGGCGAAAATCAGCCCTGAAATACTGCACAAAATTATCATTTGAATTTATGCAATGTGCTGAAATCGCATTTTATCAAGATTAAATTTCGCAAAAACACTTGACAAGTAAATGCGAATGTGCTATAATATAATCACAAACAAAGCAAGCCCCCGAGAGGGCAGAAAGGAAACCAACCATGATAACCAACGAAACCATTACCGTACGCTTCGCCGCAGACCGTCACGCTACCATCGCGTGGGAAAAGCAGCTGTCCGCAGACCTTGACGCCATCGTCACCGCATACGGCGCGGCAGACAAGCCCGCCGACACCATCGCGGCCGTGGTCGCTGAGATCGGCATCGACCGCGTCCGCGCCATCATCGCAACCCTGACCGTCTACCGCGTCGCCATGCACGACCGCCGGATCGGCGACGACACCGCCGCATGGGCGCAGACCATCGCGGACGCCCTGGACGCTGACGCCGCCGAGCGCGTCGGACTGATCACAGACGCCATCCACCCGGCGCACCTGGACCAGCTTGCACGCGCCGCCGCTGAGTACGTCGCGCCGGAGACCACCGAGACCACCGAGACCGCACCGGCAGCGGAGACCGAGACCGCCGAGAGTGCGGCATCGATCAACCCCATGTGCACCGACTGCACCCGCCGCGGCAGCGACTGCGACGGCACGACGTGCGAGACTTGGACGGGGTGCATTTACCGTGAGACCGCCGCACAGCGTGACATCAGGCTTTTTGACTTTTACAAGCGCCGTCTGCTGGCACTGGCGGGCGGTGATCCCCTGCGCTGGGTGTGCGTGCAGTACCTGTGCAGCTTTCCCGGGCTCTCGCCCTATGACATGGGCGCAGCGCTTATGGCGGAGGGCGTGGAGATCATCTACGACGACACAGCTATAACCCGCGCCGAAAATGCCGCAGAGCGGCGGCGGGTGCAGTGTGCGTATGCAGCACGAGAGGGGGCGAGGGCATGACGGCAGAGGCTTTGAGACCCTGGGACGGCAGACTTGGACGTTGGCAGTACCTTGACGCCGCCGAAAAAGGGCTGCTGATCGCGCCCGACGGCAGCATCTACGCCCGCGACTACCACGGATATATATATATCTGGTGCGCCGCCGCACGGCTCGCACAGCATCTACGCGACCTGTGCCGCCGCAGTGACGCCGTCATTGACGTCTCCGAGCAGACCGCCCGCGCCCTGCGAGTCACCGCGGACGCGCTGTACAGCATGGCGGGGAGGTGAGACCATGTGGGCAGATATCAAAAAAGGCTACCGCACCACGGCGGAAGTTATCGCCGCGAAGCTCGCGGAGCTACAGCACGCGCCCGGCGTCTCGCCGTATATGGGCAGCGACTACCGCATACACTACCGCCGCGCAGACGGCGCCCGCGTCCCGGAGCGGCACGAGGTCGCCGCCCTGGTACTCGCCGGGCACGACCACGACATCACACCCGATAACGCTTTACAGCTGCTTGCAGCGCTTTAATTTAATCCGCCGCCCCGCCCGGCTACAGGCGGGAGAAAGAGAGTATATCATGTTTACTACAAATATAAAGCCGTACAAGCTGACCGCCATTATCACCGCCTGGAGCGCCGCCAAGGCTGCACAGCGCACCGCTGATCACCGCGCCGGCATATCCTACTACACCGACGCAGAGAAGGCCGCCGCCAAGGCAGCCGCAGACGCTGCCCGTGCCGCGTATGTCGCCGCGTCCGCCGAGCTGCGCGAGGTCATCCACGCTGCCGAGGGGCGCGCGTCCGTCCGCCTACTGTCCGTCGACGACATCATGGACGCCATCGACAGCGTCCCGCGCTGCGTCCTAAAAAAGCACCTGCCCGGCTGCGAGATCCACTGTGACCCCAACGCGCAGAGTTTCCCCCATGCGTACGGCTACCGCCCCGACAGCACACACTTTAGTGTCGTCCGCCGCCCGGCGGGTTGGTATCTTGTACGCGTCATCCGCGACACTTGCGGCACGTCCCGCGGTCAACTGGTGCTGACCGACGGCGCCAAGGCGGATATCATCGCAGCCGCCGAGACACTGTGACCCCCTTGACAACCGCTCGCCGGTGTGCTATACTGTAAGCGGGAGGTGATAGCGTGCTTGTAGTGCTGTACGTCCTGATAGTGCCGGTGCTGATCCTGTTGGAGCTCGCGCACCGCTCATAATCCCCGACCGCCCCGCGTGGGCGGTCTTTTTATGCCCCTGTAGCCCGCCTGGACCGCCGGGGCTTTTTTGCGCCCGTGCCGTGACGCGCTACAAGCCCGCAGGACGCCCGCAGAGCCTCGAGAGGGTATCTATACCACCCGCGGCGTAAACGCCCCGTGCAGAGCCTTACAGAGCCTCACAGCTGTACACACGTTGCCCGCCGCCTCGAGAGGGTGCACAGCCGCCCACGTCCGCCGCGTCCACCCGCTGATCTGCGACGCCCTCGAGACTGCATACCTCTGTGAGCCCCTACAAACCCCGTGAACGCGTTTAATCCCTCGAGAGGGTAAATATACCACCCCGCCCATCTCCGCGCGTCCTGCGCCGTCTGTGCGTGTTCTGGGCGGCCATACACAGCCGCCCGCCGCGCCGCTCTGCCGCCTCGAGGTGCCCGGGCATAGTGAGAGGGACTGCCCGCCACCCGGACAGCCCCTCGAAACCTGTTCAATTTTCCGCCGATTTCCGTTCCGGTTTTGAAAAACTTTTCTGCGAGTTTCAAAAACCGGATTTTTCTTTTTCGGGTTCGCGATAGTCGCTGACATTTTTTCGTGATAGTCGCTCGATAGTCGCTGGCTGTCTGATAGTCGCCGAGGCTTTCGTCAAATTGCACAATGCTTTTAGCAACATATCACTGAGCAGCCCGTTTTCACTGTCGAAAATCAAACCTTTTGCCTCACTTCAAAGTCTTGTCTTCATAGTCGCTCTCTCTCATCCCCTGCAAATATCTTTCTTGCAGCTGCTTCGGCGTGAGGTTCGCCTCACCCATCGGATTTCGCGTAGTTTCGGGCAATTCTGCGTTATCCCGCATCCCGTAATAGCACTTCGAGCGGAAGCAATATGCGAGAAAATTCATCTTCCCGGCAGTGACAAGTTTTGCGTCAAAACCCTGTTGAAAAGCTTTAGCCTTTTTGACCAAGTTCCCGCTCAAATCCGTGAACCCCCGCTCAATCCCACACTCCCACCTCCACAGCGACCCTGCCGTGTACCCCGTGCTCAGGCACGCTTCCTCCCATACGGGTGTCCTTCCTTCCTCGGCGCACTGGATGTAATAGTCGCTGAACCTCTGCGCGAGTTCCTCATCGCTTCGCACGGGCGGTTTCCGGTACTCAGTCAACAGCTCGTGAAGCATCTGGCTGACCAGCGCCCGGTCTTCATCCGTTTCCGGCGACCACCTTCTCGGGTTCGTCCCGACAGGCGGTTTCTTGTGCGTCGGGTACTTCGGATCGCGGGCGGGCATATCCTCTTCTGGGATGTCCAGCGCCGCGATGATTGCTTTCTTACTCTCATCGTCGGTGACGCGCTCGGCTATCTCGACCGCGTATTCCGTCGCTTTCCGCTTCGCGTAGGAATTGACCGTCTTCTCTTTCGGCTCCTTCTTCGGCTTCGGCTTCGTGCTGCCTTTCGGTCTTCCTCTCTTCTTCGGCGCTGGGTTGCCCGCCTCAGATGAGGACGTGCTCTTCGCTCCGGCTTTCTTCTCTTCGTCCATGTGATCTCCTTTCGCCCGTTACCCCACATTACCCCTCACCCCGAAAATGGGGTAACTGGAAAATGTCAGGTAGAATGGGCATATATTATATATGTTACCCCTGTTACCCCTGTTACCCCTATATTCTCGTATACGCGCGTACATTTTTTATGTTTATCTCAAAAAAATTTTTTCTCACGCGTATATAGCATATAAAATCGCAAAATTGGGGTAACGGGGTAACAACACCCGATTTTGTCAGGTTTTACGGGCACTTTTCTGTTACCCCGGCGGGGTAATGGGCTGGTAACCGGGGTAACCGCAAAATAAAGATGCACAATATACGCCCGAAAAGTTGCTGATAATTTGTGATTTCGTCTAAAATGTCAGTCTGCCCTCGCCGTTGGGACCCTCGTAAAGGCAGACGCATTTCGCGAGTGCGCCGTGCACCCGAACGGGAATAGTGTTCTTCTCGCCGATCCGGATATGCCCATGGTCGCGTGCCCACGACAGGAATGCCTTATAATTAAACCCGGCGTCCGCCATGATCCGGGACAGCACCGTGCCGATGATGGCGATAAAGGGCTTGCCGTCCGAAATGTCCTTGTATTCGCCCCAGACTTCCCGCATAGGCATCCCGTCTTCGGCGACGAACTTCGACCGGTTTTCGGCGATTGTGCCGTAAAGCCACTCGAGCGCCCGCTGATTGACGTCGACGTCCTGCTTGGTCGGGAGATATTTCGCAACGTCGGTCGCCGACAGGCTCGTGCCGGTGTGCCAGATTAAAAGCTCCGCGAGAGCGTCCGCCGTGAGGATCAGTGACGCGGAGAGCGCGAGCTTTTCGGTAGTCGCTGACGCCTCGAACGCCGTGCGGTACTCTTCCTGCACCTTCTTCGCTGCTTCGAGCACCTGCGGCGTGAGCCCTTCGACGAATTCTTTCCCCGCGAACCCCCAGTTGTGGGACAGCGTGTCGGAAAGTCCGCGATAGTCGCTCAGAAGCCGCTCGTCGCCGCACGAGATTTCGATGACGCGGTTCATAGCGCCCGCGCCGGAAGAGTCGCTTGAAATGGGCATTTCTCCGGTGGTGATGATGGTGTTCTGCCAGGATTTGATCTGCTGGAAAGACCCGTCTTTCGACCCGCGCGAGCGTCCCTGACCTTCGGCGAGCATGTAGATTATGTCGTCAAAGTCGCGGCGATTCTTCACGACTTGCAGCTCGTCCACGCAGAGGGGAGCGGAGTTGAAGAACCCCGCGGCGGTCTCCAGCCCGACGAAAGTCGAGTTGAAGTTGCGCACATACCCCTCCGACGAGTTGGGCGACGCCCAGACGGACGCGGCGAGCTTTAACAGCATAGTCTTACCGTTCCCGGCTCTGCCCCAGACGTGCACGAAGAACGGCAGCGCGTGAAGCGGCGCGACGAGCACGGACGCGAGGGAGGCAGCAAGTACGATCCGCGCGATGGTGCTCTCGTTGCGGGCTTTCGAGGCGGCTTCGAACCACGCTTCGCGGTCTCCGTTCGGGTGGAAAGAGTCGAACACAGCCCTGAATCCGGGTGCG
>CALACZ010000004.1 GCA_937890735.1 uncultured Bacillota bacterium
AGCCCACCGGGCTGTCATTCAATACCACGCCGCCGCTTCGCTACCCTGGTCACCAAGGGGAGGCTTTGGTGTATCCCGTTCCGCATTGCTGCGTTCGTATCCGCAATATTCTACCGCGCGGGAGGGGCAGAGCCCCTCCCCTACGCAGAATAATCACTTCTTTGCTATCCCTACATTACGACGAAACCCCCATCTTCCCATAAAAAATACTTGACATTCTTAAAAATGAGAATATAATCTAAAACGATAACAACGCAGGAGGGGCGTATATGGAACTGGCGGAAGTGGTGATGAATCCGGCGCGGCAGCGGATTTTTCAGTATTTGCTCGTGCACGACACGGCGACGGTGAAGGCGCTGCGCGCGGCGCTGCCGGACATTCCGTGTGCGAGCCTGTACCGGCACGTTAAAATTCTCGCGGCGTGCGGCGTGCTGTGCGTTGTGGAAGAGCGGCGTGTGCGCGGCACGGTGGAGAGCGTCTACCGCCTGGACCGCGACGCGCTGAAGATCAGCGACGACGGCGGCGCGCTGGTGCAGACGGCGCTGCTGCGTCTGAGTGCGGCATTTGCCAAATACTTCGCGCACGGACAGCGCGACCCCGTTGCGGATATGCTGCTGATGACAAGCTGCACGCTGCGCCTGACGGACGCGGAATTTGCGGATTTTCTCGCGGAGATCAACGACGTTGCGCTGCGCTATATGCAAAAAGAAGCGGCGGCAGAGAGCAAAACGCGCCAGATCACGCTCATCTCCGCGCCGACAGGGCAGGAGGCGGCAAAATGAACGCGGCACGGCTGCTGTTTATCGCGGCGGGGCTGATGCTGCTCGCGGCGGGGCTGTTCGCCTTTGCCGGGTGGTGGCTGTACGCGGCATTGCTGCTTGCGGGGACGCTCGGTTGCGGCGCGGCGGCGTGGAATTTCAGAAATCAGAAAAAAGAGGAAGAAAAGTCATGAAAACGCTCAAAATCATTCAAACTCTGGCGAAAATCGGCAAAATTCTCAGCTGTATCGCCTTCATCTTCGCCTGCATCGGCTTTGGCGGCAGCGTCGTGGGCGCGCTCAGCGCAGCCTTCGGCGGCGGCTTTGCCATCAAGCTCGGCGGCGTGACGATCTACGACCTGTTCGGCGGTGTGCGCTACAGCGAGTTGGAGGGCGTCTGCGCGGCGCTGCTCGGGTGGATGATCGTCTGCGCCGGGGATGCGGTCGTCGCCAAATTCGCGGAGCTGTATTTTAAGCGCGAGCTTGCGGCAGGCACACCCTTTACGCGATCCGGCGCGAAGGAGCTGACGCGGCTCGGCATCCTGACCCTCGCCGTGCCCACCGGCTGCGCGGTGCTGGCGGCGGTCGTGTCCGGCATTGCGGCGTCGTTCCTGCGCGCGAGCGAGACGATGGACGCGCACTTTGATAACGGCGCGAGCATCGCCCTCGGGGTGATGTTCCTTGTGACGGCGCTGCTCTGCCGCCTCGGCGCGGAGCAGGCGCAGGCGCAGCCGGCATGAGCGCGCCGCAGACGCTGCGCGTGCTGGATACGGAATACCGCGTCCTGCGCCTGCTCGGCAAGGGAAAGGGCGGCTATTCCTATCTGGTCACGGATGGCGCGGCGGAGTATGTGCTCAAGCAGATCCACCACGAGCCGTGCAGCTATTATACGTTCGGCGACAAGCTGGCGTCGGAGCTGCGCGACTACGAGACGCTCCGCGCGCTGGACATCCCCATGCCGCGCCTGATCGCGGCGGACGCGCAGCGCGAGCGGATCTTGAAGGAGTATATCGCCGGGGCGACGGTCGCCGAGCGCCGCGCCGCCGGGCAGTGGGACGCGGCGTGGCTGGAGCAGCTGCACGCGATGTGCCGGCGGCTGTATCCGGCGGGCTGGAATATCGACTATTACCCGACCAATTTCGTCCCCCGCGGCGGTGTGCTCTATTATATTGATTACGAATGCAGCCCCTATTCGCCGCAATGGGACTTCGCCCACTGGGGTGTCCAATACTGGATGCAGCCCGATTAAAACCCAAGCGCCCGCCCCAAACGGGGCGGGCGCTTTTTTGTCAGCTGTTTTCCGTTGTATCGGCTTGTGCCGTCTGCGCTTGCTCGGCACGCTTGGCGGCGTGCTTTTTGCGCGCCTTGCGGACGATGAGGATCACGACCACTGCCAGGACTGCCAGCAGGATGAGGGCGGGCAGGGCGCTGACGAGACCGATGCAGAAGCGCTGCGCGCCGCGCACAAAGCCGCTCCAGCCGTCGGAGAAGGCGCTCGCCAGCTTGTCGCCGAACGTGCGCTGCACGGGCGCGGTCGGGGTGTAGATCTCGACCTCCTCCAGCGTCAGCGACACCGTGGAATAGGTGATCTGCCGGTCAAGATTGCGCAGATTCCGCTCGATCGATTCGATCTCATAGCGCACGTCGGACAGGCGCTGCTCCAGCGCGACGAGGCTTTCCACATCCGTCGTTTTTTTGAGCATATCCAGCAGCCGCTCTTCCTGCGTGTTCAGCGACGACAGCCGCGCTTCGTAATCCGTGTACGACGAGGTGACGTTTTCGGCGTTGCGGCTGGAGGAGAGAACATTTCCCAGCCCGTTTGCCTGCGTCAGGAAGCTCTCGAATTTTTCTGCCGGGACGCGGACGGTATAGTAGGCGTAGCGGTTGACGACCTGCGTCGTGCCGTCGTCATTGTAGCGGATGTCGCCGTTTACGTTGGAGCTCTCCACAAAGCCGCCGCAGGCGGCAACGTTTGCCTCCAGCGTCTGCATGGTCTTGTCGAACTCCGTGGTTTGCAGGTACAGATCGGCGGAGTAGATGATCTTTTCCGCCGACAGGGCGCTGTCCGCCGCGGGCGTGAGACCGTCCTCACCGCTGTAGCTGCTGGTCGTGACGCTGTCAGACCCGGCTTCGGAGTCGGTCCAGGCTCCCTCGGCGGCGGCGGGGGCGTCCTGCGTTGTGGACTCGATCCGATAGTTCTCCTCCGGCGCGGAGGCTTCTGTGGGTGCTGCGCTGTCATAGGATGCCTTGCTGTTGGCGGTGGCGCTGCACCCGGTGAATACGCACACGGCGAGCAGCAGGGCGCAGATCAGCGCCAGGTATCGTTTGTACTGTTTCATAGTCGGTTGCTCCTTTCATTTTTCCTCATACTTTTTCGTAACCGCTGATGAAATCGTCTGCGGTTCTCAGCGGATCTTTTGCCGCAACTGTGCAGTTTGAAAAATGCGAAATACACAAAGTATTCCTGCGTTTTCCAAACTTTCATTTGCGCCAAAATCTCTCGCTGAGAACTCTTGCCGATCCCATCATCTGTTACTCTATATGACGAGTAAAATCGAAGAAGGTTGCAGCGATCAGTCAAAAATTTCAAAAATATCGCCGGAAAATGCGGAGCGGGTGGCGGAGACCTCGTAGGCAACGCGCTTTTCGCTGCCGCCGGGCAGTACCTTGACATATTCGCGGCTCTGCATCCGCCCCGTGAGCGCGAGCGGCGAGCCCGGCGAAAGCACCGACGCCTCCTGCGCCGCGCGCCCCCAGAGGATGCAGGGGATGTAGTCCGAGCGGTGATAGGCGCGGCTGACCGCGAGCATCACGTCGCAGATCTCGCGCCCGAGCGGCGTGCGGCGGTAGACAGGCGGCTTACACAGCGCGCCGCAGAGCTGCACGCGGTTTTCTGCCTCGCCCTCCGCCGTGGTCAGTGCCTCGGCGTAGACCGACAAAATGAGCTTGCGGCTCTGCTGCGCCTTGCTGTTGAACGAGCGGATCTGCCCCGTGACCTCGATCCGGTCGCCGGAAAACAGGTCCATGCCATCCAGCACGTCCTGCGCCGCGATCACGGACAGCACGTCCACCGCGCCGGACAGGCGCGGCACCTCCAGCGAAAAGCGATAAAATTTGCGCATATGATTTTCGTGCGAAAACGCGGGCAGCGCCGCGAGCGTTCCGCGCAGCAGGGTCTTGTTGACCGTATGTTCCATTCTCCCACCTCATTCAGTTCGTATGGGAGAATATATGACCGCACCGGGGAGAATAGACCCTCAGCGGCGGCGCTTGCGGATTCCGCCACGCGGAGCGGGTTTGGACGGATTTTGGCGCAGCGCGCGGGCTTTTGCGGGCGCGTCCGGCTTTTTTGCGGGCATTGCCGCCCCGCCGGACGGCGCTTTTTTGCCGCGCGGGCGGATGAGGCACTTCGGACCGTTTCCGATCAGGTCCTGTCGTCCCGCCTTTTCCAGCGCCTCGCGCACAAGAGCGTAATTTTTCGGGTCGCGGTACTGCATGAGCGCCCGCTGCATCGCCTTTTCGTGCGGGTTTTTCGGCACATACACCGGCTGCATCGTGCGCGGGTCCAGTCCCGTGCAGTACATGACCGTGGAGAGCGTGGACGGCGTGGGGTAAAAATCCTGCACCTGCTCGGGGTGATGCCCCGTGTCGCGCAGGTATTCCGCCAGCTCCACGGCGTCCTTCAGCGTGCAGCCGGGGTGCGAGGACATGAGATACGGCACGACGAACTGCTTCCTGTGCTCCTGTTCGTTGATCTTTTTGTAGCGGTCGAGGAATTGGAGGTACACGCTGTGGCGGGGCTTGCCCATCACGGCGAGCACCCGGTCGGAGACGTGCTCCGGCGCGACCTTGAGCTGCCCGGAGATGTGATAGCGCACGAGCTCCTTAAAAAACGTGTCCGAGCGGTCGGCAAGCAGATAGTCAAAGCGGATACCGCTGCGGATGAATACTTTTTTCACATTCGGCAGCTTGCGGAGTTTGCGCAGCAGCGCAAGGTAGTCCGAGTGGTCGGCGTCCATATTTTTGCACGGCGTTGGAAACAGACACTGCCGGTTCTGGCACGCGCCCTTTGTGAGCTGCTTTTGGCACGCGGGGTGGCGGAAATTCGCCGTCGGTCCGCCGACGTCGTGGATATAGCCCTTGAAGTCCGCCTCGTGCGTCATTGCCTCCGCCTCGCGCACGATGGACTCGTGGCTGCGGGTCTGCACGATCCTGCCCTGGTGGAACGTCAGCGCGCAGAAGCTGCACGCGCCGAAGCAGCCGCGGTTCGATACCAGGCTGAATTTGACCTCCTGAATGGCGGGCACGCCGCCGCGCGCTTCATAGCTCGGGTGATAGGTGCGGCAGTAGGACAGGGCGTAAATTTCATCCATCTCCTGCTGCGAAAGCGGCTTTTGCGGCGGGTTCTGGATGACGAACTCGCGCTCGGAATACGGCTCAATGAGCTGCTTGGCGGAGAAGGGGTCGGTGTTCGTGTATTGCAGATAAAAGCTCTCAGCGTATTTTTTCGGGTCGTTCACAAGGCTCGCGTAGTCCGGCAGGCGGATGGACGCCACGGGCGTGTCGGCACTCGCCGCGCGGAAGACCGTGCCGTCGATGTAGGTGAGGTTGCGCACGTTCATGCCGTCGTTCAGCGCGTTCGCCGCCTCCACGATGGCGCGCTCGCCCATGCCGTAGAGCAGCAGATCTGCCTGCGAGTCAAGCAAAATCGACCGCTTGAGCTTGTCCGACCAGTAGTCGTAGTGCGCGAGCCTCCGCAGGCTCGCCTCAATGCCGCCGATCAGGATCGGCACGTTTTTGAACGTGCGCCGGATGAGGTTGCAGTATACCACCACGGCGTAGTCCGGGCGCTTGCCCATCACGCCGCCGGGGGTGTACGCGTCGGTCTGCCGGTGCTTTTTGGATACGGAGTAGTGGTTCACCATCGAGTCCATATTCCCGCCCGAAACGAGAAAGCCCAGCCGCGGCGCGCCGAGCGCGGCGACGGAGTCGGGGTTTTTCCAGTCCGGCTGCGAGAGAATACCGACCTTGTACCCGGCGTGCTCCAGCACGCGCGAGATGATCGCGTGTCCGAACGAGGGATGATCGACATACGCGTCCCCGATAATATAAACAAAATCGCACTGCGTCCAGCCTCGCGCGTCCATATCCGCCCGGCAGACCGGCAAAAATTCGGGCATATCCACCCCTCCACTTCTGAGAATAGTATAACAGAAAGGGCGGGAAAAGAAAATGGCAAAATAATCGCACTGTCAAAAGCCTTCCCCATGTGGGGAAGGTGGCGCGAAGCGCCGGATGAGGAGAAGGGTAGTACGTTTTGAGATGTTCTACGTTTGCACACGACCACCAAACCAGCGTAGGGGAGGGGCTCTGCCCCTCCCGCGCAGGACGCAATCACAAGATCGCACAACCAAACGGCGACAACGTAACACGTCCGTAGGGGTCGATGCCCACATCGACCCGGCAGCGCGCAATTGCAAAATTGCACCGTACCATCGGCGATCCCGCACAACGTCCTGTAGGGGCGGACGCCTCTGTCCGCCCGTGGGGCAATTGCGGGTTTGCCGCAG
>CALACZ010000005.1 GCA_937890735.1 uncultured Bacillota bacterium
TCCGCCGAGGCGGTGAGGAAAATTTTCACGTCCGCGTCCGGCAGAACGACCGTTCCGATGTCGCGCCCATCCATCACGACGCTGTTCTCGCGCGCGAGCTGCCGCTGCATATCCAGCAGAAACGCCCGCACGACCGGCAGCGACGAAACGCCGGAGGCATAGCGCGACATTTCGGGCGTGCGCAGCTCGTCCGTCACGTCCTTGCCGTTCAGGATCATGTGCTGCACGCCGTCCGGCTGGTGCTCAATTTTGATATTCACATCGTCCAGCAGCCGCGTCACGCCGTCCACGTCCTTCGGACCGATGCCGTACAGCCACATATGATATCCGACCGTGCGGTAGATCGCGCCGGTATCGACATACAAAATGCCAAGCTCCTGTGCCACGCGGCGCGCCATGGTACTTTTGCCCGCGCCGGCAGGGCCGTCGATGGCAACGCTGAATCTCGATTTTTTCATACTGCTTCCTCCTGAAGCTGCTCCGTCGCCGCCAGCGCGGCTGCGCGCGCGGTGGACCATGCGATCTGCAAATTAAAGCCGCCCGTGTAGGCGTCCACATCCAGAATTTCGCCCGCAAAATACAAGCCGGATACGAGCTTGGAGCGCATCGTGCCCGGCTCGACCTCCGATACCTTTACACCGCCGGAGGTGACGATCGCCTCCTCCACGGGCGCTTTGCAGGCGATCTCCACGGTAAAGTCCTTGAGTACTCGCAAAAGCTGCCGCCGCTGCTCGCGCGTGACGGCGTTGACCTTCTGATCGGGCGCGATGCCGCTGCGGCGGATCACGACCGGGATCATCAGCCTCGGCAGCAGTGCGCCGAGGACGTTGTCAAAATCGCGGTTGGGGTTTTCGGAAAATTCGCGCAGCAGGCGCGCGTCGAGCGCCTGGTCGTCCAGCGCAGGCTTGAGGTCGATGTGCAGCGTGTACTGCTCGCCCTCCTTCATATGTGCGCTCGCGCTGAGCACAACGGGACCTGATACGCCGAAGTGCGTGAACAGCAGCTCACCAAAATCGGTAAACACGGCTTTTTTTCGCCCGTTTTCCAGCCGGACGGCGATATTTCGCAACGAAAGCCCCTGCATCTGCTTGCAGTCGTGCCCTTTTTCGACCAGCGGTACAAGCGAACCGACGGGCGGCACGATCGTGTGCCCCAGCGCCTGTGCCATGCGGTAGCCGTCGCCGGTCGAGCCGGTGAGCGGATAGGAGCAGCCGCCGGTGGCGAGAATGACCGCGCGCGCGGAAACCGTTCCGGCGTCGGTCTTTACGCCCGTCACCGCGCCGTTTTCCGTCAAGATCTCTTCCGCGCGGCAGCGTTTTACCTGCACGCCGCCCGCGCGCAGATAGCCGCGCAGCGCGTCAATCACGCTGGCGGAGCGGTCGGACTGCGGAAATACCCGCGCGCCGCGCTCCGTTTTGAGTGGACAGCCGAGGCGCTCGAGCAGCGCCATCATGCTGCTCGGCGGAAAGGCGTAAATGCTGCTGTACAGAAAGCGCGGATTGCGCGGAACGTTTTTGAAAAAATCCTCCGGCGGGCAGTCGTTCGTGACGTTGCAGCGCCCCTTGCCGGTGATGTAGAGCTTTTTTCCGAGGCGGTCGTTCGGCTCAAGAAGCATCACGCGCACACCCTGCTCCGCCGCCGTCGCTG
>CALACZ010000006.1 GCA_937890735.1 uncultured Bacillota bacterium
TCGGCTGCCAGCTGCAACAAGTGGCTGTGCGAAGAGGTCCTGAAAACGTCCGACTTTGCGGGCGAGCAGAAGGACATTACGGATGATAAGCTTGGCGAGAACCACGTCTACTTCCTGCCGTACCTCATGGGCGAAAGAAGCCCCATCAACGACACGAACGCGCGCGGCACATTCACCGGCATGACGATGGACACGAGCCGGTCCGATCTGGTGCAGGCGGTTTTGGAGGGTGTGGCGTTTGCCATCCGCGATTCGTTTGAGGTGGCAAAGTCGCTCGGCATCAGCATTCCGCGCTCGAATATCTGCGGCGGCGGCGCGAAAAGCCCGCTGTGGCGCAAGATTTTCGCCAACGTCCTCGGCATTCCGCTTGACATGGTCAAGACCGAGCAGGGACCGGGCTACGGCGCGGCGATGCTTGCCATGGTCGGCTGCGGAAAATTCGCTTCCGTGCAGGCGGCTGCGGATGCACTCGTAGAGGTCGCGTCCACGACCGAGCCGGACGCGGCGCTCACGGCAAAATACGAGGCGCGCTATCAGAGCTTCCATAAGCTCTATCCGGCACTGAAAAACGTTTTTGCAGAACTGTGAATAAACAGCCGCCCGATGCGCTGCATCGGGCGGCTGCTGCTTATTTTGCTTCCTCTGCCAGCGCGCGGTCCAGCGCTTTGGCGAGCTGATCGGGGCAGGACGTCTCCTTCATGCCGCAGCGGATGCCGCGCAGCTTGTCCGCCAGCTCCTTCGCGGGCATCCCCACCGCGAGGCGGCTGATGCCCTGCAAATTGCCGTTGCAGCCGCCGGTGTAGGTCACGTTCTGGACGATGCCGTCCTCAATGTCAAAGTCGATGCGCGTGGAGCACGTCCCGTGTGTGCGGTATTGATAGTGCATAGCTTCTCTCCTTATTGTGTAAGCGCGCAGAGCGTCATCTGCGCATAGTCCGCCAGCGCCTGCGGCGCAAGCAGGAGCTGACAGCCCCGGCAGCCGGCGCTGATGCCGATCTCGGAAAATCCGGCGGCGCTTTCGTCCAGGAATGTCGGAAATTTCTTTTTCATGCCCACGGGGCTGCATCCGCCGCGGATATAGCCTGTGACGGGCAGAAGCTGCTTGACCGGGATGAGCTCGATCTTCTTTTCCTGCGCCGCCTGCGCGGCTTTTTTGAGGTCCAGCTCGCAGCAGACGGGGATGCAGAACACGCAGTAGCCGTGCTTTTCGCCGTGCGCCACGAGCGTCTTGAAAATTTGCTCCGGCGGCATTCCAATGCCTTCAGCGGCGTGCATCCCGTTCAGGTCATTTTCGTCATACGCGTACTCCGCCGCGCGGAAGGGGATCTTTGCCTGCGTGAGCAGCCGCATGGCGTTTGTTTTGGTCATAAGCCTCACTTCCTCGCAGAGATTATAGCAGATGCGCGCGCAACTTGCAAGCGGTGCGCATATCTGCTATAATACGGGCGAATTTGACGCGGGAGGTTCACGGTATGTCGATCGAAAAGGTCCGGGCGTATTTCAAAACGCTTGACATGGAGGATAGAATTTTGGAGTTTGATGTCTCCAGCGCCACGGTGGAGCTGGCGGCGCTGGCAGTCGGCGTGGAGGGCGCGCGCATTGCGAAAACGCTGTCGTTTCTGGTGGGCGATGCGTGCATCTTGATCGTGGCGGCGGGCGACGCGAAGGTCGATAACAAGCGCTACAAGGCGCAGTTTGGCGCAAAGGCAAAGATGCTGCCGCACGACGATGTGCCGCAGTACATCGGGCACGCCGTGGGCGGCGTGTGCCCGTTTGCGGTGAAGGAGGGCGCGAAGGTCTATCTGGACGAATCCCTCAAGCGCTTTGAGACCGTTTTCCCCGCCGCGGGCAGCAGCAACAGCGCCATTGAGCTGACCATCCCGGAGCTCGAGCGCTATTCCGGTTTTACGCAGTGGGTGGACGTGTGCAAGGGCTGGAGACTTGACGAAGAATAAGCGAAAAAACATCCGCTTTGGCGGATGTTTTTTGCTCTTCTGCAAATACTAGCTGAAACTGCCTTGCAGGAGGGTTTATGATGGCGGAAGAAAAGAACCAGGAGCAGACGCAGCCAACACAGCAGCAGCGCATTCTAGACCTCGGCGCGGCGACGACGAAGTCCAGCCGCGGCACGGTGTATACGCTGACCATCGTGGGGCAGATCGAGGGGCATCAGCTTTTGCCCGATACGGTCAAAACGACGAAATACGAGCACGTCATCCCGCTGCTCGCGGCGGTAGAGGAGAGCGAGGACATCGACGGGCTGCTGCTGCTTCTCAACACCGTGGGCGGCGATGTGGAGGCGGGGCTTGCCATCGCGGAGCTGATCGCGGGGATGAAAAAGCCGACGGTCTCACTCGTGCTCGGCGGCGGGCATTCCATCGGCATTCCGCTGGCGGTGTCGTGCAAGCGCTGCCTCATCGCGCCGACGGCGAGCATGACCGTACACCCTGTGCGCATGACGGGGCTGGTCGTGGGCGCGCCGCAGACGTATCAGTATTTTAACCGCATTCAGGAGCAGATCGTGGATTTTGTGACGAAAAACTCCAAAATCTCGCGCGAAAAGTTCCTGGAATTTATGATGGCGACGGATGAGATCGCGACGGACGTGGGCACGGTCGTTTACGGGCGTGAGGCAGTGGCGTCGGGACTGATGGACCAGCTCGGAAGTCTGTCCGACGCGTTTTCGTGCCTGCACCGGCAGATCGCACAGCGGCGCAGACGGCAGACAAAAGCGGCGGAAAAGTGAATCTGGAAATATTCTTCGATCTATGCTAGTATAGTACTATATGCTGCGCACTGCGCGGCAATTGCAGGATCGGAGGGAGCGCGTATGACATATTGGAGCGCCGCATTGTTGGGACTGGTACAGGGGCTGGCGGAATTTTTCCCGATCTCCAGCTCGGGGCATCTGGCAATTTTGCAGAATTTTCTGCGCATCGGCATCCCGGAGGATCAGCTTTTCTTTGACGTGCTGCTGCATCTGGGCACGCTTGCGGCGGTGATCCTCGCGTTTTGGCAGGATGTGCGGGGCGTATTTATGGAGGCGCTCTATACGCTGCACCTGAAGCGCCGTCCGCGCGGCATAAAGCCCGACGGGCTTCAGAAGCGGATGCTGGCGTTCCTCATTATCGCTACGCTGCCGCTCGGAGTGATGGTGTTTCTCAAAAAATACGTCGAGCCGCTGTATAATAACACGTTTTTTATCGGATTTGCGCTGCTCGTGACGGGCGGGCTGCTGTTCTGGGCGGATCGCGCGGGGCACGGGAACAAGGATCTCAGGAGCGCCACCGGCATGGACGCGCTCATCGTGGGCGTAGCGCAGGCGATCGCCGTTGTGCCGGGGCTGTCCCGCTCCGGGACGACGATCACGGCGGGGCTGCTGTGCGGCTTTGACCGCAGCTTTGCGGTGCGGTTTTCGTTTCTTCTTTCCATCCCGGCGGTGCTGGGGGCAAATATCCTGTCGTTCGTGGACGCCGTCACGGCGGGCATCGACTGGTCGTATCTGCCGATGTATCTCGTAGGCGTGGCGGTTGCATTCGTGTCGGGGTATCTCGCCATTTATCTGCTGCGGATGCTGATGCAGCGCAGCCGGTTCGGCGGATTTGCATATTACTGCTGGGGCGCGGGTCTGGTGACGCTGATCCTGTCGCTCGTGGCATGAGGTGAACTAAAATGGCATCCAGAAAACAGACGAAAAAATCGGCTGCCGCGCGCAACGCTGCAAAGCAGCCGCAGCGCGGCGGCAAGCGTGCGGCAAAGGCAAAGCGCCCCATCCGGCGTGAGGTCGGCGCGGTGGTGTGTCTGCTGCTGGGGCTCTGCGCGGCGCTGGCGTGCTTCGGCATCGACGCGCCGGGGCTGAACGTGCTGTCAATCCTGTTCCGGGGGCTCATCGGCGCGGGGCTGTACATACTGCCGTTTTCGCTTTTGATGGGCTTTATCATCTTGCTGCTGCATGACGGACGCCCGGTGGTGCTGCGCGTGACGTGCGCGATGCTGCTGAGCGTGACCATCGGCGCGCTGGTGCACGTTTTTACGGGCGGCGTGACCGCCGGCTCGGACGGGCTGATCCCGGCGCTGTGGCAGGCGGGCATTGACGATGTATCCGGCGGCGTGCTCGGGGGGCTTCTTGCCGAGGGGCTGATGGTGCTCATCGGCAACATCGGCGCGGCGATCGTGCTGCTGGCGGCGCTGCTGCTGGAGCTCATCACCACGCTCAATATGACCATCGCGGGCATCATTACGGCGATCCGCAACCGTCCGCGCGCGGAGTATGACGAGCCGAAGCGCGAGCATCCCGATCCCGCGCAGACGATCGTCAACCACGTTGCGCAGAAGCAGATCGAGCGGACGGAGCGCCGCGCGGCGCGGTCGGAGTTCGATCTGCCGATCGACGATCCCCCGCTGACAGGCGGACAGGGGAGCGCGGCGGAGACGATCTCTGCATCGCCCGCGCCGCAGCCTGCGCCGCGGCGCAAACAGGGCGAACGCCCCGTCTCGCCGGATGAATTTCTGACGCAGCAGCGCCGCCCGCAGCCGCAATCGCAGCCGCAGGAGACGCAGGAGACCGAATCGGAGCACAAGCAGCGCTTTGACGCGCTTTTGGATGAATTTGACCCGGCGCTGCGCGGCAAGACCGGCGCGCAGCAGATGCCGCCGCTCGTGCTCGATCACGCGCCCGTGGAAGCGCCCACCGCGCCCGCTGCTCCCGTTGCGGAGAAGCCTGCGCCTGCGCCAACTCCCGCGCCCGTGCCGGTCGAACCTGCGCCCGCCGCGCCGGAATTTACCGAAGAAAAGATCAAAAAGAGCGACGTTTTGCAGGAGGCAGCAAAGATCGACCAGCAGGTGAGCGCGCAGGAGGAAAAGCCCGCGTACCGCTACCCGCCGATCGACCTGCTCACGAGCGGCTCGGGCAAGACCGTAGACGGCACGGAGGAGATGCGCCAGAACTCTGCGCGCCTGAGCGATACACTGGTGAGCTTCGGCATTGAGGCGAACATCATCAATGTCACGCGCGGTCCGTCCATCACGCGCTATGAGCTGGAGCTGAGCCGTGGGACAAAGCTGTCCAAGGTCACAAATCTGGCGGACGATATTGCCCTCGCGCTCGGCGCGTCGGGTGTGCGTATCGCCGCCATTCCCGATAAGATCTCCGTGGTCGGCATCGAAGTGCCGAACCGCGCGGTGTCCACCGTCTTTGCACGCGACGTCATCGACTCGCCGGAGTTTAAGCGCAGCAAATCGTGCATCTCGTTTGCCGTCGGCAAGGACATCGGCGGCAATCAGATCGTGGGCGATATTGCGAAGCTGCCGCATCTTCTCATTGCCGGTACGACCGGCTCTGGTAAGTCGGTGTGTATGAACAGCCTGATCGTATCACTGCTCTATAAATCGCGCCCGAATGAGGTCAAGCTCATCATGGTCGATCCCAAAATGGTCGAACTGCGTGTTTACGACAAGATCCCGCACCTGCTCATCCCGGTCGTGACCGACCCGAAAAAGGCGGCGGGAGCGCTGCAATGGTCCGTGACCGAGATGATGCGCCGCTACCGCACGCTGGCGGACGCGGGCGTGCGCGATCTGGAATCGTTCAACAAGGTCGCCCGCAGCACGGGCGAGTATGAGCCGATGCCGCGCATCGTCGTGGTCATTGACGAGCTGGCGGACCTGATGCTGGTCGCCGCGAAGGAAGTGGAGGAGTCCATCTGCCGCGTGGCGCAGATGGGTCGTGCGGCGGGCGTGCATCTGGTCATCGCGACGCAGCGTCCGTCGGCGGACGTCATCACGGGGCTCATGAAGGCGAATATCCCGTCGCGCATTGCGTTCGCGGTGGCGTCGGCGATGGAATCACGCATTATTCTGGACACCGCCGGTGCGGAAAAGCTCGTGGGCAAGGGCGATATGCTCTACGCCCCGCTCGGGCAGGGCAAGCCCCGCCGCGTGCAGGGCTGCTTCATCACGGAGGACGAGGTACAGCGCGTGGTCGATTTCGTCAAGCAGGACAGCACGCCCGAATACTCCCGCGAGATCGAGCAGGAGATCGAGCGCCGCGCCGAGCAGGGCGGAAAGGGTTCTGCTGCGCCGTCTGCCGCACAGGAGGCGGAGGAGCAGGACGGCGACGAGATGACCCCGGCGGCGGTGGAGGTGCTGTTGGAGACGGGGCAGGCGTCTGTTTCCATGCTCCAGCGGCGGCTGAAGCTCGGCTACGCGCGCGCCGCGCGCATTATGGACGAGCTGGAGGAAAAGGGCGTCGTCGGACCGTTTGAGGGCTCAAAGCCGCGTCAGATCTTAGTCACCCGCGAGCAGTGGGAGAGCATGAAGAGCGGCGCGCCGGAGGACTTCAACCAGGCGGTCGAAGAAGAAATTCCCTGATTCAGGTCATTGCCGTGCAAAACGGTTTTGATAAAAGGGGAGGATCGTGCATGCTCCCCACAAATAAGCATTGCATCCGAACGTAGGTGTCGGAGCGAGAGCGGAGGAAATTTTATGAATCACAAGGAAACCCACAACAAGATCGTAACACTCACATCCCTGGCGCTGCTGACGGCGATCGTCGTCGTTTTGCAGCTCATCGGCAGCAGCTTTCGGATCGGACCGATCCCGTTTTCGCTGGTGCTCGTGCCGATCGTCATCGGGGCAATTTTGCTCGGACCATGGGCGGGTGCGTTTCTGGGCGCGGTATTCGGCGTGATGGCGCTGTCCGGCGGCATCAGCGGCTCGGACGTGTTTACGGCGACGCTCTGGTCATTCAGCCCCTTCTGGACGGCGCTGACGTGCCTCTTAAAGGGCGCGGCGTGCGGCGCGGTCGCTGGGCTCGTGTACCTCGCGTTTTCCAAAAAACAGACGCTCGCGTGCATCCTGGCGGCGATCGTCTGCCCGATCGTGAACACGGGTGTTTTTGCGCTCGTGATGCTCACGGCGCTGCGCACGCCGCTCATGCAGATGGCGGCGGTGTACGGCTGGACGGGGAGCGTCGTGACGGTGCTGTTCGTGACGGTCATCGGCGTCAATTTTTTTGTGGAGTTCGGCATCAACGCCGTGCTCAGCGCCGCCATCGCGCGCATCATCAAGGCTGTGCAGAGACACTGAATTTTTTCGCCGCGCGGGGAAAATTTCTCCGCGCGGCGTGCTTTTTTTCGCGGGCGGGCAAATTGCACAATCCCGATCTGCTTTTACGATCAAGAATGTGGGATTGTGTTGTTTTTGACGGCAGCAGGGGAGCGCCGAGGCGTGAAAAAGCCTTGCAGCCCCTGCTGCGGCGGCGATTCCGGCACAGACAAAACCACAGAAAACCTGTTGGAAATCCAAATTAAAACGGGAAAATGCGTTGACATCATACCCCGAATGCGGTACAATACAGATGAATCCAATACAATTCAACACAAACCCATGTTTTGACCAGTAAATCCATCCGCGATGCGGATATTTCAGAAAGGAAGAAATCGCACATGAAGACGAAAGCTGTACGAATCCATGGCAAAATGGATCTGCGTCTGGAAGAGATCGAACTGCCGCCGGTAGGTCCTGACGATGTTCAGGTCAAGATCATTTCCGACTCTATCTGTATGAGCACCTACAAGGCTGCTGTGGAGGGTGCGGAGCATAAGCGCGTTCCCGATGACGTGGCGGAGCATCCGACCATTGTCGGGCACGAGTTCTGCGGCGTGATCACCGAGGTCGGCGAAAACTGGAAGAATAAGTACAAGCCCGGTCAGGGCTTCGCCATTCAGCCTGCGCATTTCTACAAGGGCTCGCAGATGGCGCCCGGCTATTCCTATCCGTACTGCGGCGGCGACAGCCAGTATGCCAACATCCCCATCGAAACGCTGCTGACCGACAACCTGCTGACCTACGATTCCGACACCTATTTCTACGGCTCGCTGGCAGAGCCGATGAGCTGCATCATCGGTACGTTCCACGCCATGTACCACACCAAGGCGGGCTCTTATGAGCACGATATGGGCATCGTGGAGGGCGGCAAGATGGCGCTGCTGGCGTCCGTCGGTCCGATGGGTCTGGGCGCGATCGACTACGCTCTGCACTGCGACCGTCGTCCGAGTTTGCTTGTCGTCACCGATATTGACGACGAGCGCCTTGCCCGCGCCGAGAGCATCTACACCGTGGAGCACGCGAAGAGCCTCGGTATCGAGCTGCACTACGTCAACACCGCAAAGCCCGGCTGCGGCACGGAGTATCTGCGCGAGCTGACCGGCGGCACGGGCTACAATGACGTCATCTGCTTTGCGCCTGTGAAGCCCGTTGTGGAGCAGGGCGGCGACATCCTCGGCTTTGACGGCTGCCTCAACTTTTTCGCAGGTCCGACGAACAACCAGTTCAAGGCGGAGTTCAATTTCTACAACGTCCATTACCTCTACACGCACCTGGTCGGCACGTCCGGCGGCAACACCAGCGACATGAAGGAAGCCATCGCCATGATGACCTCCGGCAAGATCAACCCCGCCGCCATGATCACCCACATCGGCGGTCTGAACGCGGTCGTTGACACGGTGCTGAACCTGCCGAACATCAAGGGCGGCAAGAAGCTCATCTACACGCAGATCGACCTGCCGCTGACGGCAATCAACGACTTTGCAAAGCTCGGCGAGACCGATCCGCTGTTTGCCAAGCTCGCTGAGATCACCAAGCGTCACAACGGTCTGTGGAGCGGCGAAGCCGAAAAGTATCTGCTTGCGCATAAATAAAAAAATCTAAATAATATTTAGGAGTTGAAAACACTATGGCAGAAGGCGTATTGATGCCCAAGGCCGGTATTACGGTCGAATCTTGCATCATCGGTGAATGGAAAAAGAAGATCGGCGACCATGTGAACGTCGGCGATGTGCTGTTCACCTACGAGACCGATAAGGCGGAGTTCGAGTGCGAATCTACCGCTGCCGGTACGCTCATTGACATTTTCTATCAGGAGGGCGACGAGGTTCCGTGCCTCGTGAACGTCTGCGCGATCGGCAACCCCGGCGAAGACACTACGGCACTTCGTAACGCGCCCCCGCAGACTGAAGCCCCTGCTGCCGCTCCCGAAGCCGCCGCCGCTCCCGCTGCCAAGGCAGCCGCTGCCGCGCCCGCAGGTCCGTGCGCGCAGGCAGTCATCATGCCGAAGGAAGGCATCACCGTTGAGTCCTGCATCATCGGCGAGTGGAAGAAGAACGTGGGTGACCATGTGAACGTCGGCGACGTTCTGTTCACCTACGAGACCGATAAGGCGGAGTTCGAGTGCGAGTCCACCGTTTCCGGCACGCTGCTGGCAAAGTTCTTTGAGGACGGCGACGAAGTGCCGTGCCTGGAGAACGTCTGTGCGATCGGCAACCCCGGCGACGCTTACGAGCACCTGAGACCCGGCTCGGAGGTTTCCGCACCCGCAGCCGCAGAAACTGCTGCACCCGCAGCCGCAGAAGCTGCTGCCGCGTCTGCTGCAAAGACGGAGCTGGCTGCCATCTCGCCGCGCGCGATGGCAAAGGCTGTTGCCAACAACGTAAACCCGGCGCTGGCTACCGGCACCGGTCCGAACGGTCGTATCATCGAGCGCGACATCGACGCTCTGATCGCCTCCGGCGCTGCCGCGAGCTATGCTGCTCCCGCCGCCGCTGCCGCTTCCGAGGCAGAGTTTGAGGACGTGAAGTTCAATGCCGTCCGCAAGGCAACCTCCAAGTCCATGATGGCGAGCCTGCAGGGTATGGCTCAGCTCACGCAGCAGTACTCCTTCGACGCCACCCAGATCCAGGCGTACCGCGCGATGCTCAAGCCGCTCGACGCGCCCATGGGCAAGATCAGCCTGAACGATATGGTCATGTTCGCTGTTGCCAAGACCGTGGCGTCCTGCCCGGACCTCAACGCCAACATGGTCGAGGATAATGTTGTCCGCCACTTCACCCATGTGAACCTCGGCTTCGCGTGCGACACGCCGCGCGGTCTGATCGTTCCCACCATCTTTAACGCCGACCAGATGAGTCTGCTGGAGCTGTCGATGGAAGCGAAGAAGCTCGCCGCCGAAGCGCGCGAGGGCACGCTCAGCCCCGACAAGATGCAGGGCGCGACCTTCACCGTCACGAACATCGGTTCGTTCGGCTGCGAAGCGTTCACCCCGGTCATCAACCCGCCTCAGACCGGCATCCTCGGCGTCTGCAACATCCAGACGAAGATCAAGTCCGCCAAGGACGGCATGATCGAAACTTACCCCGCTATGGGTCTGTCGCTGACGCTGGATCACCGCGTGATCGACGGCGCGCCCGCCGCCCGCTACATGAGCGAGCTGTGCAAGACGCTGGAAAACTTTATGACCCTCATGGCGAAGTAAGAGAAGGAAGGAGAGCTCATTATGCCGAAATCTTTGTATATTGATCCCGTAGCCGTCCGCCAGCCCGGCTATATCCACTTTGAAGATATTCCCGTCTGCCAGTACAACAAGACCGTTAAGCAGGAGCTGGAGGAGGGCAACTACACCAAGGAAGACCTCATCCGCATCTACCGCGACATGGCGATCTGCCGCGAATTTGAGCATATGCTCACGCAGATCAAGACGCAGGCGAACTACAACGGCGTCGAGACCACTTATCCCGGTCCTGCGCACCTGAGCTATGGTCAGGAAGCATCCTGCGTTGGCGAGGCATACCTGCTGAATAAGGACGACATCACCTTCGGTTCTCACCGCAGCCATTCCGAGATCCTGTCGAAGGGCTTGAGCTGCATCTATAAGATGTCTGACGAAGAGCTGATGCAGACCATGGAAAACTTCCTCGGCGGCAAGACGCTGGCGGCGGTCAAGAAATTCGCTGATACGTCCGACGTCAAGGAGTTGGCGATCCGCTTCCTGCTGTACGGCACGGTCGCTGAGATCTTTGCCCGTGAGAACGGCTTCCATCACGGCATGGGCGGCTCGATGCACGCCTTCTTCCTGCCGTTCGGCATCTACCCCAACAACGCCATCGTCGGCGCCTCGGCGCCCATCGCGACCGGCGCTGCGCTGTATCAGAAGAACAATGACAAGAAGGGCGTCGTTGTCTGCAACATCGGCGACGCGTCCCTGGGCTGCGGTCCTGTTTACGAGGCGCTGAACTTCTCCGCCATGGATCAGTTTAAGACCCTGTGGGAAGAAGGCCGCAAGGGCTGCCTGCCGATCATCTTCAACATCTTTGACAACTTCTACGGCATGGGCGGTCAGACCATGGGCGAGACCATGGCATACGGTATGCCCGCACGCCTTGCCGCCGGCATCACGCCGAGCCAGATGCACGCCGAGCGTGTGGACGGTTGGAATCCGCTGGCTGTCATCGATGCGTACAAGCGCAAGATGGAGCTCATCAAGAACAACGAAGGTCCTGTGTTCCTGGACGTCGTGACGTACCGTCTGGTCGGTCACTCCACGTCTGACCAGAACGCCTACCGCACCAAGGAGGAAATCGAGGATTGGCGCAGCCATGATCCGATGATCAAGTTCCGTGAGGCGCTGGTCGAGGCGGGCGTCGAGTCCGACGAGTTCTTTGCAAAGCTCCTGCAGGACACCACTGACCGCATGACCATGATCTGCAAGGCTGCCGACGACAAGGAGATCTCTCCGTACGTTGACTTCGACAAGAACCCCGATTACCTTGCAAACCTCATGTTCTCCAACGAGACCCGCCGCTCCATGGGCGCGCCGGATCAGAAGATCAACGTCACCGGTCCGAAGGAGGACTGCAAGCGTTATGTCGATCTTGCCAAGAAGGAGCGCTATGCGTTCGACAAGGACGGCAAGAAGTTCTCCGACATGAAGCTCTACAACATCCGCGACGCGATCTTCGAGCCGATGTTCAACAAGTACTACGAAGATCCCACGCTCGTCGCCTATGGCGAAGATGTGCGTGACTGGGGCGGCGCGTATGCCGTTTACCGTGGTCTGATGGATGTCATTCCACACTCCCGTCTGTTCAACTCCCCGATCTCCGAGGCTGCCATCGTCGGCACGGCTGTGGGCTACTGCATGTGCGGCGGCCGCGCGGTCGTCGAGCTGATGTACTGCGACTTCCT
>CALACZ010000007.1 GCA_937890735.1 uncultured Bacillota bacterium
GTGTCGGTGCAGCCGTCAAAATATTCGCTGTTGTCCTTCGGCAGGTAGCTCTTTGTGACCGTCTGTCCCCATTTGACGCTGCCGCTGTCCGGCTCAAGCTCGCCCATGAGGATTTTGAACATCGTGGTCTGCGCCAGCTCATTTTCGCCCACGAACGCGATCTTGTCATTTTTGCCGACGATGAAGCTGACCTTATCCAGCAGCTTCACGCCGTCCACGGTCTTGCTGACGTCCGTCACGAACAGAATGTCCTTGCCGACCTCGCGCTCGCGCTCAAAGCCCACAAACGGATAGCGCCGCGAGGACGCGGGCATTTCCTCCACCGTGAGCTTGTCCAGCAAGCGCCTGCGCGCCGTCGCCTGTTTGCTCTTGCTCTTATTGGCGGCAAAACGGGAGATAAACGCCTGCAATTCCGCGATTTTTTCCTCATTGCGCTTGTTTTTATTGCGGATCATCGCCTGAATGAGCTGCGAGGACTCATACCAGAAGTCGTAGTTGCCCACATACTGGCGGATCTTGCCGTAGTCGATGTCCACGATGTGCGTGCAGACCGTGTTGAGGAAGTGGCGGTCGTGGCTGACCACGATCACAAGACCCGTGTCCTCATAGTCCATGATGAAATTTTCCAGCCAGTCGATGGCGTCGATGTCGAGGTTGTTCGTCGGCTCGTCGAGCATGATGATGTCCGGCTTGCCGAACAGCGCCTGCGCGAGCAGCACCTTCACCTTGACGCGCCCGTCCGTATTCGCCATGAGGTCGCCGTGCATCGAAACGGGGATGCCCAGACCTTGCAGCAGGCGGCTGGCGTCGGACTCAGCCTCCCAGCCGTCCATCTCGGCAAACTCCGCTTCCAGCTCGCTTGCGCGCATTCCGTCCTCCTCGGTAAATTCCGGCTGTTCATACAGCGCGTCCTTTTCCTTCATCACGTCATACAGCCGCTGATTGCCCATGATGACGGTGTCGAGGATGGTATACTCGTCGTACTGGAACTGATCCTGCTTCAAAACCGACATCCGCGCCTCGGGCGGGAAGGTGATCGTGCCGGCGGTGGGCTCAAGCTCGCCGGAGAGAATTTTGAGGAACGTGGACTTGCCCGCGCCGTTCGCGCCGATCACGCCGTAGCAGTTGCCGGGCGTGAATTGCAGGTCTACGTTCTTAAACAGAACATCGCTGCCAAATTGCATGGCAAGATTGGAAATGGTGATCATATCGTGCTCCTTTTCGGTACTTAACGCTTGTATTCTATCATATTTTTGCCGGATAGAAAAGGGAAGTTGTGAACGATTTAAGAATTTTTGCCGCAAGGCTTGCATTTTTGCGTATTTAGTCTATAATACAGTTAGCACTCGGAGTTACTGAGTGCTAATACAAACGAACTGGACGTGAAACTATGGCGAAAAAGCAATTCAAGGCGGAGTCCAAGCGACTGCTGGACCTGATGATCAATTCTATCTACACGCATCAGGAAATTTTCCTGCGTGAGATCATTTCCAACGCCTCCGACGCCATTGATAAGCTGGCGTATCTGGCGCTGACGGACGAAAAAGTCGGGCTGTCCCGCAGCGACTTTGCCATCCGTCTCGAGCCGGATAAACAGAAGCGCGTGCTGACCGTTTCTGACAACGGCATCGGCATGACGAAGGACGAAATGGAAAATAACCTCGGCACGATCTGCCGCTCCGGCAGCCTGCAATTCAAGCAGGACATGGAACAGCAGCCGGATCTGGACATCATCGGACAGTTCGGCGTCGGCTTCTACTCGGCATTTATGGTGGCGGCGGACGTGACCGTCATCTCCAAAAAATACGGCTCGGACGAGGCGTGGATGTGGCAGTCGAGCGGCGCGGACGGCTATACGATGACGCCCTGTGAGCGCGAGGGCGCAGGAACGGACGTCATCATGCACCTGAAGGACGACACCGACGATGAAAAATATTCCAGCTTCCTGCAAACCTATGAGCTGGAGCGGCTGGTGAAAAAATACTCGGACTACATTCGCTACCCGATCAAAATGCGCGTGGAAAAATCGCGCATGAAGGAGGGCTGTGACAAAGACAAGCCCGAATACGAGACGTATGAAGAGGTCGAAACGCTCAACTCCATGATCCCGCTGTGGCAGAAGCCGAAGCAGGACGTGACCGAGGCGGAGTATAACCAGTTCTATAAGGACAAGTTCTACGACTTTGAAGACCCCGCCGCCGTCATCCATGTGAGCGTGGAGGGCGCGGTGACCTACAAGGCGTTGCTGTACATCCCGGCAAAAGCGCCGTATGATTTCTACACCAAGGACTTCAAGAAGGGCTTGCAGCTCTATTCCTCGGGCGTGATGATCATGGAGCACTGCGAGGATCTGCTGCCGGACTGCTTCCGCTTTGTGCGCGGCGTGGTCGATTCGCAGGATCTGAGCTTGAATATCTCCCGCGAGATGCTCCAGCACGACCGCCAGCTCAAGTTCATGGCGTCGAATCTGGAAAAGAAGATCCGGCAGGAGCTGGAGAAGCTGCTGAAGGAGGATCGCGAGAAATATGAGAAGGTCTATGCCGCGTTCGGGCTTCAGCTCAAATACGGCGTGGTCGCGCAGTATGGCGAAAAGAAGGACGTTTTGCAGGATCTGCTGCTGTTCTGGTCGCAGAAGGAAAATAAGCTCGTTTCTCTCAAGGAATACACCGACGCGATGCCGGAGGGGCAGCCGCATATCTATTACGCCAGCGGCGAGAGCCGCGAGCGCCTTGCCCAGCTGCCGCAGCTCGAGCAGCTGAAAGAAAAGGGCTACGACGTGCTGCTGCTGACCGACGAGGTCGATGAGTTCGTCGTGCAGACGCTGCAAAAATACGCCGGGCACGATTTCCTCAGCGCTACGGCAAAGGACCTCGGTCTTGCCAGCGAAGAGGAGAAGAAGGCGGTCGAGGAAAAGGCGGAGCAGGCGAAGCCGACGCTTGAGTTTGTGAAGCAGACGCTGGGCGACAAGGTCTCGCTGGTGCGCCTGAGCACGAATCTCGGCAGCCATCCCGTCTGCATCGTGCCCGCCGAGGGCATGAGCTTTGAGATGGAAAAGTACTTTAAGCGCCTGAACCCGGACATGGGCATGAAGGCGGACCGCATTCTGGAGCTGAACGCCGACCATCCCGTCTTTGCCGCCTTGCAGCTTGCCGTAGCACAAGACCCCGAAAAGGCGAAAAAATACGCCCGCATCCTCTACACGCAGGCGCTTCTGATGGCAGACCTTCCCGTAGACGACCCGTCCGATTATACCGACCTCGTCTGCGAGCTGATGAAGTAAATTTCATAAAAATACGCACCGCCAGCTTGGCGGTGCGTATTTCTTATCTTACAGCCTGTTTTTTTCGCAAAAAGCCTGCCCAGATGAGGAGTCCTGCGATGAGCCAGAAGTAGACCATCATGTATGGCTCTTCAAAAATATTTTCGCCGGAGCAGTGCACCAGCACGCCGACGAGACCGGCGAACATTCCGGCGCAGAGGGGATACATCGGCTTTTCCTCCGTGCGGCGGTATTTTGCCGTGCGGTAGAGCGAGCGCAGCGCCGCCGCGATCATGCCGAGCATCATCAAGATAAACGACGCAAGCCCCAGCCAGCCCATTTCCACGAGAATTTTCAGATAATAGTTATCCATGTAGAAGTAGTCCACGCCGTCGAGCACCTGATTCTGCATCGCCACCGCGCCGCCGAACATTCCAAGCCCGAAGCCTGTGACGGGGTCCACGCTCTCCAGATGCGCAAGACCGTTTTCCCACCGTCCGGCACGCCCGCCATTTGTATTTGCGGCAACAAAATCATCGGTGAACAGGAATCCGATGCGCGTGCGCACGAATGGGACGAGTACCAGCACGCACGCCGCCGCCAGCAGCAGCCAGAAGAGCTTACGATCGACCAGCAGGATAAACACCACAATCGCCGCCGCCATGGCTGCCCACGCGCCGCGCGACATCGTAAACAGGCACGCCACGCACATCACGATCGCCGCCAACCACGCGCACGCCTGCGCCGCCGGGCGTTTGGTGTGATACGCCAGCGCAACGGTCATCGGCACGAACAGCACCATAAAATCGCCCATGATGTTGGGGCTGCCGAAGATGGAATACACGCGCGTGCGCACGGCGGTCTCCGCCGTAGCGACCCAGTTGGAGGGCATCGGCACGCCGATGATATACTGATAAATGCCGTGCAGCGCCAGCACGAACGCAACCGCGCAGAGCGTGATATACACGCGCATAAAGTCGCGGTCACTCTGAACCAGACGCGTGATGAGGAAGAACCAGAGGATATACTGCACCGTCGCGCGGTAGCCGGAGAGTTGGATGGCGGGGTAGGGGGCAACGATGCTCATGAGCACTAGCCCGACCACGAAAAACACCGCGACCGGCAGGTCGAGCGGATTTGCGCCGATGGCAAGCGGTGTCCTGCGCCCCGTGCGCTGCCAGACGACCCAGAACAGGCAGAATAAGATCAGCAGCTCGTCCCACACGGACGCGAGCAGCGCGATCTGCAAAACATCGCGCAGCAGCCAGTCGATACAGACATAGCAGCCAAGGATCGTCAAGATCAGCCCCTGCATCCCGTCGGAGAACGCCCAGCCGATGATGCGGCTCTTGGAAAGTGCGCGGCAAAGCCCGCGCCAGATACGGCAGAGGAGGCTTGCCTCCCACCAGCGACGCGGCGCGCTCCATCCGGAAAGGCGGGTATTGACCCGCGTACACAGCCGTGCAGCGTTGGAACTCTCAACATACGCGTCCGGCGCACCGAGTCTGCGGACGAAAAACGCCCGTGTTTTACTCGCGCGCCAGCAGCGCCCGATCGCGCCGAAGATGGCGCTGCCGCCTGCCACGCGGTGCAGCCACGCGCCGATTGCCTGCAAAAGCCGCACAAAGCAGCTTCCTTGCAGCAGCCCTGTCATGCGCCGACCTCCATACCGCTGATGATGCCGGTCATTTCAAATTCGCTCGTTTTTACGATATACTCATAGCCCACGCGGACCTCCTGCGAGCCGACCTTGTAGACATAGCCGGAGTAGGTCGCGTCTGCCGAAACGGTCACATACAGTGTGAAGTGTCCGTCCTCGCCCGGCACATCGGTCACAGAGACGATGTGCGCATCGAGCAGCTTGCCGCTGTTTGTGAGCTGCGCGCCCTCCTGCGTGGCGGCAAAGTCGCAGACGGCTGCCGGCACGTCCTCAAACAGGACGGTGTATTCCAAAGTGTGCTTCTCGCTCGTCGCAGCTTCCGCCGCCTTGCTGCCGCCGAGCTTCCACACGGCGACAAAAATGACTGCCAGAATGAGCACGATCACGAGCAGGTCGATCAGGTTGAGCTTCCCGAACAGCCGCCCTTTTTCGTCAATGATCTTCATGGATTGCCTCCCAGATTCGTTTTGGATTGATTCCGGCGTGATTATGCGGTATAATGACGCCATACAAAGCATATTTTAACGGATTTTGCACCAGGTTACAAGCCTGACTTTATGAAATAGGGGAAACAGGCATGAAAATTATCACCCTCATCTCCGGCGGCGACGTCGGCGGCGCGAAAACGCACGTCCTGTCGCTGCTGGAAGGGCTGGGCAAAACGCAGACCGTCCGGCTCGTCTGCTTCACTGACGGACCGTTTGCCGACGAGGCACGGGAGCTTGGCATTGACACCGAAATTCTCTCCGGCGGCATTCGGCAGACCATCCGCGCCCTCACGGAGGAAATTCGGCGCGATGGCTATGAGATCGTTCACTGCCACGGCTCACGCGCGAATATGACGGGCGCAATTTTGCGCCGGAAAATTCATGTGCCCATCGTGACAACGGTACACAGCGACTACCGTCTGGACTATCTCGGCAGACCTTTGCACCGTCTGACCTACGGCACGATCAACACCGTCGCGCTGCGGCTGTTTGACTATCACATCGGCGTGTCCGACGCGATGGCGCAGCTGCTCATCTCGCGCGGCTTTGATCCGCAGACGATGTTTTCCATTTATAACGGCGTCGATTTTACGCCCCGTGTGCCCGCGAAAACGCGGGAGGAATACTGCGCGGCACTGGGTTTGAGCCTCCCCGAAAACGCCGTGGTGTACGGCATTGCGGCGCGGCTCTCTGCGGTGAAGGACATCGGCACGCTCATCCGCGCGTTCGGCAAGAGCGCGGCGGCGGCAAGCAATATCCGCCTCATCATCGCGGGCGACGGCGAGCAGCGCGCCGAGCTGGAGGCGCTGGCAAGGGACATCTGCCCGGCGGGAAGCTATGTATTTGCGGGCTGGGAGTCCGATATGGACAGCTTTTATAACGCGCTGGATGTGAACACGCTCACGTCCCTGTCCGAGACGTTCCCGTATGCCCTCACCGAGGGCGCGCGGATGCACTGCGCGACCATCGCGTCAAACGTCGGCGGCGTGCCGTATCTGATCGAAAACGGCGTGACGGGGCTGCTGTTTGAGCCGCGCGACGTGGACGCGCTCAGTGCGCACATCACTGCGCTCGCGCAAAACGCCGCGCTGCGGCGGCAGCTTGCCGAGAGCCTATACGAGCGCGCGTCCGAAAAATTCTCCATCGACGCGACCATCGCGCACCAGATCGAGATCTACGAGACCATTCTCCGCCGCGCGCGCGCCGGAAAGCAGAAGCGCGCCGGTGTGATGATCTGCGGCGCGTATGGCAAGGGCAACGCCGGGGACGACGCGATCCTGAAAGCAATCCTGCGCCAGATGCGCGCCATTGACCGCGATATGCCCATCTGCGTGCTCTCGCACGACCCCATGCAGACGCGCCTGCGCTATCATGTGGACTCGGTGCACGTTTTTGACCCGTTCGCATTTTACCCGCGGATGTGCCGCACCAAGCTCTATATTAACGGCGGCGGCAGCCTCATTCAGGATCAGACGAGCACGCGTTCGCTGCAATATTACCTCGCCAGTATCCGGCTGGCAAAGCTCGCGGGCTGCCGCGTGCTGATGTATGGCTGCGGCATCGGTCCTGTGAACGTCCCGGCGAACCGCCGCGCCGCCGCGCGCGTGATGAACCGCTGCGTGGACGCCATCACGCTTCGCGAGGACTTATCCGCGCAGGAGCTTCAGGCGATGGGCGTGACGCGCCCGAAGGTCTATGTGACCGCCGACCCGGCGCTGCTGCTCACGCCCGGAAGCGAGCGCGCGGTGGACAGCTTCCTGCTCGGAAACGGGCTTGACCCGGCAGGGCAGTACGCGCTGTTCGTCCTGCGCCCGTGGCAGGGCTTTGACGAAAAATTCCCGGCGCTGGTCGACGCCACAAATTATGTAAACCAAAAATACAGACTCACACCCGTCTTTTTCTGCCTGGAGCCGGAGCGTGACCTGCCGCCCTCGCGGCGCGTCGCCGAGGCGCTGCGCTGCAAAAACTTCATCCTCTCCACCCCGCAGGACGAGCAGTATATCATCGGCATGATGCAGAAAATGAAGCTCGTCGTGTCCATGCGTCTGCACACGCTCATTTTTGCGTCCAGCGTCGGAACGCCGCTCGTGGCGCTGTCGTATGACCCCAAGGTCACGGGCTTTATGCACTACATCGGGCAGAAGCACTGCATCGACTTTGCGGACGTGACAGCAGACGCGCTGCGCGCGCAGATCGATGCGGCGCTCACGCAGCGAGAGCCGTACAGCGTGGCGCATCTGCACGCGCTGGCGCAGGAAAACGCCGCCGTGGCGCGGCAGCTTTTGGAGGAAACGACATGAAAAAGATCGTCTGTCTTGCCACCTCGCCGTGGTATCCCATCCCCACACGCAAGCAGCAGGTGATGAGCCGCCTGCCGGACGCGGAAATCCTGTATTTTGACCCGGCGGTCAGCCTCATCGCGCCGTTTAAGGACAAGTCCGCGTGGAAGCAGCTCACAAAATACCACAAAAAAGGCGACAAGCCGCAGGAGAATATCACCGTCTACAGCCTGCCGCCCGTGCTGCCGTTTTTCTACAAGAGCCGCCTGATCAACAAGCTCAACCAGCGCCGCGCGGCGGCGTTCATCCGCAAAAAGATGAAGCAGCACGGCTTTGAGGACGCCGTCCTCTGGGTCTATTCGCCCGTCTGCTGCGACTGCGTGGATCACATCCCGCACGCGGCGCTCGTCTATGACTGTGTGGATCGTCACTCCGCCTACGGCGGGCTGATGGACCCGAAGCTCGTAGACGCGATGGAGCTGGAGCTGGCGGGCAAGTGCAGCCGCGTGTTCGCCACTGCCGAGCCGCTGGCGGAGCGTCTGAAGGCGGCGAATGAAAAGACCGCCTTCATCCCCAACGGTGCGAATTACGAGCGCTTTGCACAGGCGAACGACGAGCAGCCCACCCCGCCCGACCTCCAGGACATCCCGCACCCGATCTTCGGCTTTGTCGGTGCGCTTCAGCCGTGCGTGGAGTACGGCTATGTGGAAGCTGCCGCCAAGGCGCACCCGGACTGGAGCTTTGTGTTCATCGGCGGCGAAAAGCCGGGCGCGAAGCTCGACGTGCTGCGGACGCTGAAAAACGTCTATTTTCTGGGTCTCAAGCCCAACGAGCTGCTGCCGCAGTATCTGGCGCATTTTGACGCGTGCCTGAATCTGTTTGCCGACAACGCCCTCAGCCGGGATGTGAGCCCGCTCAAATTCTACGAATACCTCGCCACCGGGCGTCCCATCGTCTCTACGCCCCAGCCGGAGCAGGTGATGCAGTACGCGCCGCTCATTCAGGTCGCCACCAATCCCGAGGAATTTTCGGTCAAATGCGCCGAGAGTTTACTCGACGATCTGCCGGAGCGCCGCGCTGCCCGCATGACTGCCGGACGCGGCTGCTCGTGGGACGCGCGTGTGGCGCAGATGTGCAAATTCCTGCGCGACGACAAAATTCTCTGACCTTCGCCACACCGCGGCAGACGCCGCGGTGTGATTTTTTTTCGCGCCGTGTTTTCTTTTTGGGGCGTGTGTGATATGATAGTAGTACTTGTACGCACGGAGGCGTTTATGACTCAGGATACTGCTCTTTTTGACGCGCTGCGCGCGGCGTGCCCAACTGTGCGCGTGCTGCCCGGTGAGACGCTGGCGCGGCATACGTCGTTTCGCATCGGCGGACCGGCGCACTGCTTTGCGCAGCCGAAAACCGCCGAGGAACTGGCGGCGCTTCTGCACGCGTGCCGGACGCTCGGCGTGCAGCCGCGCATACTCGGCGCGGGGACGAATGTGCTCGCGCCCGACGCGGGCACGAACGGCGTTGTGCTGTGTACAAAAGACGCGCTGACGGGGCTTTTGCATGAACAGAATACCATCCGCGCCATGGCAGGGCAGACGCTCGCGCAGGTGGCGGTGTACGCGCGCGATCTGGGGCTGTCCGGCTTGGAATTTGCCCACGGCATCCCCGGCACGGTCGGCGGCGGCGTGTATATGAACGCGGGCGCATACGGCGGCGAGATCGCGCAGGTCTGCCGCCGCGTGGGCGTGATGACGATGGACGGCGAGACGCGGGAGCTTTGCGGGGAGGAGCTGCGATTCGGCTACCGCACGAGCGTTTTTGAGACGCTGGACGCGATCATCCTCTGGGCGGAGTTCACGCTCACGCCCGCAGACCCGGACGCCATCCGCGCGCGGATGCAGGAGCTGATACAAAAGCGCCGCGCCAGCCAGCCGCTGGACCTGCCATCGGCGGGCAGCGCCTTTAAGCGCCCGCAGACGGGCTATGCCGCGCAAATGATCGACGAAGCGGGGCTTCGCGGCTATCGGCGCGGCAGCGCCTGCGTTTCGGAAAAGCACGCGGGCTTCATCGTAAATCTCGGCGGCGCGACGGCGCAGGATGTTCAGGCAGTCATTCAGGACGTACAGCAGACGGTTTTAGACCGCACCGGCGTGCGGCTGGAACCGGAAATTCGCATCTGGTAGGTGAGGGATATGCAGTTTATCATTGTTTCGGGACTTTCCGGCGCTGGCAAGAGTAAGGCGGCGGCGATTTTGGAGGACCTGGGCTTTTATTGCGTGGACAATATGCCGGCTGAAATGATCCCGCAGTTCGCGCAGCTCTGCCTTGCGACAAAGGGACGCTATGAAAAGGTCGCGCTCGTGACCGACGTGCGCGGCAGCCTCACATTCGACACGCTCTTCCGCGCGCTCGACGCGCTGGACGAGATGAAGCTGCACTATTCCATTTTGTTTATGGAAGCCACGACCGACGTGCTCATCAAGCGCTTTAAGGAGACGCGCCGCCTGCACCCGCTCATGCGCGACGGCACGCCGCTTTTGCAGGCGGTCGAACGCGAGCGCACGCTGCTCGAGCCCATCCGCAACCGCGCTGGCGTGGTCATCGACACATCCGTGCTCTCCACCGGCAAGCTCCGCGGGCTGCTCATCGATCTGGTGGACGGCGGCGTTCACGAGCGTGCGATGAACGTGCGCGTCATCTCCTTCGGCTTTAAGCACGGTCTGCCGCTGGAATCCGACCTCGTGTTCGACGTGCGTTTCCTGCCCAATCCCTATTACATCCCGGAGCTGCGCGACCAGACCGGGCTGGACGAGCCCGTGCGCAGCTTTGTGTTCCAGTATCAGCAGACGCGCGACTATATGGAAAAGCTCCAGGAGCTGCTTGCCATGACGCTGCCGCAGTATCTGGAAGAGGGCAAGACGAATCTCGTCATCTCCGTCGGCTGCACGGGCGGGCATCACCGCTCCGTCGCCGTGGCGCAGGCGATCGCCGATTTTACCGCCAAGCGCGGCTATACGACCACCATCAGCCACAGAGACATCGGACGCATTTGATAGATAGAAAGGAGACGCGTATGTCGTTTTCCTCCAACTGTAAAGCGGAGCTGTGCCGCATTCCCATCACGCGGCGCTCCGCCGCCATTGCCGAGAGCTACGGCGTGCTGCTCTACTGCAATACCTTCTCGCCGCACCTTATCCGCATTGTCACGGAATCCGAGGATTTTGCGGCGCGCCTGCCGCGGCTGTTCAAAAAAGCGTTCGGCGTGGAATTTGACACGCTGCCCGACGGCGCGTCCGGCGGCAAGCAGATATTCCTGATCGAATCGCAGGAAAAGATCGCGCATATCTTCTCCGCTTTTGGCGTGAGCGCCAAAAGCAGCGTCACGCTGCACGTCAACTTCGGCGTGCTGGAGGAGGACGCCGACCGCTTCGCGTTCCTGCGCGGCGCGTTTTTAGCCGGCGGCTCGGTCACCGACCCCGCCAAGCGCTACCATCTGGAGCTCATCACGTCGCACCACAAGGTGAGTCTGGAGGCGTGCGCGCTGCTGCTGGACGTCGGGTTTTATCCCAAAGCGCTCTCGCGCGGCGGCAGCGGCATTTTGTACTTTAAGCAGAGCGATACCATTGCCGATTTTCTCACCGCCATCGGCGCGCCGGTGTGCGCGATGGGCATTTTGCAGGCGAAGGTCGAAAAAGATATGCGAAACGGGGTCAACCGCCGCTGCAACTGCGAAACGGCGAACCTCACCAAGGTCGTGGACGCCTCCATCGAGCAGGTCGCCGCGATCCGCAAGCTCAAAAAATCCGGGCAGTTTCAGGAGCTTCCCGAAAAGCTGCGCCGCACGGCGGAGCTGCGGCTCAAAAACCCGGAGGCGACGCTTTCCGAGCTTGCCGGGCAGTCCGATCCGCCCGTTTCCAAGTCCGCCATGAACCACCGTATGCGCAAGCTCGTGGAGCTTGCCGGAACGCAATAGGGGAGTACGCCATGGGATTTGTCCACCTCCATGTTCATACCGAGTTCAGTCTGCTCGACGGAGCGTGCCGCATCCGCGACCTCATCCCGCGCGTGCAGGAGCTGGGGCAGTCAGCGGTCGCCATCACCGACCACGGCAATATGTACGGCGTGATCGACTTTTACAAGGCGGCAAAGGCGGCGGGTATCAAGCCCATCATTGGCTGCGAGGTCTATGTTGCGCCGCGCACGCGCTTTGATAAGGTCCATTCACTCGACCGCGAGAGCTATCACCTCGTGCTCCTGTGTGAAAACGAGACGGGCTATCATAATCTCTGCTACATGGTCTCGCAGGCGTATGTGGAGGGCTTTTATAACCGCCCGCGCGTCGATCTGGACCTGCTGCGGTCGCACCACGAGGGGCTGATCGCGCTGTCGGCGTGCCTTGCTGGGCGTATTCCGCAGTGCATCCTGCATGACGATTACGAGGCGGCGAAGGCATCCGCGCTGGAATACGCCGAAATTTTCGGCGAGGGCAATTTCTTTTTGGAGCTTCAGGATCACGGGCTTGCCGAGCAGCGCGCCGTGAATCCGCAGATCTTGCGCCTTGCACGCGAGACGGGTCTGCCGCTCGTTGTGACGAATGACGCGCATTACCTCAAAAAAGAGGACTCGCGCACACAGGATGTGCTCATGTGCATCCAGATGGGCAAGACCGTGGAAGACCCGGACCGTATGCGCTTCGGCAGCGAGGAATTTTACCTCAAATCCGAGGACGAGATGCGCAGCCTGTTCCCGAATGAGGACGAGGCATTTGAAAACACCGTCCGCATTGCCGAGCGCTGCAACGTGGAGTTCACGTTCGGCAAGTATCATCTGCCGGAATTTAAGCTCCCGGCGGGCTATGACAGCCTGACGTACCTCAGGGAGCTCTGCGCCAAGGGCTTTGCCGCCCGCTACCCGGACGCGCAAGCGGAATATAAAAAGCAGCTGGAATACGAGATCGACATGATCGAGAAAATGGGCTTTACCGACTATTTTCTCATCGTGTCGGATTTTGTGCGCTTTGCAAAGGACGCCGGTATCCCGGTCGGTCCCGGGCGCGGCAGCGCCGCCGGGTCGATGGTCGCGTACACGCTCTACATCACCGACATCGATCCCATGCAGTACAGCCTCTATTTTGAGCGCTTCCTGAACCCGGAGCGTATCTCCATGCCCGATATTGACATGGACTTCGGCGACACCCGCCGGGGTGAGGTCGTGGACTATGTGCGCCGCAAATACGGCGAGGATCACGTTGCGCAAATCGTCACGTTCGGCACAATGGCGGCGCGCGGCGCGATCCGCGACGTGGGAAGAGCGCTGGATTTTTCCTACGCCGAGACGGACGTGGTGGCAAAGCTCGTGCCGAACACGCTACATATCACGCTGAACGAAGCGCTGAAGGTCTCGCCGCAGCTCAAAGAGATGTACGACGGCGACGAGCGCGTCAAAACGCTCATCGACACCGCGCGCGCCCTCGAAGGGATGCCGCGCAACACCTCCACGCACGCGGCGGGCGTTGTCATCACGCGCGAGCCGGTGTATCACTACGTCCCGCTCTCAACGAATGACGACACCATCGTCACCCAGTACACCATGACCACGCTCGAGGAGCTGGGGCTTCTCAAGATGGACTTTCTGGGGCTGCGCAACCTCACGGTCATCGAAAACGCCGTGCAGGACATCCGCAAGCGCGAGCCGGATTTTGATATGCGCACCATCCCGAACGACGACGCGGCGACGTTTGCCATGCTCTCCGAGGGCAGGACGTCGGGGGTGTTCCAGCTTGAATCGTCCGGCATTACGGGCGTTTGCGTCAGCATGAAGCCGCAGTCCATCGAAGATGTAACGGCGATCGTGGCGCTTTACCGTCCCGGTCCGATGGACTCCATCCCGCGCTTTATCAAAAACAAGCTCAATCCGCAGACCATCCGCTACAAGCATCCGCTGCTCCAGCCGATCCTCGCCGTGACCTACGGCTGCATCGTCTATCAGGAGCAGGTCATCGAAATTTTCCGCAAGCTCGGCGGCTTCAGCCTCGGGCAGTCGGACAACGTCCGCCGCGCCATCTCCAAAAAGAAGCAGGCGGTCATCATGGCAGAGCGCAAGGCATTCGTCTACGGCGATCCGTCCCGCAATATCTGCGGCGCGATCGCAAACGGCGTGCCGGAGCAGACCGCCAACGACATTTACGACGAGATCATCGACTTTGCAAACTACGCCTTTAATAAGGCGCACGCCGTCTGCTATGCCAAGGTCAGCTACGACACGGCGTATCTCAAGTGCCACTATCCCAAGGAATATCTCGCGGCGCTCATGACGTCGGTGCTCGACAGCTCCGTGAAAATTTCGGAGTATATCGTCGAGTGCAAGGCGTGCGACATTCCCGTGCTGCCGCCTGATCTCAACGAATCGAACGACTACTTTACCGTCACGCCGGGCGGCATCCGCTTCGGTCTGGCGGCGATCAAAAATATCGGGCGCGGCTTTATCCAGAAGGTCATGGCAGAGCGCGCGGAAAACGGCGCGTTCCGCGATCTGGAGGATTTCTGCCGCCGGATGTGCGGCACGGACCTCAATAAGCGCGCACTCGAAAATCTCATCAAATCCGGCGCGTGCGACTGCTTTGGGCTGCACCGCTCGCAGATGCTGCAAATTTACGAGACGGTGCTCGATTCCGTCACCGCCAGCCGCCGCAAAAATGTGGAGGGGCAGCTCGACCTGTTCGGGGGATTTTTAGAGGAATCGTCCGACCCGCTGCCGGCGGTGCATATTCCCAACCTTCCCGAGCTGCCGCGCCAGGAGCTGATGGCGCTTGAAAAGGAGACGACGGGGCTGTATCTGTCGGGTCACCCGATGGATGAGTACCGACCGCTGCTCGCCGCCGTACATGCCGCGCCGATCGGGCAGATCATGGAGAGCTTTACCGAAGAGGGCGGCAGCTTCCGCGATGAGCAGAGCGTCACCGTCGCCGGGATCGTGCAGACGGTCAAGATGAAAACGACCAAGAATCATTCCATGATGGCGTACGTCCGTCTGGAGGATGACACGGGCGCGATCGAACTGCTCGTTTTTTCCAACGCGCTGGGGCAGTTCGGCAGCTATCTGCATGAAAACGCCGCCGTGGTGGTGCAGGGGCGCATCTCCGTGCGCGACGATAAAGACCCGCAGATCGTGCTAAACGCTGCCCGCCAGCTGGCGGAGCTGGAAGCTGACCCGCTGCCTGCGCAGCGACCCGCGCAGCCCGCGCGTCCGCTGCCGGACTTCCGCACGCTCTATCTGCGCGTGCCGTCGCAGTCCGCGCCCGAGGCGCGCAAAACGCTCGCCATTCTCAAAATGTTTCCCGGGAAAAGCCGTACCGTCCTCTTTTACGCCGACACCCGCACGCAGATGGGGGGCACGTGCCGGCCGGAGGATGTCATGCTGGACGAGCTGCGCAGCCTTCTGGGGGCTGACAGCGTGGTTCTTAAATAATCTGTGAAAAATCCGCGTGCCCGCTACACAGCCGTGCAATTTTATGGTATACTTTTAAATTGGAATATGGATCAGCGATTTTAACACGTTTCGCCGGACACCCGGCAGAAGATAAAGGGGAATCTGCAATGAAGAAAGTTCTGATTTTGGAGGACGAGGTCAACATCCGCAGCTTCGTCGTCATCAATCTCCGCCGCGCGGGCTATGAGGTGCTGGAGGCCGGCACCGGCGCGGAGGCGCTGGAAAAGCTCCGCCAGAACCCGGACGTCGGCGTTGCCATTCTGGACATCATGCTGCCGGACATCGACGGCTTTGAGGTCTGCCGCAATATCCGCGCCACCGATAAAAAGATCGGCATCATCATGCTCACCGCCCGCAGCCAGGAGATGGACAAGATCACGGGTCTGATGACCGGCGCGGACGATTATATGACCAAGCCCTTCAGCCCTGCGGAGCTCACCGCGCGCATCGACGCGCTCTACCGCCGCATCGGAAACGACCCCACCGCCGACAGCGTGGAGCTGTGCCACGGTCCGTTCGTGCTCAACACGCGCAACCGCACGCTCGACAAAGAGGGCAGGCGTATCAAGCTCACGCAGGTGGAATACGCCATCATGAAGCTGTTCATGCAGAACCCCGGCAGGGCGCTCTCGCGCGAGGACATTCTCGCCGCCGTCTGGGGGCGCGATTATGACGGGGAACTCAAGATCGTGGACGTGAACATCCGCAGGCTTCGCATCAAGATCGAGGACGACACTGCGAACCCCACCTACATCACCACCGTCTGGGGCTACGGCTACAAGTGGGGCGCGTGAGCAGAGCGTCATGAAAAAGCCGCAGATTCGCAAGCCGGAGTTCCGGCTCAAAAAGATCACGGGGCTTGAAAAGCGGTGGCTTCTCAACAACGTCAGCATCATGGTGGTGCTGGTGCTGCTGTGCGTGCTGATCGTCACGCTCTCCATGGCGGCGTATTACTACACCTCCGTCCGCGCAAGCCTGGAGACAAAAGCCAAAACGACCGGCAGCTTTTTTGCCAGCTACTCCGACCGCGACTATTCAGAATTTTATCAGACCTGCATCCGCCTGTCGCAGACGTATGACGAAGGCGAGGGCATCGAGCTGCAATTCATCAGTCCTGCCGGCGAACTGCTCGCCTCGTCCGACGGGCAGCGCCCCGGCGTGTCGGTCCGCAGCGCGGATGTGACGGAGGCGCTGCAAAACGGGCGCGCCGCGTCCTTCAGCGGGGCAGACAGCCAGACCAGGCAGCGCGTGATGGCGGTGTCCAGTCCGCTCGTTTACTCCGATGGCGCGGTCGTGGGCGTGCTGCGGTACATCGCAAGCCTGGAAACGGTCGATCGTCAGGTCATGCGCATTGCGGCGCTCGCGGTGCTGGTGGGGCTGGTATTCGTGGCGCTTATTTTCTTCGTCAGCAGCTACTTTATCCGCTCCATTTTAGAGCCGCTCTCGCAGATCACCGCTACCGCCAAGCGCATCGCCGCCGGGTCATACGGCGTGCAGATCAACAAGCGCTTTGACGACGAGATCGGCGAGCTTGCTGACACCATCAACGATATGTCGCTGAAGATCAGCCGCTCGGAAAAAACGCAGTCCGAATTTATCTCGTCCGTCTCACACGAGCTGCGCACGCCGCTCACCGCCATCTCCGGCTGGAGCGAAACGCTCCTGTCTGCCGAGAATCTCGACCCCGAGGTCCGGCGCGGCGTGCTCATCATCCTGCGCGAGGCGCGCAGGCTCACCGGCATGGTCGAGGAGCTGCTGGAATTTACGCGGATGCAGAACGGGCGCTTTACCCTTCGGGTCGAAAAATCCGATATTCTGGCGGAATTTGAGGACACCGTGTTCATGTACGGCAGCCGCCTGCGGCAGGAGGGCATCACGCTCAACTACACCCCGCCCGACGCGTCCATCGGCGAGATCCCATGCGACGTGGCGCGGATGCGGCAGGTGTTCCTGAACGTGCTCGATAATGCCGCCAAGCACGGCGGCGACGGCAAAAAGATCGATGCGTCCATCGCAAAAGAGGATGGGAACGTCGTCATCCGCATCCGCGACTACGGCGTGGGCATCCCCGAAGAGGAGCTGCCGCACGTCAAGATGAAATTTTACAAGGGCAGCTCCAAAGCGCGCG
>CALACZ010000008.1 GCA_937890735.1 uncultured Bacillota bacterium
GATAGCCGTAGGCGCTCGTGCCGTAGTTCTTGGCTTCGCCGATGTCAAACTTGACATAATCCAGCTCGCCGTCCTTGTACTCATCCAGGAAGTAATCCTCGAAATCGTCCTCGCTCAGCGCGACGGTATCCTCAGAATCCACATAGTAGGTCATCTCTTCATCGCTGCTGCCGTCGTCATTGACCTTGATGACAAGCGTGCCATCGACCGTGCGGGTACGACCGTTCTTGTCATCGCCGGTGGCGGTGAAGGGGATCTTCACGATATAGTCGGAGCTCTTCGTGCCTGCACGGAACTCGACCTCATCCAGAGCGTCCTGCGAGGAGGATGCGTCATAATAATACTTCGCGCTGGAAGAGACCTTGCTCGCCCTGGTCTCGTCGGTCTCGTACAGATAGCCATACGTGGTCGTGCCATAATTGGTGGCTTCGCCGGTCTTGAACTTCACAAAGTCCAGATCGCCGTTGGAGTACTCATCCTCAAAGAAGTCCTGGAAATCGTCCTCGTCCAGCGTGACCACTTCTTCAGAATCCACATAGTAGGTGATGTCGCCGGTCACAGAGCCGTCGTCATCGATGTATACACGACCCGACGCAAGCTCATTGCCGGTGGAGGAATACGCAGTGTAGTCCACATAGTGGCTGTTTCTGTCGCTGTCCACGATAAACGTAACCTCGTCCAGATCCACGCCGGTGGAGCTGTTGTAGTAGCATCTGGTGCTGCTGCTGACCTTATTGCTGACGGAGGTATCGTCATCGGTCTTATACAGCGTGCCGCCGACCGGGGAGCTGAAGAGCACATACTTCAGCGTAGAGCCGGAAGCGTCCCAAACAGCCTTATAGAAGTCATAGCCCTCAAAGACCGCATAGCCGTCGGAATCGGAATCATAGTAGATGTCCTCTGCCGCCGAAGTGCCGAGGATGCTTACCGTCGCATCCGCCGTCAGCGCGCTGCCGCCCGCCGGGTTGGCAATGGTCGCACGGACGGTCACCGTACCCTTTGCGTCGCCGTACAGCGTGTTGCTGGCGTAGCCTGTGGTAGAGTTGCTGGTCACGCTGTCATTTGCCACATGACCATATGTGCTGCCGGAAACCACGGAGAAGCTGACGCTGACCGCAGTCTGATAGGCAGTATAGGTCGTGCCGTCCGCAGATTCCTGCACCTGCACCATCAGCGTACCGGCGCTGCCAGCCTTGATGGAGGCAGGCTTCGACGTGAACTGGATGCGATACTGCTTGGCGTTCACCGTAATAGCAACAGCATTTGAAAATTCGCTGATCTTCTTGGTGCTGTCTGTCTTGTCGGTGGAAGTCACATAGCACTTGTAGCTGCCAGCATCGGTGGTCTTAACATTGGTAAGCTGGAGCGTTGCCGAAGTTGCGCCACCAATAACGCTGTCGCCCAGATACCACTGATAAGAATATGTGCCGTCACCGTAAGCGCCGCTTGCGGTCGCCGTCAGTTCGACTGTATCGCCGACAGCATACGCCAGCTTATTGCCTTTGGCTGCAACGGAAGCAACAAGCTCCTCTGTCACAGTGATTGCAAGAGCGCTTGAATCCTTCTCGACCTTCTTAGCACTGTCAGTCTTATCAGTAGAAACCACATGGCACTTGTAGTTGCCAGCGTTGGCGGTTTTAACATCGATAAGCGTGAGTGTTGCCGTGGTAGCGCCGCCAATCGCCGCGTCGCCCAGATACCACTGATAAGAATATGTGCCGTCGCCATAAGCGCCGCTTGCGGTTGCCGTCAGTTTGATCGTCTCGCCAACAGCATACGCCAGCTTATTGCCCTCAGCGGCAATCGAAACGCTCAAATCCGCCGCTGCAACCGTGATCGTTGCAGTTGCGCTTTTCGTGGTGTCGCCATCAGAGGTGGCAACGATACGTGCCGTCCCCGCTTTTACGGCAGTAACCTCAACTGTGTTAGCGGAATCATTAGGAGTCAGCGTCACAATGTCGGAGGCTGTCGTGCCGGAATCGCCGGAATAAGCAGCCCATGTGACCGTTGTGTCAGCGCCTTCATCCGCAGTAACAGTAGCCGTCAGCGTTGCTTTGCCTGTCGATGCATCGCCGACCTTGAGACTTGCAGTCGTAGGCGTGACCGCGACTGAGGTGACGTTTGCCGCCATCGCTGCCGGGATCATGGCGCAGACCATTGCCAGCACAAGCGCCAGCGAAAGCAGTCTGCTCAATGTCTTTTTCATAGTTATGTACCTCTCTTTCATTGATGGGTAAATGAAAACCAGGATAGTTTTGCTTATACGTTAGTTTACCATAAAATCTTCAAAAATCAACCGTTTTCAGAATTTTTTAAGAATTTCGATTTTCGGTGCACTGCTGGTCGCGCCGTAGGGGCGGGGCTCTGCCCCGCCCGCGCAGGGTGCACCAGCAAAATCACACAGCAAACAGCGACCACACAACACGTCCCGTTCCGCATTGGTGCACACCAATTTGCGACGTTGTACCGCCGGGCGGACAGGGTCGTCCGCCCCTACGGGTGCATACCGTTTTGCATTGGTGCAAACAAATTTGCAGCGCTGTGCCGCCGGGAGGGGCAAGCCCCTCCCCTACGTTACGACGAACAACGGTCTATTTCTCCTTATAATACAGCAAACAATGGCAATATCCCTCAAAATCCGGGTCTTTGATCTGGTCGCGGAACTCTTTGCACATACATTTATTTTCCTCGGTGTGCGCGAGCTTGCACGGGCAGTAGCCGCCGGTGCGCTTGAGCCCCTCTTTGATCTTTGCCACGACCGCCTTGTCCTCGTTCAGTCGGACCTTCATAATACCGCCTCGATCTCGCGGCGCAGCGCGTCCTTTTCGCGGTAGCCGACGAGCCGTTTTTCGACCTTGCCGTTTTTGATGATGAGCAGCGTGGGGATGCTCTCGATCCCGGCGCTCAGCGCCAGCTCCCGCTCCTCGTCAACGTCCACCTTGCAGAACTGCACCTGCGGCAGCTCCTGCGCAACCTCCTCCAGCACGGGCGCGAGCATCTGGCACGGTCCGCACCACGTCGCCCAGAAGTCCACAACGACTGTGCCGGGCTGCTTCAGAACGTTCTGTTCAAAGCTGTCTTTCGTAAGGTTTTTCATAAGAATACCTCCTGTGTTTCTTTTTTATTATCATATCATATTCTGCCGCCTCTGGGGCGCATGATACAGAAAGTTTACAAATTCCGCGCAAAAACGGCAGGCGCGCCGCGCCTGCCGCATCTGTCTTATTCCGCTGTCTCCGAGAGCTCCAGCCCCGGATTGCGCTTGAGCGTATAGTCGATCGACCAGTAGCTCGAGAACACCAGCAGGCTTCTGCCGCGATAGTCCTCCAAAAGCTCCACGTCCGACGAGAGCGTGAGGTCCTTGAGATCGTCTACCGGCGCTTTGGTGATAAAGCGCAGCTGCTCATACGGCAGCCCCTCCATGCGCAGGTCCACGCCGTACTCGCCCTTCATGCGGTACTGGAACACGTCAAATTGCAGCGTGCCCACAACGCCCACGATGACCTCCTCCATGCCGGAGTTCGGCAGCTTGAAGATCTGGATCGCGCCCTCCTGCGCGATCTGCTCCGTGCCCTTGATGAACTGCTTGCGCTTCATCGAGTC
>CALACZ010000009.1 GCA_937890735.1 uncultured Bacillota bacterium
CATTTATTATGTTTGAACTTGTACGCAGAAACAATAACCATTCCGTCAATACCTACAACCCCTTCCGGGATATGGAGGATCTGGAGCGCAGCTTCTTCGGTTCGCCGATGGACTTCTTCTCCAGCCGCGATTTGGCGGAGTTTAAGACCGACGTCACCGACGAAGGCGACCATTACCTGCTGGAGGCGGATCTGCCGGGCTTTGATAAGAAGGACATCCACATGGATATCAAGGGCAACACCCTGACCATTCGGGCAGAGCGTCACTCCAAAGTCGAGGACAAGGACAAGAAGGATAAGGTCGTGCGCCTGGAACGTTCCTATGGCTCGTACAGCCGCCAGTTCGATATGACCGGCATTGAGACTGCCGGCGTCAAGGCAAAGTATGAGAACGGCGTTCTGAAGCTGACCCTGCCGAAGAAGGTCAAGGTCGAGCCGGAAAGCAAGAAGCTCGAAATTGAATAACGGGTACGTTGCCGGGGCGTCACAAATGTGACGCCCCGGTTTTTTGTTGTAAATTTGCAGCATTTGCGGTAAGCTGGCAGCAGAGATCAGGAAGGGGCGATGTGCCTTGAGACGGACAAAATTTACCTGCTGGCTGCTGGCGCTGGCGATCATGCTGCTTGCCGCGGGGTCGGTCTGCGCGGCGGAGGCTGCGCTGCCGCTGCGGCTGGACGCGAACACCTCACAGAATGGCACGGGCTGGCGCTGAGACGCTGCCTCGCGCACGCTGACGCTGCAAAATGCGCAGCTTTCCGCAAACGCCGGGACGGACGGCAGCGCGCGGACGGTGCACATCACGTGCGATGCGGCGATCGTGCTCACCGGCAAAAACACCATCCGCGCCGGGGATGTTTCGGCGGACGGCGCGCAGAGCTGGGCGCTGGTCGTGGACGGCGCGTGCACCGTTAGCGGCGGCGGCGACCTGACGCTCGTCTCCGGGCGGGCGGCGGGCGAGGGCGGGCAGTCGGTCGCCATCCTTGCCGCCGGGACGCTGGAGTTTGCCGGGACGGGCGATGTTCGCGCGCTCTCCGGCGCGGCGGACTATTCCTGCGCTGTGTCGGGGCTGGCGGACGTGACGTTCACGTCCGGCTGTGTCAGCATGAGCGGCGGGGACTTTGCGTGCGCTGCCGCGAACGACGGCACGATCACGCTTCCCGCGCGCGCACAGGTCGCCGGTGCGACCGAGACCGCCCCGCAGGCGGCACGCCGCAGCGGGCGGAGCACGTTTTACGTCTCCGGCGAGCCTGCTGCGCAGGTGCAGGTCGCCGCGCCCGGCGCGGGGAACAGCGCGGGGCTGTTCTTTGAGGATGTCTGCGCGGACGACTGGTTCTGCGGCGACGTGGGCTATGTGTTACAGAGCGGGCTTATGTCCGGCACGTCGCGCACGCAGTTTTCGCCCAGCCGCACCACCACGCGCGGCATGATCGTGACGATTTTGTACCGTCTGGCGGGCACGCCCGCCGTGGATACCGCCGCGCCCTATATACGGACGTCGCCCCGGACAGCTACTGCGCGGACGCGGCGGCGTGGGCGGCGCAGACGGGCGTTGCCGCGGGCATCGGCGGCGGACGCTTTGCACCGCAGCGGGGCATCACGCGCGCGGAGCTGGCGGCGATGCTCTACCGCTTTGCCAGGTGGCAGGGCGGCGTGGCAAATTCCGTGGCAAAAATCGCAGATGAGACCGCCTTCACCGACGCGGCGCAGATCCCCGCATACGCCCGAGAGACTGCCGCGTGGGCGGCGGAAAACGGACTGATCCGCGGCAGCGCGGGGCAGTTCCTGCCAAATGCGGGCGCGACCCGCGCCCAGACCGCCGCAATTTCACACCGCTTTTGTGAACAATAAAGACAAAAACCCGGAGAAATTCACGGAATTTCTCCGGGTAAATCAACTTATTCACTATTCACTATTACCTATTACTTCCCAAAATCGGCTGTGCCGAAATTAGTGAAGAGTGAATCGTGAAGAGGTAATAAGTAAAATCGGCAACCTTCTTACAAAAGTTGCCGATTTTGGCAGGGGATGAGGGATTCGAACCCCCGCAAACGGAGTCAGAGTCCG
>CALACZ010000010.1 GCA_937890735.1 uncultured Bacillota bacterium
TTGCGGTTGTACCAGCCCCATTTTTCGATCGCCTCGGCGGACATTTTGAACGTCTGCTCATAGTTTCCCTTGACGGAAATGACGTTCGCGCCGAAGATCATCAGCTGCGCGACCTTGCCCTTGGGGGCGCGCTCGGGAACGAAAATATACGTCTTGAGACCGGCGGCGGCGGCGTTGCCGGCGAGGCTGGAGGCAGCGTTGCCGGTAGACGAGCAGGCGATGATCTTCGCGCCGGCTTCTTGCGCCTTTGCCACCGCCATCGCCGACGCGCGGTCCTTGAGCGAGGCGGTGGGGTTGATGCCGTCGTCCTTCACCCAGAGCTTTTTGATGCCGAGCTGCGCGGCAAGGCGCGGCTCTTCATACAGCGGCGACCAGCCCACGCGCAGCGGCGTGTCGGGCGTGGTCTGCTCCACGGGCAGCAGCTCGCGGTAGCGCCACATGGTGGGGTTCACGCGGTTTTTGAGCGTCTGTTTCGTCAGGTGCGCCTTGATGTAGTCGTAATCGTAAATGATGTCCAGAATGCCGCCGCAGGAGCAGTTGGTCAGATTCGGGACGGCTTCATATTCCCTGCCGCATTTGACGCAGCGCGCACATTTGACATTTTTCAGCATGGCGTTTCTCCTATTTCACATAATATTCATCTTCCGCCCATTTGGCGGGGTTGTCGTCGATGTATTGCCAGACCCGGCAATATTCCGCCTCGTTGCGGATCACATGGTCATAAAATGACCGCTGCCAAAGCGTTTTATAACCCAGCGCCCAGCATTTCCGCGTTGTGATAGACTTAAATCGCTGCACAACCCTTTGTAGGGGCGGACGACTCTGTCCGCCCGTTCCCCCGTCCAGGCAGATGACGGCGTGGATATGGTTGGGCATGATGACGTACTTATCAACAAATACGCCATCGTCACGATTGGTCAGGCGTTCCAGACATTCCTGAACCAGAACGCCGACCGATGTCGGAAACGCTTTATATTCCCGAAGTGCACTGCAGGGGCGGACAGAGTCGTCCGCCCCTACAACGCATTTTACGTTTGCAAGAAGATTCTCACGATTCACGGTACAGATCGTCACAAAATACCAACCGGCTTCATATTCCGAACCCGGCAGCCGTATTGTTTTCCGCCGTACCTGTTCCATCTTACAGCGTCTTGAGCAGACCTACTTCGTCGTTGAAGGCGTTGATGAGCTCGTCGAGGTCCTTCGCCTGTGCGTGGACGGCGTCCCAGGTGTTCTTGGTGTCGTACCACTGTGCGTTGAGGTCCTCGACCGCCATGCCCTGCTGCTCGACCCAGGTGTAATACTTGAGGTTGTGCACGCGCTTGCGCTCCGGGTAGGTCAGCTCCAGCATGCTGTCGGTCTTGAGACCCAGCATATGCAGGTTGTGATCCAGCTCGGCAGCCTGTGCGGAGTACGCGCCGTACATTTCGTTGAGCTCTTCCACGCGAGACTTGTACATCACAGCGGAGTCGGTCAGAACGGTGACGACCACGTCATCCTCGGTCAGCTCATAGAACTTCGCCATCTTGATGCAGCACAGGACGTTGGCGATGCCGGAAATGCCCATCCAGGTGAACTTTTCGATCTGCTCGTCGGTCATGCCAAGGGACTTCAGGTACTCCTGACCTTCCTTGCAGTTGAACAGGCGCAGCAGGCGCTGAGAATCCTCATCGTCAATGTCGATGACCATGTCGGTGTTCTTCACATTGTGTACCCAGGGGATGTGCTTGTCGCCGATGCCTTCGATGCGGTGCGCGCCGAAGCCGTTATCCAGAATGGTTGGGCACTGCAGCGCCTCGCCGACCGCCAGCTTCATGCCGGGATAGCGCTCCTTCAGCAGGTCGCCCGCAGACATCGTGCCGGCAGAGCCGGAGGTGAAGCACGCGCCGGCAAGTCTCTGACCGGGCTTCTTCACGTTCTCAAACAGGTCGCTCAGAGCGTAGCCGGTGACGTTGTAGTGCCACAGCGGGTTGCCCATCTCGGCGAACTGGTTGAAGATCATCATGCTGGGGTCTTTCTTGAGCTCCCAGGTCTTGTCGAAGATTTCCTTGACGTTGGACTCGCAGCCCGGGGTGGCGATGATCTGACCCGCGATCTGCTTCAGCCAGTCAAAGCGCTCCTTGGACATATCCTGCGGCAGGATGGCGACGGAGTCGCACGCGAGCAGCTTGGAGTTGAACGCGCCGCCGCGGCAGTAGTTGCCGGTGGAGGGCCACACGGCGTGATGATAGGTCGCGTCGAACTGACCGGTGACAAGACGCGGGGCGAGGCAGCCGAAGGACGCGCCGACCTTATGGCAGCCGGTGGGGAACCACTTGCCGGACATGGCAAGGATGCGGCACTTGACGCCGGAAACGGCGGACGGGATCTCCACATAGTTCGGGGTCTTCTGATACAGACCGCCGAACTCCTTGGCTTCGTTGTGCCAGTTGATGCGGAAGAGGTTTACGGGGTCAACGTCCCACAGGCCGGTGTGCCTCAGCTTTTCCTTGATCTTCTCGGGGATGAGATCGGGGTTCTGCATCTGCGCGATGGTGGGAATGATGATGTTGTTCTCTTTTGCCTTCTGGATGTTGTGCGCAAGCCCTTCCTTGCAAATGGTCAGATCAATTTTGCCCATGGGTCATTCTCCTCCTGTTTTACCATTATCTAAATATGAATACAGTGTATACTTGGATATACCAAAATGCTTGGCGATCTTATCGCCGGATTTTGTGATCATCATCGCGCCCGACTTATTGAGGTAGCGGATCGCCTTGACCTTATCGTCCTTATTCATCAGCGCCACGGGCTTGCCGACCAGCTCGTCCGCCTGGCGGATGAGGTCGTCGAGAAGGTCTGTGACGTTGAGCGTGATGCGCTCCGGCTCTTTGCGCTCCTTGAGGTCGGGCGTGATGAGATCATGCAGCGTCGCCTCAAACATTTGCAGCGCCGAAACGTCAAAATTGATGCAGAAGATCGCAACGATCTTCCCCGCGCCGTCGCGGATGTAGACCGACGAGGATTTGAGGATCTTGCCGTCCTTCGTGCGGGTGAGGTAGCACAGGTGATCCTGCGCCGAGTCGTCGGCGTGACCGAGCTGCTCCAGCACGATGTGCGACGGACCGTCGCCGACCTTGCGCCCGCTCACATGACCGTTTTCGATCGCCACGATCGAGCTGTAGGCGCTTTTTTCCGAAATTTCGTGAATGACGACCTCACAGTTGCTCCCGAACTGCGTCGCCACGCCGTGTGCGATCTGCTTGAGAGCTTCAAGCGCTTCCTGACCGAGCATGGAACACCTCCGTTTTTCATCCCGAATCTGCTGTTTCTCTGCATCCATCATATCACAGTTTTTTCTAAAATCAATGGGGGTTTCAAAAAAAATTTTAGGTTTGCAAAAATTTAGTTTGACAAACACGTTGTTTGTGCTATGATGGAGATACCAACGTGCGGCTCGCGCGCGTACATTAAAAAAAACACCGGGAAAACGGGAGGTCTTTCTGAATGAATTTTGAAGCTATCAAAAAAGCAGCCGAAGGCTATAAGCCCGCCATGAGCAAGTTCCTGCGGGACATGATCGCGATCCCCTCTGAGTCCTGTGAAGAAGAAGGCGTTGTAAAGCGCATTGCTGAGGAGCTCAAGGCTCTGGGCTATGACAAGGTCGAGTTGGACAAGCTCGGCAACGTCATCGGCTGGATCGGCACGGGCGATAAGATCATCGCCATCGATTCCCACATCGACACCGTCGGCATCGGCAACCGCGAGAACTGGGAAGCCGATCCCTACGAAGGCTACGAGACCGACGACATCATCTACGGCCGCGGCGGCTCCGACCAGGAAGGCGGCATGGCGGCGGCGGCTTACGGCGGCAAGATCATGAAAGACCTGGATCTCATCCCCGAGGGCTACAAGATCATGGTCGTCGGCTCTGTTCAGGAAGAAGACTGCGACGGTATGTGCTGGCAGTCCATTGTCAACGAATACTTCAACGGTCCTGAGGACGCCCGCAGCAAGATCGAGTTCGTCATCTCCACCGAGCCGACCGACGGCGGCATCTATCGCGGTCACCGCGGCAGAATGGAGATCCGCGTGGATATGCACGGCGTGTCCTGCCACGGCTCTGCGCCGGAGCGCGGCGACAACGCCATCCACAAGATGGCGGAGGTCATCCTCAACGTGCGCGATCTGTATGAGAACGACGCTGCCGACGACAAGGAGATCAAGGGTCTCGTGAAGATGCTCGATCCGAAGTACAACCCCGAGCATTACGAAGACGCCCGCTTCCTCGGCCGCGGCACCTGCACCACCAGCCAGATCTTCT
>CALACZ010000011.1 GCA_937890735.1 uncultured Bacillota bacterium
TTTCCACATGGAATTTTGGAAAATCCGCAAAAGTCCCATGCGTTGACAACCGGGCAAGGGGGGTGGTAAGATAAACAAAAGTGTCGAATCGAATGATTTTATGCGGCGCGGTAGAAATCACCCCGGAGGAGGACAGCGATGGAGCATCCTATCAAATTTATTGACCTTTTTGCAGGCATCGGCGGCATCCGAAAGGGCTTTGAGATCGCCTGCGAAAAGAAGGGGCTGGCGGCGCAGTGCGTCTTTACCTCCGAGATCAAGCCCCACGCGATCGAGGTGCTGCGGCAAAATCACCCCGGCGAGGAAATTCACGGCGACATCACGCAGATCGGCGCGAAGGAGATCCCCGATTTTGACTTTCTGCTTGCGGGCTTCCCGTGCCAGGCGTTTTCGTCCGCCGGCAAGCGGCTGGGCTTCTCCGACACGCGCGGGACGCTGTTTTTTGAAGTGGAGCGCATTCTGAAAGAAAAAGAGCCGTATGGCTTTGTGCTGGAAAATGTGGAGGGGCTCGTAACCCACGACCGGGAGCACCCAAAGGACAGGATCGGACGCACACTGGCGACGATTTTAGAGCATTTGAAGGCGCTGGACTACAAGGTGTCGTGGAAGGTCCTGAATGCGAAATATTTTGGTGTGCCGCAGGAACGCAAGCGAGTCTACATCGTTGGGACAAAGTGCGAATACCCGGATCTGTCCACCTTCCAGCGCTCTGCGAGCCTGCTTGGCGATGTTCTGGAAACAGGGCTGCCAACCGAGCACAGCAAATTTATTGACACTCTTCTTGCCCACTATTCCGTCGCGGAGCTGGAGGGGAAGTCCATCAAGGATAAGCGCGGCGGCGAGCAGAATATCCATAGCTGGGATATTGAAATGAAGGGTCCTGTCAGCCCGGCGCAGCGGGAGCTTCTCAACACCATGCTGAAGGAGCGGCGCAAGAAAAAGTGGGCAACGGAATACGGCATCGACTGGATGGACGGGATGCCGCTGACGCTTGCGCAAATTCGGACATTTTATGACCGCCCCGATCTTGAGGAGATGCTGAACGATCTGGTGCGGAAAAAATATCTGCGCTATGAGCATCCGAAGAAAAAGGTCGGCAGCCGCCGGGAATACGATGTGCAGCTTCCGATGGGCTATAACATCGTCGCCGGAAAAATGTCGTTTGAGATCAGCAAGGTCATGGGCAAAAACGACATCGCGCCGACGCTCGTGGCGATGGATATGCAGCACCTGTATGTGACCGACGGGGACGGCGTGCGGACGCTGTCACCGCGGGAGGGGCTGCGGCTGTTCGGATACCCGGATGATTATAAGCTGGATGTTGAAAAAAGTCTGGGCTATGATCTGCTCGGCAACACCGTGGTCGTTCCCGTGATCGCCGAGGTGGCGGGCAGAGTGCTGGATATTTACTGCAAAGGAGGGCGCAAGCGCATGAGACTGACCAGTCAGGAAGTGTATGAGAAGCTGCTTGAGGAGGACAAGATCCTTGAATTGCAGGGGCAGATCCGTTTCTTTCTCGGTGATGTGGACATCATCGTCCGCCAGAAGGACGTCGTCGGCAATATCATCCAGGAATGGCTGCAAGGCTGGCTCGACAAGCGCGGCATTGAGTACGCGCCGAGCGAAAATACGCAGATGCCGCCGGACTTTTTCCTGAACCCCGAGGATCGGACCAAGGACCTGCTGGAGGTAAAAGCCTTTAACCGCAGCGCCTCGCCGGGCTTTGACATCGCCGATTTCCGAATGTATGAGGAGGAGATCATCGCCAAGCCGTATATGCTCCATGTAGACTATCTGATCTTTGGCTATGACATGGACGAAAACGGAATCGTCACGATCAGGGACGTGTGGCTCAAAAAGGTCTGGGAGATCACGCGCCGCATGAAGGACTGGTCGATCAATTTGCAGGTCAAGCAGAATGTGGTGCATAAGATCCGACCAGGGGTCTGGTACAGCCAGCAGAAGGGAAATTACCCCATGTTCCGACGTCTGGAGGATTTTGTTTCTGCCATCGAGGAGGCAGTCTACCAGAATCCCAAGACCCACGACGCTGCCGGGGGCTGGAAAAAGCAGTTCCTTGCGAGCTATGAGCAGCACTATGGCGTAAAGCTCGACATTCCGCGCTGGTCGGAAATTGAGGCGTCGTATGACAAATAACACAAAGGGCGGATTTATGACAAAAATCTTATTCATCTGCCACGGGAGTATCCTAAGAAGCCTCGAAAAAGCCTGTTATATCAACAGTTTTCATCGCTCAGATGGCGCTTACTACACCACAATTACACCATTTGCGAAAGAGCTTTGATGTGACAACCCCAAATTACATATCTCTCTGAATAAAGAGGACATATCCACGATAGCGGATATGTCCTCTTCAGTTTCATTTACGTTTTTTTCCCTTGCCGTGCACCAACTGTGGTCTTGCTTTTCCGCGATGGCTGCTCTGATTTTACTTTTATTTTACGCAGTTCGGGTTTCACAATTTACATTCTGTCTTTACGCTGAACTGTGAACGTAGAAAAGAGGACTGCTATGGAAATTCGACTGGAACAGATCACAAAGAGCTTTGATAAGCGGCAGGTCATCCATCCCACGACGCTCACGATCGAGGACGGGAGCTTTACAACGCTGCTGGGTCCCTCTGGCTGCGGTAAGA
>CALACZ010000012.1 GCA_937890735.1 uncultured Bacillota bacterium
CCGAACACCTTTTCCACCAGCGTGTCCGCCTCCTCCTTCTGCGCCTGCTGGCGCGTGAGCGTCGCGTGGCAGACGAAATTCGGCTCGCGCCGCTCGATCGCGCCCTTGTCGATGCACTTTTTGATGACCGTATAGGTCGTGTTTTTATTCCAGCCGACGCGCTGCGCCAGCCGCAGCGACAGCTCCTTCGCTGTCAGGTCGTTCTCCTCCCAGAGCGTCTGCATGACCTTCCATTCCGAATCAAACAGCTTCATCGTGCGCCCTCCTGTGCTTTCTGAGTTCAGACTACCACAATCGTCTAAAATTGTCAAGATGGGTTGACAAAGCTGGACGATTATGATAGTCTGACTGCAGACTATTGCAATAGTACAACGACCGAAGGGAGGGCAGTCCGCCTTTTACACAGAGAGCAAATGAGCGGGGAGCGCTGGATCACGCGGCGCTCCCTTATTTAACAGGAGGACTTTTTGCGATGAAAATACGAGGATTTTTTGCAATTTTGCTAATTTTCACGACACTTTTCTGCGGCTGCGCGCAGCGGGAGGCGACGACGCTGGAATTACCCAATGCGTCCGAGACGACCGCAACGCTGCCCGCGCCGCCTGCGCCGGAAGCGCCGGAGGTCGAGGCAGTGTCCAAGCCGACCGAGCCGGTCGTGCTGACGCTCGCCATCGCCGCCGATTGCCCGGTGCTGTTCTCGTTTGGGCAGATGTTCCGCGATTTTAATGACAGCCAGTCGCGCTATCGGATCGACTATACGATCTATTCGGGCAACGGGCTGACGGACACGCAGCCGGCGGAGCTGCTGCGCACGCAGATCCTGGCAGGCGATGCGCCCGACCTCTATGCGTTTTACACGGACGGCTATATGCCCACGCCGCTCACGCCGGAGCGCGTGGGCGTCGATCTGCTGCCGCTGCTAGGTGAAACGGTGACGGCGGATGCGCTCGTGCCGGGGCTGTACGATCTCATGACGGCGGGCGGCACGCTGTATGAGCTGCCGCTGACCGTGGCGGTGGACACCGTCATCGCGCCCGCGCGGCTGCTGCCCGAGCCCGGCGTGACGCTGGACGAGCTGGAGCAGGCGCGCTCGCAGATGCCGGGCGGCTGGACGCCGGTCGGCTCGTGGAACACGCCGGACAATCTCTTTGCCGGGTTCTGCACGGCGTACTGCATCGGCGCGTACACCGACCGCGCGAGCGGGACGTGCGATTTTGTGCAGCAGAGCTTTTATGACTTCTTAACATGGTGCAAAACGTGGGGCGGCGACGGCTCGATCCCGCCCGCGCCGGAACAGGAGCTGCTGCGCATCTGGCAGATCGAGTCGCTCGAGTGGCTCGACCGGCGCAGCGAGATCGTGCAGGAGAGCTGGTTCGGCGAGCCGGAGTATACCTACGTCGGCTTCCCGACGGCGGACGGCAGCATCGGAAGCGGCTACCGCGTCCGCACATCGCTCGCCGTCAGCCCGCAGTGCAAGGATGCGGAGGCGGCAAAGGCGGTTTTGGAATACTGCTTTTCATATGTGCGGGCGGAGAGCATCCCGGCGAATTACGTGCTTTTGCAGACCGAGCTGGGCGAGTACATCGCGGGCAACCGCACCGACTGGCGTGGCGAGGTGCAGCAGGTCAGCGAGGCGGACGCCGCGCAGTTTGATGAGCTGCTGCACAGCGTGTCGATTTTAGAGGGCCTGGACGCCCCGCTGGCGCAGATCCTGCAGGAGGAAGCGTCTGCTTTCTTCGCCGGAACGATCACCGCAGAACAGACGGCGGAGAATATACAGGATCGGGCGAGTTTGTATTTGAAGGAGCAACACGACGGATAAAATGAGCCCCCGCCTGCCAGCGGCAGGCGGGGGCTTGGTCAATCGGTGCTGGCGATCATGCGCTCGAGTTCGCGGGCGGCGGCGCTCAGGGGGCGGTCTTTGCGTTTGACGATGCAGACGCTGCGCGGGGGGATGGGGTCTGCCAATGGGAGGACGCGCACGGCGTCGGACGGGCGGAGGAAATCCTGCGGGACGATGCCTACGCCCAGCCCCGCCTCTGCCATGGGGATGATCTGATCGGCGGTCGCCGCCTCGATAGCGGGGCGGAACGGCACGCCGCGCCCGGAAAACACGGAGGCGTAATACACGTGCGACGCCGTGCCCGCGCCGAGCGTGATGAGCGGGTATGCCGCCAGCTCCGCAAGCGTAAGCGGCTTTGCATCCGACGCGGGGAAGTCACGGGCGCAGACGGCGACCTCCTGCATAGCCTTGACGCTCTGCTGCACCAGCGACGCGGGCAGGTCGATGGGTGTGGTCACGACGGCAAGATCCGCCGTTGTCTCGCGCAGCGCGGCGACCGCCTGCGGCGTTGAAAAATTGCTGATGCGCAGGTGCACGCCGGGGTAGCGCGTCTGAAACTGCTTGAGCACCGGCAGCAGCAGACACCGCAGCGCACCCTCGCTCGCGGCAAGAAACACGCTGCCGTGCTCCAGATCGCGGCTTCGCGCCAGAGCAGCTTCCCCTGCCTCGATCTCCGCACAGGCGACGCGGACGTGGCGGTAAAGCGCCTCGCCCTCCGGCGTGAGGACCATGCCGCGATTCGTGCGCAGAAACAGCGGGCAGCCGATCTCCGCCTCCAGATTTTTGATCGCGCGCGTGAGGTTCGGCTGATTGCTCTGCAAGACCTCCGCCGCGCGGGTCAGATTGCCGCACGCGGCGACCTGATAGAAAATGCGGTAATATTCGTAGCTGATATACATCGCGTGCCCTCGCTTTGCTATACGGTTTTGATATGATGAAAATATCAAAGATGTATTTTACATATTTCAGATCTGTTCATATAATATGGACGCTCAAAAGTCAAGAAAAATTTTGCGAAAGAGATCGAGGGCATCAGAGTATGGAAAAAATGGTTATCTGCATTGGACGCCAGTATGGCAGCGGCGGGCGTGAGATCGGCGAGGCGGTCGCCAAAAAGCTGGGCATTGCCTGCTATGACAAATGCCTCATCCAGAAGGCAGCGCGCGAGGCGGGGCTTTCGGAAAACGCCGTGGCAGAATACGACGAACAGGGCGAAGAGCCGGTGTTTGCCGTGTCCGGCGATCCGTTTGCCGACAGCGCCGCGCTGAGCGAGGCGTTTTATTCCGAAGAGACGCGCGTATTTGACGCCGAGCGGCGCGTGATCCTGGAGCTGGCGCAGAAGGAAAGCTGCGTTATCATCGGCAGGTGTGCGTCCGCGATCCTGCGCAGCGCGGGGCTGCATCCGCTGTCGGTGTTCATCTATGCCGACGCCGCCGACCGGGCAAAGCGCATTGCCGCGCGCAATGCGCTGGGCGAAAAGCAGGCGATGCACAAGGCGCAGAAGGTCGATCGGATGCGCAGGCGGCATTTTGATTTTTACGCCGACACGCTCTGGGGCGAGCCGGAGAGCTATGATCTGATGCTCTCGTCCGGCGAATACGGCATTGACGGCGCGGCGGAGATCATCGCGCGCGCCGCCGCGCTGAGAAAGTGAGGGGATCACCATGGATCGGCTTTTTGTGTATGAGCTGTTGATGCTCGTATTTTTGAATGCCGCGGCGCTGCTGTTTGCGCTGCATCTGCGGCGCAGCGGGGAGCGGCATCCGCTGACGGCGCGGCTTCTGAGCCTGGCGCTGAGTCTGGCGTTTATCTGCGGCACGGCGGCAAACTGCGCCAACGGCGTGCACGTTGCGCTGCTGCTCCTGTCCATCCTCGGCATGGGCTTCTCCTGCGCTGCGGTGTGCACGGCGTTTGCCGAGCGCCGGGAGGATGCCGCCCATGAATAAGAACCTCACGACCGGCAAGCCCGAAAAAGTCCTCTGGCAGTTCTGCCTGCCGCTGTTCGGCAGCATCCTCTTTCAGCAGCTTTATAACATCGCCGACAGCTTCGTTGCCGGGAAATTCATCAGCGACAACGCCCTTGCCGCCGTGGGCAACAGCTATGAGATCACGCTGATCTTCATCGCGTTCGCCTTCGGCTGCAACATCGCGTGCTCTGTGCTCGCGGCGCGGTATTTTGGCGCAAAGCAGTACCGTGACATGAAAACGACGGTCTACACGGCGCTCATCGCGAGCAGCGTGATCTGCGCGGTGCTGATGCTGCTGGGCGTACTGCTGGCGGGCGGGCTGCTGCGGCTCATCCAAACGCCGGACGAGGTCTTTGCCGACTCCAAGCTGTATCTGGATATTTACATCTACGGTCTGCCGTTCGTGTTTTTCTACAATGTGGCGACGGGCATTTTTTCGGCGCTGGGCGATTCCAAAACGCCGTTTATCTTCCTCGCCTGCTCGTCCACGTCCAACATCGCGGTGGATATTCTGTTCGTCACGGCGTTCAAGATGGGCGTTGCGGGCGTTGCGTGGGCAACGTTCCTGTGCCAGGGTGTGAGCTGCGTGCTGGCGCTGGTGGTGGTGTTCCGCCGGTTTGCAAAGATCCCGACGGATGGGCGCGCGCCCGTGTTTTCCTGGAGTCATCTGGGGCATTTTGCCGTCATCGCCATCCCGAGCATTTTGCAGCAGAGCTTTATCTCCATCGGCAATATCATCATCCAGAGCGTCATCAACAGCTTCGGCGCAGCGGTCATGGCGGGCTATTCCGCCGCCGTCAAGCTCAACAACATGGTCATCACCTCGCTTACGACGCTCGGCAACGGCATCTCCAACTACACAGCACAGAACCTCGGCGCGGCAAAGTATGACCGCATCAAGGCGGGCTTCCGCGCGGGGCTGAAGCTCGTGTGGGCGCTGTGCGTGCCGCTGACGGCACTGTATGTGTTCGCCGGGCGTCCGCTGGTGCATATCTTTTTGGAGAGCCCCACAGGGCAGGCGATGGACGTCGGTATCGCGTTTTTGCGCATCATCGCGCCGTTCTACTTCATCGTGTCCGCCAAGCTGGTGTCGGACAGCATCCTGCGCGGCGCGGGTCTGATGAAGCAGTTCATGATCGGCACGTTCAGCGATCTGGTGCTGCGCGTGGTGCTGGCGGAGACGCTCTCGCGCACGGCGCTGGGTACGACCGGCATTTGGATGTCGTGGCCCATCGGCTGGACGGTCTCCATGGTGCTGTCCATCCTCTTCTACCGCTCAATTCGGTGGGAAAAGACCGCGGCGACGGTTCGGGATCAGTAACGCTTTCCTCCCAGCGCGGCGCGTGTGCCATACCCGTTTCCGTTTTCCCGCCGCGCGGCGTTCGTTACCCCGAAAAGCCCCCGATGCAGCGCATCGGGGGCTTTTCCATATTCTTGACATTCCCGCCGCCTGCCGTATAATACGTTTGAGAGGGGTGAGCGGATGAACGAGACGAAAACGCGCATGGCTAGCGTGGATGTGTGCAAGTGTCTGGCGATCGTGTTCGTGCTGCTCATCCACACGTCGGGCGACGTGCTGAGTGTGTGCGCGCCGGGGAGCAAAAACTTTTTGGAGGCGCTTTTGTGGAGCGCGCCGACGCGCTGCGCCGTGCCGCTGTTTTTGCTGTGCAGCGGCGCGCTGCTGCTGGATGAGCGGCGCGAGCTGCCGCTCAAAAAGCTCTGGGGGCGCAATATTCTGCACCTGCTGCTGGCGCTGTTTTTCTGGGCGGCGGTGTACAAGGTTTATGGCTGCGCCGTGTCCGGCGCGTGGACGGCGCAGGCGCTGAAAACCGCCGGAAAAGAGCTGCTGCTGTGGCAGCATGAGGCGCATCTGTACTTTCTGCCGCTCATCCTGCTGACGTATGCGTTTCTTCCCGTGACGCGCGCGTTTTTGCGGCGCGCGGACGATCAAACAGTGCGCTATGCGCTGATTTTATGGGCGTTTTTCGGCATTCTGCTGCCGACGGCAAAGAGCTTTGGACTTTTGGACGGCTTTGGCGCGCTCGTGCGGCAGATGCCGCTTGCCATGCCGTGGAGCGCCGTCGGCTACACGGTGCTGGGCGACTATTTGCGGCGGAAGCCGCTGTCCGTGAAAGCCGCCTGCGCGTGCATTTTGCTTGGCGCGGCTATCTGCTTCGGCGGAACGCTGGCGCTGTCGCTGTGCGCGGGTGCATTGCAGGCGCAGCTTTTGGAGGGCTTTTCGCCCGGGGCGTGCCTGCTTGCCGCCGGGGTGTTTTCGCTGTGTATGCGCGTGCGGCTGCCGGAGCGGGCTGCGGCAGTTGTGAGCGTCGGGTCGCGCGCGTCGTTCTGCGTGTATCTGGTGCACATCCTTGTGCTGCGCACGCTCTACCGCGCGGGGCTGACCACGGGCATCTGCCGCCCGCTGTTTTCTGCGCTGCTGCTCGCCGCACTGTGTGGCGCGGGGAGCTTTGTCATCTGGCTGATCTTATCGCGCATCCCGTGGGTGCGCAGATGGCTCATATAAAACCCGCGCCCTGTCGACAGGGCGCGGGTCTTTTCTTCAGTCTGGGCGCGGGGCGGCGGTGAACGCCGGGATCGTGCCGTCAGTTTTTATCTCGCGGACGCTGCCGCTCGTGCCAATGGCGGGAAGCGCGGTGTTCTGCGTTTCGCAGCCGCCCCAGATGAGGTTCTGCGCATAGCCGATCAGCGCGCCCGCCGCCGCGCGCTCATCCGTGCTGCTTGCGCGCACCTGCGCGTCGGAGCGGCAGAGCGTGACGGTGGTTTTATTGCGCGCGGTCGTGCAGCCCGCAAGACCGCCGGTATAGCGGTCGGCGCTCGTCACGCTGCCGTAATTGACGCTTTTTGTAAGCGTGCCAGCCAGACGACCGACAAGACCGCCTGTGCCGTATGTACCGCTGGAGGTGGACGTGACCGCGCCGAAATTAGCGCAGTTCTCAATGAGATCGTCGCCGGAATAGCTCACGCCGACGAGTCCGCCCACGCCGCTTGCGCCGCAAATTGCGCCGTAGGACGTGCAGGTTTCAAGCGTTGTGCCGCCCGTGATGTAGGCGGCGACGCCGCCCGCGTGCGTCCCGGCGGCAGTGACGTCCACATACACCGCGCAGTTGCGGATGGTGCAGCCGTCCGCGTACGCGATGAGCCCGGCGGCGTAGGACGCGGAGGCTTCGCCCTCGGCGCTGCCGCAGAGCGTGAGGTTTTGGATGTCCGCGCCCACGGCGCAGCCGAACAGGGCGCTGTTGCTGCCCTGATTATACGCGCGCAGCCCGGTAATTTTGTGCCCCTGCGCGTCGAACGTGCCGCGGAACGCGCGGCGGATACTCGTGCCGATGGGCGTCCAGACGCGCGCCGCGCCCGCTTTGTCGCGCGCAAGCGAAAGATCCGCGCCCAGTCGGACGGTCACGCCCGCAAAGTCCGTGCCGCCGTTTACCAGCGCGGCAAGCCCCGCGAGCTGCTCGGCGGTCGAGAGGGTGTAGACGGTCTGCTTGCCGCTATACCACGCTGTGTCGGCGCAGGACGCCCACGATTTTTCCTGCGTGTTACGCACGCCTGCGATGCGGACCGCGCTTTTGCCGGTCACGGTGTAGCCGCCGGACGCTGCCTCCGCGCCCGTGACGGTGTACACCACGCCGCTGCGGTATTCAAGCTGCGTGTTTTTCGGCGCGGCATTTTCATACTCATTCGTGACGAGCGTCAGGACGTTGCCCTCACAGAGCGTATCGCCGCCGGAGACCGGCTCATTCGTAACATAGGTGAACGCGCCGCTTTTATCCGCGCGCCAGCCGGTGCGCTGCACGGTGAGGGAAAAGCCCTCCGTCGGGGCGATGGTGAGCGCGGCGGTGCGCAGACGTCGGAATACCGCGCCGACCGTACAGTCCTGCGTCACGGTGTAAAACGCGCCGCTGACCGCCTTGCCGTCCACGGTGAAATGGTCAAGCGTCCAACCGCCCTCCGGCTGCGCCGTGAGCGTGACGGTCGTGCCCGCCGGGACGGAGGAGGACGGCGAAACGGTGACAGTGCCGTGCTCGCCCGGTGCGGCGGTGACGGCGCAGGATGTGCGTGCCGCCCCGGTCTCAAACCGCAGCACGGGATAGCCGCCGTTGCGGTTTTCGGTATCGGCGGCGAAGGCGCTGCCGTTGGCGTTCAGGCGCTTTACGAAGGCGGCGCTTTTCATCACACCGGCGGTGAGGGACGTGGCGCTGACGCTGATCTTCCGGCTCGCGCCCTTGTAGTAGCCGCCGGAGCGCGCGTCGTCGTCGCTCCCGGTGAGGTAATAGCAGTTTTTCACCGTGTACGCGCCGGAGTCGTGTCCGCCGATGCCGCGTCCGTAGGACGCGCCGCGCGTGTCGATTGTGCCGGTGCTGTAGCAGTTGTACACATCCATGCCGCCGTTCGAGCCGAGGATGCCCCCGGCGGGGCAGGTATAGGTGGTGGTGACCGAGCCGGTGTTGTAGCAATTGCGGATCATGCCCGCGCCCCACGCCGCGCCGACGATGCCGCCCACACCCTTGGAGTCGGTGCTGCGGATGGCGGCGCGGTTGGCGCAGTTTTCGATGATGACGCCGTCTGACGTGTCGCCCACGCGCCCGACGATGCCGCCGACCATGCGGCGGGCGTAGACAGAGCCGGAGGCAAGGACGATGTTGCGCACGGCGGGCTGCCAGCCGCCCGTAAATTCTGCCGTGCCGCCGTGATCGTTTCCGCTCGTGCCGCCGAGGAAGCCGACGAGCCCGACCGCCATGCTGTACGGGAAGCCCTTGGCGGCGTAGCGGTCACAGGAGAGGTTGGAGATCGTGTGCCCCTGTCCGTCGAGCACGCCGTGAAAGCGCGTGTCGAGCGTCAGGCAGTCGCCGCTCACCTCCGACGGCTTCATGGGGTATTTGCCGCCGATGGGCGTCCAGTTCGGACCTGACCATGTGCCGCTTGCCGCGTTATACACGCCGCCCATATCGAGGTCGGCGGTGAGGTAGACGGTTTTGTAGGCAAAATCGACGGCGCTCGTATACACGCTGTCCGTCACGCTGCCGCCGCCCGCGCCGACGAGCCGGACACCGTCCACGCGCGTGCTTTGCAGGTACTTTGTATTGCCGATGATGCGCGGCGCGGCGGGGTCAGCCATGCCGTTGACGAGCGCGGCAAGCCCCGCGAGCTGCGCGGGCGTGGAGATGTAGTATTCCGACGCATCGGGGTCATACCACGAAATGTCCACGCTGCCGTCCCACGCCGTGCCTGCCGCCCGCGCGGCGGGCAGGAGCGCGCAGAGGAGCGCCAGCGTGAGAAAAAGGGAGAGAACTTTTTTCATACGCTGCGCTCCTTTACTTTTGTACGATATAGTAGGTATTGCTTTCCGCGTCATAGTAAACAGTACCCATCTCCTGAAGCTCGCCGCCCTCCAGGACTTCCGCACCGTCGGGCGCTTCGGTCAGTTCCGACTCGTCAAACGGGACGGGCGCGGCGGGCTGCTCGATCCTGGGCGCGGAAATATCCACGTTCCAGTTGATGATGAGCGCCAGCATAATGCCCACCGCCAGCACGAGCATGGCGTCGGCGAGGTTGCCGATGGAGTTCATGGGATCGACGGGCGCTTCCTCCGCGCGGCGGCGGAGCATACGGTCGTGCAGACGGCTCATACGCTTGCACCTGCCTTTTCCAGCTCCAGAAGCGTTTCGCTCACCGCCTCCAAAATGGACGCGTATTCCCGATACCAGCCGCGGCGGATGGCAGAGATGACGGTGGCGAATGCCGCCGCGACAAGACCCGCGATGGTCGTGTCAAACGCTGTGAGCAGCGACGACGAGAGCGTATAGGTATCGCCCTGACCGAGCGCGATGATGCCCGGGCCGAGCGGGATGAGCGTGCCGAGCAGACCGAACATCGGCGCAAGGCGCGCCAGCAGCTCGCTGAGCTTGACGATCCTGTCATAGCGATCCTGCTCCTGTTCCAAAAGCCGCACGGCGAGCGCCTCGCGCATTTCCGGCGTAAAATCCGGGTGGCGCGTCAGCTCCAGCAGCGCGTCCTTCTGGCGGTGCAGCAGACCGCTCGTTTCAATGACCGCCGCGCGGTCGGGCGCGGTGCGAAGCGATTCCAGAAGCTGCGGCAGCGCGACCTTTAAGTGACGGCGCTCGGTGCAGTATTCCGCGATAAGCCAGCCTGTGAGCGCAGCCGCCGCGAGCAGGAACAGGATCAGGATCACGACCACAGGAATTTCCAACGCAGACGCCGCCGCGCGGAGAATGTCCTGGATATGAAACGTTGTTTGCGTAGCAGGCATGATGAGGACCTCTTATACTGTTTTCTGATTAAATTCTTTAATCAGAAAGATTCCGCCTTTGGCGTAACCAATTTCGTGATTTTGAAAAAATCACGAAATCTCGTCTCATAACTTCATATTAAAAACTTCAATTCTATGAATTAAAG
>CALACZ010000013.1 GCA_937890735.1 uncultured Bacillota bacterium
TCCACGCCGCCAGATATTTTCCGCCCAGCCAGCCGAGCAGCAGGAAGCCGAGCGCAACGTACAGCAAAAACCGATTGAGCTGGTCCGTCCCATACCGCCCTGAGAAAAAACGCCTGAGCGCGTCGCCGATCTTCCGAAACATCCTGCATCCTGCCTTTCAGACAAACTCTTGATACGCATTATTATAGTGCCGGATGACAAAAAGGCAACAAATCCTGACAAATGTTCAAAAAAAGTTTACGGTTTTGCCGTGTTTTCCCGCCGCAGCTCCAGAATGCACAGCGCCGGGCGGTTGCAAAACCGCAGCGGCAGCCCCCGGATGCCGCCGAAGCCGGGGCTGACGTACATCGACGTGTTTCCGCGCGTATACAGCCCCGCGTCGCAATCGGGGAACAGCTCGTAATGCGTGCCGAACACGCCGCCGAGCCCCGGCAGGCGCACCACGCCGCCGTGCGCGTGCCCGCAGAGCACCACGTCCGCGCCCAGATGCGCCCAGCGCGCCAGCTCGTCGTTGCGGTGCGCGAGCAGCAGGATGAACGCGTCCTCATCCGCTTCCTCCCGAATTTCGCCGAAGAGCTGCGCGGGCGTTTTCTGGTCGGCAGGGCCGTTCGGGTCGTCCACGCCCGCAAGGACGATACTGTCACTTCCGCGCGGGAGCGTCACAAAATCGTTGCGCAGCCGCTTTACGCCGCATTCGTCCAGCATTTTGAGCATCGCCTGCCGCGTCTTTTTCGGCAGCACCCACTCGTGGTTGCCCGTCACGAAATACACCGGCGCGATGGCGCACAGCGCCCGCAGAAAGGGCGCGAGTTCCGCCGGGTCGCGCCGCTCGTCGGCGAGGTCGCCCGTGAGGGCGATGAGGTCGGGCTTTGCCGCGCGCACAAGCTCGACGAGCCGTTCGTTGTCCTTCCCAAACTCGCGTGCGTGCAGGTCGGAGATCTGCGCGATGCGAAAGCCGTCAAAGCCCTCCGGCAGGCGCGCGGAGACGATGGGCTGCTCCAGCACGCGCACGGTGTAATTTTCATACCAGCCCACCGCCGCCAGCACGGCGATCAGCCCCGCCGCGCACAGCCGCCGGACGGGGCGGTTTTTTCGCTTCATACACACAGTCCTTTCGCGTTTTCTGCCAGCATAGCATATCCAAACGGAAAAAGGAAGCAAAAACCGCCGTCAGAATGACGAAATCTAACGGTTTATTTGCCCGTCTGAAAGATTTTTTGTTGTGCAATGCCGCATAGAATGCTATAATAGCCGAAAAAGAGAAAAAAGATATATTGGATGTGCATTTGAGTGAAGTACGGAACCTGGGCAATTGCCCGCGAGTATCAGCCGGGGCAGGCGAACGCGCTCGAGCGCGCGGGCTACTCCCCGATCACGGCGGCGGTGTTATGCAGCCGCGGCTATGACACGCCCGAAGCGGCGCGCGCGTTTTTGGCATCGGACGGTCCGCTGACCGACCCGTTCGCGCTTTTGGACATGGAGCGCGCCCGCGCGCGCGTGCAAAGGGCGCTGGACGAACACGAAAAGATCTGCGTGTTCGGCGATTATGACGTGGACGGCATCACCGCCACCTGCCTGCTCACAGAATTTCTGCGCGCGCGCGGCGGCGATGTGGTCAGCTATATCCCCGCGCGGCTGGAGGAGGGCTACGGTCTGAATCCGACCGCCATCGAAACGCTCAGCGCGCAGGGCGTGCGCCTGATCGTTACGGTGGACTGCGGCATCACGGCGCTGGACGAGGCGCTGCTCTGCCGCGAAAAAAATATTGACCTCGTCATCACCGACCATCACGAGTGCAAGACGGAGCTGCCGCAGTGCGAGGCGGTCGTCGATCCGCACCGCCCCGACCAGCCGGACGGCACGCAGCGCGCCCTTGCGGGCGTGGGCGTGGCGTTCAAGCTCGCCGCCGCGCTCTGCGGCGACCAGCAGGCGCTGCTGGCACGCTACTGCGACCTTCTGTGCCTCGGCACGGTGGCGGATGTGATGCCGCTCGTGGGCGAGAACCGCGCGATGGTCGCGCAGGGGCTTGCCGCGCTGAACGCGCCGCAGCGCGTGGGGCTGGCGGCTTTAATGGCGGAGTGCGGGGCGAAAGCGCCCGTGACCGCCGGACTCATCGGCTATACGCTCGCGCCGCGCATCAACGCCGCCGGGCGTATGGGCGAGGTGAACGTGGCAACAGAATTATTCCTCACCCGCAGCGCGCCGCGCGCGCAGGAGCTTGCGCAGCAGCTGTGCCGCCTGAACCGGCGGCGGCAGGAGGTCGAGAGCGAGATTTACGAGCAGGCGGTCGCCATGATCCCCAAAGACCGGCAGCCCGACGCGATCGTGCTGGCGGACGAGGGCTGGCATCAGGGCGTGGTGGGCATCGTCGCCTCGCGCCTTGCCGAGGAATACCGCTGCCCGACGTTCCTCATCTGTCTGGACGGGGAAAAGGGCAAGGCGTCGTCGCGCTCCTACGGGGGCTTTCATCTGTTCCACGCGCTCTCGGAGCTGTCGGATCTTTTAGAGAGCTACGGCGGGCATGAGCTGGCGGCGGGCTTTACCATCCGGCGCGAGAATATCGACGCCTTCCGTGCGGCGATCTGCGCCCGTGCGCAGGAATTTGCGCGCTCGGACGCGTGCAGCGCCGCGCTTCAGATCGACTGCTGCATCCCGCCGGCGCTATTATCGCTTCCAAACGTTGCGGCGCTCGACGAGCTCGAGCCGTGCGGCGCGGGCTGTCCGCGCCCGGTTTTGTGCATGACGAACCTGACCGTGACGGAGCTGTCGGAGGTCGGCGGCGGCAAGCATCTGCGGCTGCGCCTGTCGCGCGGGCGGCGGAGCTTCCGCGCCATCTATTTTTCGGTGAACGCGCTGCGCGCCGCCGTCGCCGTGGGCGACACGGTGGACATCGCCTTCACGCCGCAGATCAACGACTTCCGTGCCCTGCGCACGGTGCAGCTCAACCTCATTGACATCCGCCCCGACGAGGCAGCGCGGCAGAGCCGCCGCCTGACCGAGGGCATTTACCGAAAATTTATCTCCCGCGAGCCGCTCCTGCCGGAGGAGGTCGAGGCGCTGCTGCCGCAGCGGTGCGATTTTGTGGCGGTGTGGCGCTACCTCGCCGCCAACGCGCAGGACGGGCGGCTGCTCGACGAGATCGGCTGCCTGAGCCGCAAGATCGCCCGCCAGAGCGGCAGCGTGTGCACCTGCGGGCGGCTGCGCATCTGCCTGGACGTCTTTTCCGAGCAGAAGCTGCTGCGCCTGCGCGCGCAGCGCGACGCGGTGCAGATCGCCCTGTGCCTGGATGGGCACAAGGCAGACCTGGAGAGCAGCGCGATCCTCGCGCGCCTGAAAAAAGCAAAGGACCGATGATGCTATGCAGACAAAAGAAGAACATTATCAGGCAATGATCCAGGCGGTGCAGCGTTATACGCCCACCGCGGATATGGACGTGATCGAAGCGGCGTACCGCTACGCCGACGAAAAGCATAAAAATCAGCTCCGCAAATCCGGCGAGCCGTACATCATCCATCCGCTCGCCGTGGCGGAGATCGTGGCGGAGATCGGGCTGGACACCGACGCCATCGCTGCGGCGCTGCTGCACGACTGCCTGGAGGACACCGACGCCAGCTTTGAAGAGGTCTCCCGCCGCTTCGGCGAGACGGTCGCGGAGCTGGTGGAGGGCGTTACAAAGCTCACGCGCGTGCAGTATTCCACCATGGAAGAGCAGCAGATGGAAAATCTGCGCAAGATGTTCATGGCGATGTCCAAGGACATCCGCGTCATCCTCATCAAGATCGCCGATAGACTCCACAATATGCGCACGCTCGAGTTCCAGACCCCGGCGAAGCAAATTTCCAAGTCTATGGAGACAATGGAAATTTACGCCCCGCTGGCGCACCGGCTCGGTATGCAGAAGATCAAGTGGGAGCTGGAGGATATTTCGCTTCAGTACCTCGACCCCGACGGCTACCAGCAGATCATCGACTATCTCAAGAAAAACGAGCAGAGCGCCAACAGCTTCATGAACGCCATCCAGGGCAAGATCACGAACCGGCTCGCGTCGGTGGGCATCCACGGCTCGATCTACGGGCGCGTGAAGCACACCTATTCCATCTACCGCAAAATGCGCGCGCAGAACAAGACCATCGAGGAGCTGTACGACCTCTACGCCTTCCGCGTGATCGTGGACAACATCGCCGACTGCTATAACGTGCTGGGGCATATCCACGACCTGTTCAGCCCCATTCCTGGTCGTTTTAAGGACTATATCTCCACGCCGAAGCCGAATATGTACCAGTCGCTGCATACCACGGTCATCGGCACGCAGGGCATCCCGTTTGAGGTGCAGATCCGCACCTGGGAGATGCACCAGACGGCGGAATACGGCGTTGCAGCGCACTGGAAATACAAGCAGCACGTCGAGGGCGGCACGGAAAAGGAATTTGAGTGGGTGCGCAGGCTTCTGGAAAATCAGCAGGATACCGACGCGGACGATTACATCCACTCGCTCAAGGTCGATATGTTTGACGACGAGGTGTTCGTCTTTACGCCCAAGGGCAAGGTCATGAGCCTGCCCGCCGGATCGACGCCCATCGACTTTGCCTATGCCATCCACTCCGCCGTCGGCAACTCCATGATCGGCGCGAAGGTCAATAACCGCATCGCGGGCTTTGACGTGCCGCTGCATAACGGCGATATTGTCGAAATTTTGACCTCCAAGACCGCCAAGGGTCCGAGCCGCGACTGGCTGAATATCTGCAAATCCAATCAGGCGCGCATCAAGATCAAGCAGTGGTTCAAGAAGGAAAAGCGCGAGG
>CALACZ010000014.1 GCA_937890735.1 uncultured Bacillota bacterium
GGGAGCAGACAAAAAGCCCCATGCGCCTCTTCCCGCGCGGCAAAACGGGTCTGCCCGAAACGTCCGTGGACGGCGCGAGTGAGATCGCGCGTGGCGGTTACGCCATGGCGTTCTACCACGAGGACGACGCGCGCTGCCTGACCTTCCACATGGACAGCTTCCGCGGCAAGGACGCCATCGAGGGCATCGTCCGCCTGACGGACGAGCCGCGCGAGAGCATCGTCATCGCAACGCCGTTTGATAGACCGAAGCATTTTTATTACAACCAGAAGATCAACTGCCTGCGCGCCGAGGGCTGGATCGAGCTGGGCGAGCAGCGCTATGAGCTGACGCCCGACCGCTTTTTCGCCGTGCTCGACTGGGGGCGCGGCGTGTGGACGTACCACAACACCTGGTACTGGGGCAGCGCCTCAGGGCTGTTTGACGGCGTGCCGTTCGGCTGGAACATCGGCTATGGTTTCGGCAACACCGCCGCCGCGTCGGAAAACGCGCTGTTTTATGACGGCGTTCTGCACAAGCTCAGTCAGGTCACGTTTGAAATTCCGCAAAAAGGCGGAAAATATGACTACCTCGCCCCGTGGAAATTCACCAGTGACGATAACCGCTTTTATATGGACTTCACCCCCGTGCTCGACCGCAGCGCGTGCATGAACGCCGGTGTCCTCAAATCCGACCAGCATCAGGTGTTCGGTCGCTTCACAGGCTGCGTCACTTTGGATGACGGCACAGTCCTCCCCGTCCGCGACTTCTTCGGCTTTGCGGAGCGCGTAGAAAATAAGTGGTAAAACCGCGTTTTCCAAAAGCACTTTTCAAAATACACGAACTGCCCCGGCTGCATTTGCAGCCGGGGCAGTTGTTTTGCGAGAGCATTTTTGAAAAAATCACATGAGCGGCTCCATACCAAGGACCGGGTGGTTCTTTTCCTGGAGGAACTCCATGAGCGCGTCGCAGTCGGTGCAGACGGTCTCATCGGCGATCATGTCGGTGAAGTTGTCAATGCCGTACAGCTCCTTCGCGGTCTTGTTGAGCTTTTCGCCCACATCGTCCTTCAGCTCCTTCGGCATCCACACGATGCGCTCGATGCCGCCCTCGGCGTGGATGAATTTCTTGGACGAGATGAAATGACGGCCATGACCCATATAGCCCGGCGTCTGCACGCCGCCGCCGGTGCAGGAGGCGAGCTCGCCGAACGTCATGCCCGCTGGCGTCATGCCCGCGTACTCACGGTTGACGACGATGAAGCCGTTGGACATCGGCTCGATGCCGGAGATGCACTCGAAGCAGCCGCAGGAGGTCATCGGGTCTTCCATAATGGAGTAGAGCGTGACCGCCTCGACCGCGCCGTGCGTGGCGTTCTTCACCGCCTCGTTGACCGTGGTGTAGCGACCCGTGCGCTCGTCCAGGCAGCCCTCCTTGAGGATCGGCTGGGACGGACCGTTCGGGTTGAGCTCATACGTTGCCTTGGCATCCAGCCACGACACCGCACCGCACAGACCCAGACGCTCGGGCGTAACGACGCAGCAGTGCGCCGGTGCGAACGACTGGCAGAGGATGCAGGTATAGAAGCGGTCCACCGATTCATCGGTCATGGATGCCAGGCGGTCGTCACGCATATTGTAGCGCGGCAGGGCAACATCATTCAGGAACGCAGTCGCCTTGACGGGGTCGGTGATGAGCGTGATCTGGCACTTATCGACGACCGCGTCAAATTCGTCCATGATCATGTGGTACAGCACCTCGCCGAAGTGCCGCAGGCGCAGACCCTTGTCGTAAGCGTCCTTGGAGATACGGATACGGAACTGGTTGCGCTGACCCGTATGCATCACGCCCTCCATGTAGTTGAACCAGGCGTGGATCTTGCGCTCGATGACCGACTCAAAGTCTGCCTGCATCTTCTTGCCGTAGACCTCAACGACCGTTGCCAGCGCGTACTCAAGATCGCCGGAGTCGATGTCGGGACCTTCCACGGTGATCTTATGATCCTCGACCTCGTCGGCGTTCTTCATGAGGACCAGTTCGCAGGTGGTGTTTTTGGCGGACCAGAACTCGACCTTCATATCCGCCTTGCGGATGATCTCGCCCTCGAACGCGGCGGCAAACGCCACGGGGATGGGCAGCTCCTTGGACTTGATCTTGATGCCGCGCAGCTCGAGCGACTTCTTGACCGTCTCATTGTGGTCGGTGCAGCTCTCCAGCGCGCCCGGGACCTGGTTCTCACCCAGGTCAATATCGACCACGACCGGGAAGCCCAGCGCGATCGCGCCGGCTCCGGCGGAGACGACCACATTGTCGATCGCGCCGAAGGTGTTGACGAACGCAGGCACGCGCTCCTTGGTGTAGGCAAGCAGCCCCGCCAGATCGCCCGGCTGGACGTTGCCGAAGATCAGCGCCGCGCGGATTGCGACGGTGACAACATGGATGACGGCGGTCACGTCATGACCCAGCGGGATGACGCGCAGCTCCAGACCCATCTTGACGCCGGCTTCAGCGCACTGCTCGATGACGTCGCCGACCATAAAGGTCATGATGCCCTTGGACTGATAGTCCTTGACGACCTTGGCAACATCCTCGGCGTTTTCCGCCTTGCCCAGCACGACCGCCACGCCCGGAATATCGCCCGTGACCAGCGGCACGCCAAGCGAGCGGATGATGGGATCGGGCACAAAGCCGATGCCGGGAACAGTTGCCTGCTCGTATGCGTCCTTCGGCTCGACATATTTCAGACCCTCCAGAATCTCAGCGCCGACCGCCGTGGCAAGACCGGCGTTGAGTGCCTGGTTCAGATCCTCCTGATTGGTGATGAGGCTCTTGAGCACACCCACGCACGCGGGCAGGTCGCCGAGCTTTGTGACCTTCACGCCGGTAGCGGCGTAGATCGTGGGGAAGAAATATGCGGTGTCAGGGAAAGCGATCTCTTTCTCTGCGCCGTATTTTGCGATCGCGTCATTGACCGCGCCCTCGGTCAGCCCGGCAACGGCATTCGAGCCGCCATAAATCAGATCGGTTAATACGCTCATGGGAACTCCTCCTGTTTCACATATCCCCCCATCGGGGTTTTTCAATATATAGAATACCAACTTTTTGCGGGTTTGTACAGTGTTTTTTGTGGACTTGACAAAAAAATCCCGCAAAAAGATCATCATCCCACCCTATCGCAGCCAAAAACGGCGTGCATACTCATCCGCCGGGGCGGGTTTCCTGTCCAGGCTGCCAAAAAGCCTCGCAGAGTTTTGCGCCCGCAGGCGCAAAAGAAATTCAAATCATTTTCTGCGGCGGCGTGTACGTCGCAGAAAATACAGCTCAGACTGCAAGCGTGGAATTTGTGTGCAATCGGCACACAAATTATGCGCGCGCAGGCTGCAAGCCCGCTCAAACGAAAACCCAGCGAAGCGGTTTTCGTTTGAAAAAAACAGGAGGCTTGCCGGGGCAAACCTCCTGCCTTTTTGCAGTTAGGTATCCAGATAGGAATCGGAATACAGCTCGTTGTTCTTGAAGATGTCGCAGGTCTTGATCGTTTCCATCAGACGCAGGTCGTTGGGGTTGACGATGGCGGAGGTCAGACCCTGCATCATCGCCATGGCGACCAGCGCGGAGTCCATGATCGGACGCAGCGCCTTGGGCGCGCCGTTGGAGTTGTTGGACAGACCGCCGGTAGACTTGAGCCCTTCATCGGAGAACAGCTTGATGGCGTTGAGGACGTCCATCTGCTTGTCCTGCATACCCTTGACGACAAGGAACAGCGGGTCGAACCACAAATCGGTCGCCTCCATGCCCAGAGACAGACCGCGCTCAAGCATATGATGGCAGTGCATCATGCGCTCGTCATTGTCCTTGGCGATGCCGTCGGCAGAGCACAGCGCGATGCAGATCGCGTCGTTCGCGGCGGCAAGGTCAATGTTGGAGATACGCGAGCCCGCGTCGGCGGAGTTGACGATCGGCTTGCCGTTCGTGCGGTTGTAGACCTTGATGCCGGCTTCGATCGCGCGCTTGTTGGCGGTATCGAGCGCCAGAGGCACGTTGTTGAAGTTCTCCTGCAGCAGCTTGACCGCCCAGGTCATGAGCTCCGGACCGTTGGACTCGGCAGGACCGATGTTGACGTCCAGATACGTTGCGC
>CALACZ010000015.1 GCA_937890735.1 uncultured Bacillota bacterium
CACTCTCCGAAATGCTCGGTCACTACAGCGCAGGGTTTACGCTCAGCACCTACGTTCACTCCACGCCCAGCATGCGCATGCAAGCCGCAGACACTATCGGCCAAATGATCAGCCGGGAAGTGGTGTGACGCAAGGCATAGCGGGCGCGCTGCCGTTTTGGCAGTGCGCCCTTTTCTTGTGAAAAAACGCTGATTTTATGTACGTCTTATGCGCTGCGGAATGGTCTTTTCGTGCCATTGCGTACCGTTTCGTACACCGACGTACATAGCGGTTTGGGTCACGGTTTGGGTCAAAACGTGACTTCAAAAAATATGGTTAAACTTTTTGGCTGCAAAATACAAGAAAAAGCTCCGAAATCGAGCGATTTCGGAGCTTTCTATGGTGGACAGTACAGGACTCGAACCTGTGACCCCATGCACGTCAAGCATGTGCTCATACCAGCTGAGCTAACTGTCCATCGCGGGGATTATTATATAAAATCCCCCGGGATTTGTCAAGAACTATTTTATTTTTCTGCCGGCTGCGGCGGGGCGGTGTCCGGCGCGACGGGCAGGCGGCGGCAGCAGTGCAGGAAATACAGAATTTCCGCCACGGCGGTGATGGTCCACGAGAAGGCATACAGCAGGTACAGCGACGGGATCGTGCCGAACTGCGCAAAGATCGTATACACCCACACCACGCGGAACACGCACGAGCCGAGGATGACGATCACCGTGGGCACAAAGCTGCGCCCGATGCCGCGGCAGGCGGCGATGGTGCAGTCCATAAACGCGCTGATGGCATACGACCACCACATGATCTTCAGCCGCTGCATTCCCGCGGCGACGACCGGCGCTTCGTTTGTAAACAGGTACAAAAACGGCTCGCCGCACAGCCAGAACGCCGCGCCAAGTCCCGCCGCGATCAAAAACGAATAGCCGAGGCTGATATAGTAGCTCTTCATCATGCGGTCTTTTTTGCCCGCGCCCCAGTTCTGCCCCATAAAGCTGGAGCAGGCGGTGTAAAACGCCGCCATGACGTTATAAATGACGTTATCCACGTTCGCGGCGGCGGAGTTGCCGGAGACCATGGTGGAGTCAAACGAGTTGACGCCCGCCTGAATGAACAGATTCGCAACGGCGAAGATCATGGACTGGATGCCGGACGGCACGCCGAGCGACAAGATGCGCAGCGCCTCCTGCGGATGCAGGCGGAGCAGCTTTTTATCCAGGCGGCAGCAGTCGTTCAGCCGGCGCAGATGCAGCAGGATGAGCACTGCCGAGAGGTATTGCGAGATGACGCTCGCCAGCGCCACGCCGTCCGCCGCCATTTTGCAGACGATGACGAAAAAGAGGTTCAGGATCACATTAAGCACGCCCGCGGCGGTAAGATACGCGAGCGGGCGCTTCGTATCGCCGCTGGCGCTGAGCACGGCGTTGCCGAAGTTGAAAATGCCGAGCGCGGGCATACCCAGCGCGTAGATGCGGAAATAGAGCACCGCGCCGTCCATTAAGTCGTCCTTCGTGCGCAGCAGCGCCAGCATGGGGTGCGCGAGGAAATAGCACAGCACTGCGATGAGCACGCCCGCCGCCGTGCACAGCAGCAGCGAGTTATGCACGCAGATGCTGGTGCTTTTCTCCTGCCGCGCGCCGAGATACTGCGCCACGCGCACATTCACGCCGTTGGACAGCCCGATGAGAAAGCCCGTAAAGAGCGTGACGAGCGTGGACGTCGAGCCGACCGACCCAAGCGCCGTGGCGCTGGAGAATTTGCCGACCACGGCGACGTCCGCCATATTGAACAGCACCTGCAAAAGCTGCGAAAAAATCAGCGGGACGCTGAACAGCAGGATATTGCGAAACAAAGAGCCGTCCGTCAGGCTGACGGCGACAGAGGTACGGCGCGGCATGATCCATCGTCCTTTCCGGCGATTTCCTCCCATTCTGTGGGGATGCCAGCTCATTATATAGCATCCGAATTTCGCCGTCAAGATGACAAAAACGCCCATTGTGATGAATATTTTACACGCTTTCTTTTTGCGGAAAAATTGCGAAGATATTGAAAAATTCACAACTTCCGGGTACTATATATCAAAATGATAAAATGACAGATCGGAAGGGAACGACGAGTATGGAGCTGCACGCAAAGCTCGTGCGCGCACAACTGAATTTTTTCAAGCCCTTTGTGGCAAGCCTCTCGCTGGAAACAACACGCAAGGGGCAGGACAAGCTGGGCGAGCTGATGTCGGCGCTGCACCGGCGCGATGTGTTCGTCCGGGAGCACGCATTTGCGCATTTTCACAGCGCCTGGGTCATGCCCAAAGAGCCGCGCCGCACGGGCGTGATCCTGTATCTGCACGGCGGCGGCTACACCTGCGGCAGTCTGGACTACGCCAAGGGCTTTGCCTCGACGCTGGCTGTGGAGGGCGGCGTGCGCGTGTTCTGCGCGGCGTACCGCCTTGCGCCGGAAAACCGCTATCCTGCCGCGCTTGACGACGCGCTGGAAAGCTACGAATACCTGCTGGGCAAGGGCTATCCTGCGCGGCAGATCGTGCTGTGCGGCGAGTCGGCAGGCGGCGGGCTCATCTACGCGCTGTGCCTGAAGCTGAAGGAAAAGAAGCTGCCGCTGCCCGCGGGGCTGATCGGCATCTCGCCGTGGACAGACCTCACGGGTTCGGGCGCGTCGTATCAGGAAAATCTGGACAAAGACCCGTCCATGACGCCGTCGCTGCTGAAATTTTACGCCGAGTGCTACACCGACGATGAGCGCGACCCTTACTGCTCGCCGCTGTTCGGCGACCTCAGGGGGCTGCCGCCGTCGCTGCTGTTTGTCGGCGGGGATGAGGTCATGCTGGACGATACGCGCCAGCTGCACGAAAAGCTGCAAAAGTCCGGCTGCCGCAGCCAGCTTGTCGTCGCGCCGGAGCGCTGGCACGCATATGTGCTCTACGGGCTGGAGGAAAACAAGTCGGACATCGACACCATCCGCCAGTTTTTGACGAAATATCTCTCGCCGGAAAAGAGCCTGCGGTGGCTGCGGCTGGATAACGCCGCAAAAATTTACCCCGCCGCCGCGCGCCGCAACTGGAACAACTTCTTCCGCCTGTCCGCCACGCTGCACGAGCCGGTGGACCGCGAGGTGCTGCGCTCGGCGCTGGATATGGTCATCCCGCGCTTTCCGTCCATCGCCGTGCGGCTGCGCCGGGGTGCGTTCTGGTACTATCTGGAGCAAATTCCGAAAGCGCCCGACATTCAGGACGAAAAAAGCTGCCCGCTGGCGCACGCGCCGTTCGGGCAGGTGCGCCGGTGCGCGTTCCGCGTGCTGGTGTATGAAAACCGCATCGCGGTGGAATTTTTCCACGCCCTGACCGACGGCACGGGCGCGATGGTGTTCCTCAAAACGCTGCTGGCAGAATATCTGGGGCAGAAATACGGCGCGCAGATCCCCAACGAGTGCGGCGTGCTCGGCAGGCTCGAAGCGCCGAGCGACGAGGAGCTGGAGGACAGCTTCCTGCGCTACGCCGGAAGCGTCAAGGCAAGCCGCCGCGAATCGACCGCGTGGCACTTGAGCGGCACGCCGGAAAAGGATGGGTTCATTGACCTCGTTACGCTCATGATCCCGTCCGACGAGATGCGCGCGTGCGCCAAGGAGCACGGCGTGAGCGTCACGGAGCTGCTGGGCGCGGCGATGATGCAGGCGCTGGCGGAATTGCAGGCGGAAAAAGTCCCGCAGGCGAGCCGCCGCAAGCCCATCAAGGTGCTGCTGCCGGTGAATCTGCGGCGGATGTTCCCGAGCAAAACGCTGCGCAATTTTGCCTCCTACGTCACGCCCGAGATCGACCCGCGGCTGGGCGAGTACACGTTTGACGAGCTGTGCGCCATCGTGCACCACCGCATGGCGCTGGAAAATGACCCCCGCGCCATGCGCGCGAAATTCGCCACGAACGTCGCCAGCGAGCGCTCGCCGTTTCTGAAGATCATGCCGCTGTTTGTAAAAAACGCGGCGATGAAGGCGGTGTTCGACACCGTGGGCGAGTGCAAATCCTGCCTCTGCCTGTCGAATCTCGGCGATGTGAAGCTGCCGGAGGCGATGCACGCATATATCGCGCGCATGGACTTCATCATCGGCGTGCAGGCAAAAGCGCCGCATAACTGCGGCGTGCTGAGCTATAACGGCACGATGTATATCAATCTCGTCCGCAATATCTGCGAGCCGGAGCTGGAGCTGCACCTGTACCGGGTGCTGCACCGATTGGGTTTACACATCAAGGCGGAAAGTAATCAAAGATAAAATTGCTGCTTATCAGAAAGGAACGCTAATATGTATTGTATCAAATGCGGCGTGGAGCTGGCGGACAGCGAAAAGGTCTGCCCGCTGTGCGGCACGCGTGTTTTTCACCCCGATCTGCCGCTGCCGGACGGCGAAGCGCCCTATCCCGCGGACGCGCGGCGGCACACGGAGGAATTTAACCGCTCGGGGCTGCTGTTTATCCTGACGATGCTCGCCGTTGTCCCGGCGGTCATCTGCCTGCTGTGCGACTGGCGCGTGAACGGGCACATCGTCTGGTCGGGCTATGCCGCGGGCGGCATCCTGCTCACCTATATCCTCGCAGTGCTGCCGCTGTGGTTTCGCCGCCCGAACCCGGTCATTTTCGTGCCGGTGGATTTTGCGGCGATTTTGGTGTATCTTCTCTACATCGACCTTGCCACCGGCGGGCACTGGTTCATGTCCTTCGCCTTCCCGGCGGTGGGCGCGCTGGGGCTGCTCGTGAGCGCGATGGTGGCGTTGCTGCGGTATGTGCCGGGGGCGCACCTGTATATCTTCGGCGGCGCGCTCATCATCGCGGGCGGGCTGGCGGTGCTGACGGAGTTTCTCATCAACCTCACCTTCCAGGTGCACCAGACGTTCTTCTGGTCGCTGTACCCGCTGGCGGCAAGCGTGCTGCTGGGCGTGATGCTGCTTATCATCGCCGTCTGCAAGCCCCTGCGCCGCTCGCTGCACAGAAAATTTTTCATCTAAAACGCAAGCATCCCCGGCTTTCAGCTTGAAAGCCGGGGAATTTTTCACACTTGCGAGAAAACCTGTCCGATCGGGTCGCGGAGGACAAGGTCGGCGGCGGTGTCGTACTGCGTCTCATCGCGGTTGATGAGCACCAGCTTACTGCCGCGATAGTAGCGGATGAGTCCCGCCGCGGGGTAGACCGTGAGCGACGTGCCGCCCACGATGAGCACGTCCGCCGCGGAGATGGCGTGCACCGCGCGGCGCAGAACGTCCTCGCTCAAGCCCTCCTCGTAGAGCACGACGTCGGGCTTGACCACGCCGCCGCACTCGCACTTCGGCACGCCCGCGCAGTCGCGGATGAACTCCGGCGGGTAAAACCTGCCGCAGCGCGTGCAGTAGTTGCGCCAGATCGAGCCGTGCAGCTCCAGAACGTTCCGGCTGCCCGCCTTCTGATGCAGCCCGTCGATGTTCTGCGTGATGACGGCGCGCAGCTTTCCGGCTTTCTCCAGCTCCGCGAGCTTTTTGTGCGCCGCGTTCGGCTGCGCCTCCAGCGGGAGCATTTTTTGCCGGTAAAAGCGGTAAAAATAGTCGGGATTCTGATAGAAAAACGTGTGGCTCAGGATGGTCTCCGGCGGGTAGTCGAACTGCTGGTGATACAGCCCGTCCACGCTGCGAAAATCCGGGATGCCCGACTCGGTGGACACGCCCGCGCCGCCGAAAAACACGATGTTGTCACTTGCTTCGATCCAGGTTTTTAGGGTCTCGATTTTTGAATCCATCGTCCTCTTCCTCCAGCTCCGCAATAAATTTGCGCTCCGCGCGCGTTTTATACGGGAATCTCAGCTTGTAAAACAGGTCCGGGCGGCAATGCAGCGTACGCAGGATGGACTGCTTTCTGCGCCAGCGCGCGATTTTCGCGTGGTCGCCCGAGAGCAGGACCTCCGGCACGCGCAGCCCGTGCCACTCGTCGGGGCGGGAGTACTGCGGATATTCCAGCAGCCCATCCCAGTGGCTCTCGTCGGTGAAGCACACATCGTCGCCGAGCACGCCCGGAACTAACCGGCACACCGCGTCCGCCACCATCATCGCCGGCAGCTCGCCGCCGGTGAGCACAAAGTCGCCGATGGAGATCTCCTCATCCACGCATTCGTCGATAAAGCGCTGGTCGATGCCCTCATAGTGCCCGCAGACGAGGATGATGTTGTCGTAATTCAGAAGCTGCCGCGCCTTTTCCTGCGTGAACACGCTGCCGCACGGCGAAAGGTAGATCGTGTGCGCGCTCGCGCCCAGCTCGTCGCACACCGCGCTCCAGCAGCGCCAGAGCGGGTCTGCCTGCATCACCGCGCCGCGCCCGCCGCCGTAGGGGTAGTCGTCCACCTGATTCTGTTTGTTGGCGGTATAGTCCCGAATTTGATGCGTGTGGATGTCGATGAGCCCCTTTTTCTGCCCGCGCCCGAGGATGCTCTCCTGCATCATCGCGTCCACCGCGGCGGGGAAGAGCGTCATAATGTCAAATCTCATCGCTTGCCATGCCCTCAATGAGCCGCACGCGGATGAAGCCCTCGTCCACGTTGCGCTCCAGAATGAACTCCGGCACGGCGGGGATGAGGTATTCGCGCTGCTTGTCCGCCGCCGTGACGACGTACACGTCGTTTCCGGGGCGCGAGAGGATGTCGGTCAGCTTGCCGATCGTCTCGCCATCTGCCAGCACCGGCAGCCCGATGAGATCGGCGATGAACACCGACCCCTCCGGCAGCTTCGCGTCCGCGCGGCGGATGCGCAGCACCTGCTCGCGCAGCGCCGCCGCCGTGTCAAGATCGTCCACGCCCTCGAGCTTCAGCAGCACGCACGTTTTCTGCACGCGCGCCCCGCGCACGCGCACGGGTCTGCCGCCGAGGTACAGCGTGTCAAAATCCAGAAGAAACTCGGGATCGTCCGCCCACGGCATGACCTTGACCTCCCCGCGCACGCCGTGCGTGGAGACGATCTGCCCGACCTCCAGAAATTCCTGTTTCATGCCCTTCTACCTTTCCTAAACCGTTCCGCCGTGCATCAGAACGAAATGACGCCCAGATGCTCCAGCAGAATTTTGATGCCGATGAGAATGAGAATGCTGCCGCCCACCAGCTCCGCCTTTTTCTTAAAGCGCAGCCCGAAGAGGTTGCCGACCTTTAGTCCGGCGGCGGAAAATACGAACGTGGTCACGCCGATGAAGCTCACCGCCGGGAGGATGGGCACATCCGGCAGCAGCGCGAACGTGATGCCCACCGCGAGCGCGTCGATGCTCGTAGCAACGGCGAGCACGAGCATGGTCTTGAAGCCGAACGAGCTGTCTTTTTCTGCCTCCGTCTCGCTGCCGAGCGCTTCTTTGATCATATTGCCGCCGATGATGAGCAGCAGCACGAATGCGACCCAGTGGTCATAGCGCGTGATGTAGCGCTCAAACGTTGAGCCGAGCAGGTATCCGATCGTGGGCATGAGCGCCTGAAAGCCGCCGAACCACAGCCCGACGCACAGATAATGCTTTGGGCGCAGATGCTGCGTGGAGAGCCCCTTGCAGATGGACACCGCGAACGCGTCCATCGACAGCCCCACGGCGAGTAAAAACAGCTCCAGCAAGCTCATAAAAATCCCTCCAACGATAAAAAAACAGGTACGCGCCGTACCTGATCGTTCTGTGATTTCTATGGGTTATCATATCAGACACGGGCGGGTTTGTCAATTGCGGGGCTTGACAAGCGGCGCTTCGGTGTGTAAAATATGCCCGCAACTTAATAAGACAGTTCGCAGCGCCGCAAGGCGTGATCCATCCTGTCTCTAAACAAAACCAGGAAGCCGGGGCTGCCCATCGGGGCGGTCTCCAACGGACGCTTCCGGCGTCCGTTTTTTGTTTCCGCAAGGAGGAACTCATGAAAAAAATCACCCCCAGACAGATCGCGCTCAGCGGCATCGCCGCCGGGCTGTACGTCGCCGTGACGGTGCTCACGGCATCCTTTGCCTACGGCAACATCCAGTTCCGCATTGCGGACGCGATGTGCCTGCTCGTGTGCATCGAGCCGTCGCTCACTGTCGGGCTGACGCTCGGCTGCCTGATCGCAAACCTGTTTTCTACGGTCTCGGCGCTGGATATGATCATCGGCACGGCGGGGACGCTCCTCGGCTGCCTGCTGACGGTGCACATCAAAAAGACCTGGCTGCTGCCCATCCCGACGATCCTGTCGAACGCGATCCTGGTGGGCGCGATGCTCTCGTGGGTGCTCATGCCCGCAAGTGAGTTCTGGACGGGCTTTGTCGTCATGGGCGGCGAGGTCGCCCTCGGCGAGGCGGCCGTCCTCTACGCCCTCGGCGTCCCGCTGGTCATCGCCATGCGCCGCACCGGGCTGCTGGGGAGACTGCTGAAAGAGGGAAAATAGTGTAATGAGCCCCGGCTATTCTGGCGAATAGCCGGGGAATATTAAAAGTACGGGAATACTCCGGCGGCTGCGCCGCTAATCGGGAAGCTGCTTTTTAGCGGTGTTGATCGATGCGACTAACAATTTCTTGACCTCAACGCATTGGCGCAGGATTTCGGTATTTTCGGAATATCCACTTTCCAGCAGCAGCTCCAGCCAGTATTCGCTTTCGGAGCACTCCTTCAGAGCAATTTGAAGGCGGGCAACGAAGTCGGCACGGCTGTGCGCATAAAACGCTTCCCGGATGTTGGCGCCAATGCTGGTGCCTGAACGCAGAAGCTGATTCGTCAGAATGGATTCACGCCGATCTTTTTTAATGTCATTGCAGAAGCGGATGATGTGCAGTGCAAATGTCTTTGATTTTGTCAGAAGAATGCTTTCTGCCATGACGTTCTCCTTTTTGATCGCCGCGGAGCGGCACATCACTTCTTCACTATTCACTATTACTGATTACTTTCCAAAATCGGCTGTAACGAAATGAGTGAAGAGTGAATAGTGAATAAGTAATAAGTAAAATCGGCAACCTTCTCGCGAAGATTGCCGATTTTGGTGACCCGTACGGGAATCGAACCCATATTACCGCCGTGAAAGGGCGGTGTCTTAACCTTTTGACCAACGGGCCTGGTAGCGGCAATCTGACTCGAACAGATGACAACACGGGTATGAACCGGGTGCTCTACCAACTGAGCTATGCCGCCAAGTCGCCGTGTATCACACGGCAAGGGAGATTATATCGTACTTTTTGCATCTTGTCAACTGGATTTTCGCAAAAAGCCGGGGATTTTTTATTCCGCCGCGATCCCCAGTACGCCGTCGCGGCAGAGCTCCGTGATGCGCACCGGCAGGACGCGATTGTTGAGATCCTCCGCGCTTTGCAGATAGACCTTGACGTAATTCATCGCGTGCCCCGCCCAGAGCCCGTCCTCGATCTGCTCAAAAAGCACCTGCTGCACGCTGCCGCGCAGCGCCTCATGATAGCCCTCTTCAAGCGCGGCGGCGACCTGTGCCGCCCGCGCGGCGCGCGCCTCCTTGACGCTGCGGGGGAGCTGATCGGGCATTTTTGCCGCCGGTGTGCCGCTGCGGCGCGAATACGGGAAGATGTGGAACATCGAAATGCCGCAGCGCGCCACAAAGTCCAGCGACTCGGCAAATTCCTGCTCCGTCTCACCGGGAAAGCCGACGATCAGATCGGTCGTCACGGCGCAGCCGGGAAAATATTCGTGCAGCAGCCGCACGCTCTCGGCGTAGCGCGCGGTGTCATATTTGCGGTGCATCCGCCGGAGCACCGTGTCGCTGCCGCTTTGCAGGCTCAGATGGAACTGCGGGCAGAGATTCGGATAGCCCGCCAGCGCGCGGCAGAAGTCCTCCGTCACCGTGCGCGGCTCGAGCGAGCCCAGCCGGATGCGCACGCCGGGCGCTGCTGCGCAGATGGCGGCGAGGAGGTCTGAAAGCGTGCTGCCGTCCTTCCACTCCGCGCCCCAGGACGAAATTTCGATGCCGTTCACCACGATCTCGCGGTAGCCCGCCCCGGCGAGCTGCCGCGTCTGCGCCGCCGCCGTGTCCAGCGGCAGCGACCGCACGCGCCCGCGCGCGTAGGGGATGATGCAGTAGGTGCAGAAATTGTTGCAGCCGTCCTCGACCTTCAGCAGCGCCCGCGTCCGCGCAGCAAGCCCGCCTGCGGGCAGCAGCTCAAATTCGCGCGCCTGCCCCGCATCCTCCACGCGCTCCCAGCGCGCGCTGCGGTCTTGTGCCGCCTGCTGCATGGCGCGGATAAATTCGGCGCGGTCCGCCGTGCCGGTCAGCACGTCCACGTCCAGCTTCCATACCTCATCCGGCGCGCTCTGCGCGTAGCAGCCGCACACGCCCACCGCCGCGTCGGGGTTCAGCTTGCGCACGCGCCGGATGGCGTTGCGCGATTTTTTGTCCGACGCCGCCGTGACGGTGCAGGTGTTGATAATGTAGCCGTCGCAGATCTCGTCAAAGCTCCCCAGCGTGTGCCCCGCGGCGAGCAGCATCTGCTCCATCGCCTGCGTCTCATACTGGTTGACCTTGCAGCCGAGGGTGTAAAAAGCGAATTTCATAGTCCGTCCGTCCATTCCTGTTCCTGTTTCAGTGTCTATTATATCGCACCCTACGTCAAATGTACAGCCCGCGGCATAATTGCGCCGCGCGGCGCATAGGCTTGTACCAAACGAAGCGAAAGGATGATGGGATTTGAAACGCAGACTCATCGCGCTCGGACTGTCGCTTGCGCTCACGCTGCCGCTGCTCGCCGTACGCGCAGGCGCGGCAAAGCCGGACGTGTCCGCGCCGTCGGCGATCTTGATGGAGGAGGCGACCGGCGAGGTCTTATACGAGAAAAATGCGCACGAGCGCCTTGCACCCGCGAGCGTGACGAAGATCATGACGCTCCTGCTCGTGATGGAGGCGCTGGAGAGCGGGCGCATCGGCTGGGACGATACCGTCACCGCCAGCGCCGCCGCCGCTGCCAAGGGCGGCAGCCAAATTTATCTGGAGGAAAACGAGCAGCTCCCGCTGGAGGAAATGCTCAAATCGGTCGTCGTCTCGTCCGCCAACGACTGCGCCACGGCGCTGGCGGAGCATATCGCGGGCAGCGAGAGCGCGTTCGTGCAGATGATGAACGAGCGCGCGGCGGAGCTCGGCATGACCGACACGCATTTTGTCAACTGTACGGGTCTGGACGACGAGCCGGACGCGGCGGAACACCTGACCACCGCCTACGACATCGCGCTCATGTCGCGCGAGCTTTTAAAGCACGAGGAGATCAAAAAATACACGACCATCTGGATGGATACCGTGCGAAACGGCGAGTTCGGGCTGTCCAACACGAACAAGCTCGTGCGCTTTTACGACGGTACGACGGGGCTGAAAACCGGCTACACCTCCGCCGCCGGGCACTGTCTGTCCGCCTCTGCAAAGCGCGGCGGGATGGAGCTGATCGCCGTGGTGCTGCACTGCGATTCCAGCTCCCACCGCTTTGAGTCCGCCAAGGCGCTGCTCAATTACGGCTTTGCGAATTACGCCCTCATCACGCCGCAGCCGGAGGAGGCGATCGGCGCCGTGCCGGTCCGGCTCGGCACGCAGGAGAGCGTCACGCCCGTTTTGCAGACGGACGCACCCGTGCTGGTCGATAAAGCCCTCGCCGCCTTGGCGCAGAGCACAGTGCAGCTCGCCGAGCAGGTGACCGCCCCCGTCGAGCAGGGGCAGACGCTCGGGATGCTCACCGTCAAAGCCGGCGACCAGACCCTTGCCGAAATTCCCCTCGTCGCCCCCGAACCCATCCCCGCCCTCACCTGGTGGGACGTCTTTCTGCAAATGCTCAAATCCATCGCAACCGGCGGATAAAAACCAGCCCGGACGTTTTCACGTCCGGGCTGATTTTCAGCGCATTGTTCCGTTGCTTGTGCCGGTCATGCCGCTTGTTCCATTTGTGCCGGTCATGCCGGGGGTGGTGGCGCGGTAGGTGTCCTGCGTGCCTGTGCCGGGGGTGTAGGGGACGCCGGAGCGGCCGCTGCCCTGATGATTCGTGCCGTTGACGTAGCCGTTGCGCGTGGTGGAGACGTTGCCGTAGTAGCCGCGCCCGTCGTCCACATACCCGCTGGCGGCGCACGCGCTGAGCGCGCCGAGCAGCAGAACGGTCACAAGAACAAGGATCACTGTGCGTTTCATAGAAGTACCTCCTGAATCTCGCTGAATTTCGATTGGATCGCGGCGCAAATGCGCCCGCTTGCCGATAGTATCCGCAGCCCGCGCGGCGCTATGCGTACGCACCTCGCGGCAATTTCTGCCGGTGCGATAAAATTCCGCAAAGCGGCAAATGGCGGCTTGATTATTCGCGCGGCGCTTTGTATAATGAAATCGGATTACAATAGAAATAAAGGAGCAGCTTTATGAAGAAATTGACGGTCAAAAAGGGGATCGCGTGCATGGCGTGCCTGGAGTGCGTGCGCACCTGCTCGGTCGCCTTCTACAAGGAGTTCCACCCCGACAAGGCGTGCCTGAAGATCACGGAGCGCAACGGCGCGGTCAAGCCCATGGTGTGCGTGCAGTGCGGCAAATGCGCCGCGGCGTGCCCCAGCGGCGCGATCACGCAGAATCCCAAGGGCGTGTATATGGTCAGCAAAAAGCTCTGCACCGGCTGCGGCAAGTGCGTGGAGGCATGCCCGTTCGGCGTGATGGTCAAAGCGGAGGATTCGCCCACGGCATCGAAGTGCATCGCCTGCGGGCTGTGCGCGAAGAACTGCCCGATGGAGCTGTTGGAAGTCGTCGAGAAATAAACGAAAAGGACCTGCCGCGCAGGTCCTTTTTAACAGGGGAGGAAAACACATGGAGCGACATGACGAGCGAGCGTATGCGCTGTTTCTCGGCGGCTGCAACTGCGCGCAGGCGGTACTGCTGGCGTTTGCACCCGACGCGGGGCTGACGGAGCAGCAGGCGCTGCGGGCGGCGTCGTCGTTTGGCGGCGGCATCGGCGGGATGCGCGAGGTGTGCGGCGCAGTGAGCGGGATGCTGATGGCGGCGGGGCTGCTGTACGGCTACGAGCCGGGCGACCGCGCGGGCAAAAGCGAGCACTATGCGCGCGTGCGCGAATTGGCGGATCGCTTTCGCGCAGAAAACGGCTCGATCATCTGCCGCGAGCTGCTGGGGCTTGCCGGGCAGACGGCGGGCGCGCAGCCGTCGGAGCGGACGCCGGAATACTACAAAAAGCGCCCCTGCCCCGAGCTGTGCCGCATGGCGGCGGGCATTCTGGACGATTACATCGCCGCCCACCCGATCGAAAAATGAAAATACCCCCTCCTGTCGGAGGGGGTATTTTCAAATCCTAAAAAGCCTCGCAGAACTTCACCGCCGCAGCGGCGAACGCGATTTTAATCTAAGATCTCGACGGACACTTTTTTGCCGTTTCTCTGGGCGACCGACTTGATGATGGTGCGAATCTCCTTGGCGATCCGCCCCTGCCGACCGATGAGCTTGCCCATGTCCTCCGGGGCGACCCGGAGCTCCAGCACAGTCACGTCCCCGTCGATCTCGTTGACTTCGACCTGATCGGGATTGTCAACCAAGCTCTTTGCCATGTACAGCAAAAGTTCTTTCATAGACTGACCTCTTCAGGCGCGCCTTACAGGACGTTCGCCTTTTTCAGAAGCCCCCGGACCGTATCGGTCGGCTGTGCGCCGTTTTTGATCCACTGCTTTGCCTTCTCGGCGTCGATGGTGACGGCGGAGTCGTTCTGCGGATCGTAGGTGCCGATCTCTTCGATGAAGCGGCCGTCGCGTGGGAAGTGGGAGTCAGCCACGACGATGCGGTAGTACGGATTCTTCTTAGCGCCCATTCTTCTGAGTCTGATCTTGACCATGTTGTTTCTTTCCTCCAAAGTAATTGTTGTTGAATTTATTTCGTAAAGCCAAGGCAGGATCATGCGATGCTGCCTTATCCAGCTGAAACGACTGTTTACATACCCGGCAGACCGCCGAGACCGCCGAAGCCGCCGAACCTGCCGCCCATGCGCTTGAGCTTGCGGCTCGCGCCCGGGCCGGAGAACTGCTTCATCATCTGATTCATCATCTCGAACTGCTTGAGCAGGCGGTTGATCTCCTCGACCTTTACGCCCGAGCCCGCCGCCACGCGGCGCTTGCGGCTGTGGTTGAGGCAGGCGGGATTTTCGCGCTCATACGGCGTCATCGACTGGATGATCGCCTCGGTGCGCGCCAGCGCCGCCTCATCGACCTGCGCGTTTTTGAGCGCGCCCGCGTTCATGCCGGGCATCATGCCGGCAAGATCCTGCAAGTTGCCCATGCCCTTGAGCTGGACGAGCTGATCGTAAAAATCGGCGAGGGTGAATTTGTTGGTGCGGAGCTTCTTTTCCAGCTCCTCCGCTTTTTTCTGGTCGAACGCCGCCTCCGCCTTTTCGATGAGCGTGAGCACATCGCCCATGCCGAGGATGCGCGACGCCATGCGCCCGGGGTGGAACGGCTCGATCTGGTCGAGCTTTTCGCCCACGCCGATGAACTTGATCGGCT
>CALACZ010000016.1 GCA_937890735.1 uncultured Bacillota bacterium
TATGACTACCTGCCCGAGCCCGCCGCGCCGTGGTATCGCGCGGCGCTGCCGTATGTGCTGGCGGGGCTGGCGCTGCTGTTCGTGTGGATGCTGGTGCAGAGCCGCGCAAACGGCGGTCCTGCCGCCATGTCGCAGTTCACGCGAGCCGACGCGCGCCTCGGTCCTGACAAGCGCGACCCCGTCACGTTTGACGATGTTGCCGGGGCGGACGAGGAAAAGGCGGAGCTTCAGCAGATCGTAGACTTTTTGCGCGACCCCAAGCGTTTTGCCGCCATGGGCGCGCGCGTACCGCGCGGCGTACTGCTCGTCGGTCCTCCGGGCACGGGCAAAACGCTGCTGGCGCGCGCCGTTGCGGGTGAGGCGGACGTGTCGTTCTTCTCCATCTCGGGCTCGGATTTTGTGGAGCTGTATGTCGGCGTGGGCGCAAGCCGCGTGCGCGACCTGTTCCAGCAGGCAAAAAAGCTCGCGCCGTCGATCGTGTTCATTGACGAGATCGACGCCGTCGGTCGTCAGCGCGGCGCGGGTCTCGGCGGCGGACACGACGAGCGCGAACAGACGCTCAACCAGCTTCTCGTGGAAATGGACGGCTTCGGCAAAAACGAGGGCGTGATCGTCATGGCGGCGACGAACCGCAAGGACATCCTTGACCCCGCGCTGCTGCGCCCGGGTCGTTTTGACCGTCAGATCTACATCGGCGCGCCCGACTGGCGCGGACGTGAGGAGATCCTGCGCGTACACGCCAAGGATAAGCCCATCGCCGACGACGTTGATTTTGAAGCGCTCGCCAAAACAACGGCGGGCTTTACCGGCGCGGATCTTGCCAATCTCGTGAACGAAGCGGCGCTGCTCGCCGTAGAGCGGGAGCATCCCGCCGTCACGCGCGCAGACCTGGAACAGTCGATGATCAAGGTCATCGCCGGGCCGGAAAAGCGCAGCCGCATCGTCTCCCCCAACGAGCGCAGGCTCACCGCCTATCACGAGGCGGGGCACGCCGTTGCGATGTATCACCTGCCCACGCAGGACCCCGTGCACCAAATCACCATCGTCCCGCGCGGCGGCGCGGGCGGCATGACCATCAGCCTGCCGCAGGACGACCGCAGCTACGCCTCGCGGGGCGAGCTTTTTGACGAGATCGCCGCGCTGCTGGGCGGGCGCGTCGCCGAGCAGCTTATGCTGGACGACATTTCCACCGGCGCGTCCAACGACCTGCGCCGCGCCACGGCGCTTGCGCGCGAAATGATCACGAAATACGGCATGAGCGAACGCATCGGGCCTGTGTCCTACGCCGAGGAGGGCGAGATCTTCGTCGGGCGGAGCATGGAAAAGACCAAGCCGTATTCCGAGCGCATCGCGGGCGATATTGACGCCGAGGTGCACGAGCTGCTCCAGAAGGCATATGACACCTGCGAGCAGCTGCTGCACGAGCATACGCCGCAGCTCACGCAGGTTGCCGAGTTCCTGCTGGAAAATGAAACGATGGACCGCGCGCAGTTTGAAGCGATGATGCGCGGCGAAGCGGTCTGACCCTTTTTTTGACCCAAAGGAGGCAATTTTTATGCACGAAAGCAAGCTCACCCGTCCGCAGGCGCTCGACCTGCTGCGGCAGTATAACAAAGAGCCGTTCCACATCCAGCACGCGCTGACCGTGGAGGGCGTCATGCGCTGGTACGCAAACGAGCTGGGGCATTCCGACGAAGCCGATTACTGGGCGACGGTCGGTCTGCTGCACGACATTGACTTTGAGCTCTACCCCGAGCAGCACTGCCAGAAAGCGCCGGAGCTGCTCGCCGCGGGCGGCGTGGGCGAGGATATGATCCATGCCATCTGCTCGCACGGCTACGGCATCTGCTGCGACGTCGAGCCGCAGGAGGAGATGGAAAAGGTCCTCTTCGCGGCGGACGAGCTGACAGGGCTCATCTGGTCGGCAGCGCTGATGCGCCCGTCCAAGAGCGTGCAGGACATGGAGCTGAAGAGCCTCAAAAAGAAGTATAAAGACAAAAAATTCGCCGCCGGCTGCTCGCGCGACGTCATCCAGACCGGCGCAGAGCGCCTCGGCTGGGAACTGGACACGCTGTTAGAGCGCACCATCCTCGCCATGCGCAGCTGCGAGTCCTCCGTCGCCGCCGAGATGGCAGCCCTGGGGCTGGCATAAGTCGGCTGTGTGCGAAAAAGCAAAATGACTGAACAGGGCGTCCCCGGAGCACCGGGAGCGCCCAATTTCCGTCATGCCGGGTTTACGCTTTGCCATCGGGCGCGGTTTGTGCGATACTGGGAGCAGGAACAGCAGTAGATTTTCAGAGGGTACGGATATGGACATCGGGCTTTTATCAGACCAATTCACCGTGCGGCGGCTGGACGCACAGGATGCGGACTTGATTTTTGAATTGAGCCGCAAAAACGAGCTTTTCTACAAATATCACCCGCCGTTTGTCACAAAAGAGAGCATTCTGGACGATCTGCGGGCGCTGCCGCCGGAAAAAGGGTACGAGGACAAATACTACGTCGGATTTTTTGCGGGTGAGACGCTGGTGGCGCTCATGGACCTGATCTTGGCGTATCCCGCGCCGGAGACTGCGCTGATCGGTCTTTTCATGATGGATGCCGGCTATCAGGGCAAGGGTATCGCCTCTGCGATCATCGGCGATGTCTGCCGGTGTCTCAAGCGGCTCGGCTTTCAAAAGGTCCGCCTCGGTGTGGACAAGGGCAATCCGCAGAGCTTCGCCTTCTGGTCCAAAAATCAATTTCAGGTCGTCGGCGAGGAAACATATATCCACATGGAGCGAATTTTATAAACTTCGGGCATGAAAAAGGCTTCCTCATTTGAGGAAGCCTTTCGTGCTTTATTGTGCCTGTTCCAGCAGCGCGATGCCGCGCTCGATGCGGGCGAGGGATTCGTCCTTACCGAGCAGCGCACACAGCTCCGTCGCGCCGCCGGGGGTGGACGCCTTGCCGGACACGGCAACACGCAGCGGCCAGAGGATGATGGAGTTTTTGACCTCCTTTTCCGCCGCCAGCGCGACGAGGCGCTCATACAGCCCCGCGTTGCTCCAATCCTCCTGCGCACGCAGAACGGGCAGGAGCGTCTTGAGCGTGTCAAGCGAGTTTTCCAGCGTCGTTTTCGACTTTTTGTGCACATACAGCGCCGTGTCGTACTCCGGCAGCCTGTCGAGGAAGTCCACGCGCTCGGCGAGGTCCGTCAGCACCTCGCAGCGGGACTGCACCAGCGCCGCGACCGCCTTGAGGTCGATGGCGGGATTCTGGACGGCAGCGCGCAGATACGGCTCTGCCTTCTCATAAAACGCCTCGGGCGTGAGCTTCTTCATATACTCGGCGTTCATCCAGCGCAGCTTTTGAATGTCAAACACCGCCGGGCTCTTGGAAATGCCGGAAATATCAAACGCCTTCACCAGCTCCGGCAGGGTGAAGAACTCCTGCTCGGCAAGCTCGCCCTTCGGGCTCCAGCCCAGCAGCGCCACATAGTTGAGCACCGCCTCGGTCAGATAGCCCTCGCGGATGAGATCCTCATAGCTCGGGTCGCCGTGACGCTTGGACATCTTATGCTGCGCGTCGCGCATGACGGGCGCGCAGTGCACATACGTCGGCACGTCCCAGCCGAACGCCTGATAGAGAAGATTATATTTCGGCGCAGACGAAAGATATTCGCTGCCGCGCACAACGTGCGTGATGCCCATCAGGTGGTCGTCCACGACGTTTGCGAAGTTATACGTCGGCAGCCCGTCGGACTTGAGCAGCACCTGATCCTCCAGCTCTTTATTCTCCACGGTAATATCGCCGAACGACGCGTCGTGGAACGTGGTCGTGCCCTCGTGCGGGATCTTCTGGCGGATGACGAACGGTTCTGTTTCGGCGCGCTTTTTTGCCACATCCAGCGGCAGGTCGCGGCAGGCGCAGACGTGCTTTTTGATGTCCTTGCCATCGCTCTCCTCTGCGTCCTCATCCTCCGACTTCTGGCAGAAGCAGTAGTACGCACCGCCCTTTTCGCACAGAAGCTCCGCGTATTTGCCGAACAGGTCGCGCCGCTCGGACTGGATATACGGACCGACCGGTCCGCCGACGTCAGGACCTTCGTCGTGGTCAAGCCCGCACTCCGCCATCGTCTTGTAGATCACGTCCACCGCGCCCTCGACCAGACGTCCCTGATCGGTATCCTCGATGCGCAGGATGAACGTACCGCCGTGGCTGCGGGCGATGAGCCAGGTATACAGCGCCGTGCGGAGGTTTCCGACGTGCATATAGCCCGTGGGGCTGGGGGCGAAGCGGGTGCGCACCTTGCCGTGCGGGATACGCGCTTCCATCTGCTCAAAAAAATCCATGGATATTCCTCCTTTGTCTGCCCCTATCATATATTTTCTTTTGCCCCGCGTCAATGCTTTGTTGCGAAATCTGCGTATCTGTGGTAGAATATTTGTACTTATGTGAAAAATACGATAGACAGAGGGTTTTACCATGGAGAATAAAAAAAGAATTTTTTCCGGCATTCAGCCCAGCGGCGATCTGACGCTCGGCTCGTATATGGGCGCGATCAAAAACTGGGTGGGCTTGCAGGATGAATATGACTGCCTGTACTGCATCGTGGATATGCACGCCATCACCGTGCGGCAGGTCCCGGCGGACCTGCGCCGCCGCAGCCTCGAGCAGCTCGCGCAGTACATCGCCTGCGGGCTTGACCCGGAAAAGAATATCATGTTCATCCAGAGCCACGTTCCGGCGCACGCGGAGCTGAGCTGGGTGCTGGGCTGCTACACGCAGTTCGGCGAGCTGTCGCGCATGACGCAGTTTAAGATGAAGTCGCAGCAGCACGCCGATAATATCACGGCGGGTCTGTTCACCTACCCGGTGCTCATGGCGGCGGATATTCTGGTGTATCAGGCGGATCTTGTGCCCGTGGGCGAGGATCAGAAGCAGCACGTTGAGCTCTGCCGCGACATCGCCGCGCGCTTTAACAATTCCTTCCCCGACACGTTCACCCTGCCCGAGCCGTTCATCCCCAAAATGGGCGCGCGCATCATGAGCCTCGGCAACCCCGAAAACAAGATGTCCAAGTCCGACCCCGACGGCTGTGTGTACCTCATGGATAAGCCCGAGGATATTATGCGCAAATTCAAGCGCGCCGTCACCGACTGCGAGACCGCCGTCCGCTACGACCGCGAAAATAAGCCCGGCATCTCGAACCTGCTCACCATCTACTGCGCCGCCACCGGCAAGACGCTGGACGAGGCGCAGGCGGAGTTTGCCGATCAGGGCTACGGCGTGTTTAAGCCCGCCGTGGGCGAGGCGGTCGTGGAGCTTGTCCGCCCCATCCGGGAGGAGACCACCCGCCTGCTCACCGACAAAGCATATCTCGAGAGCATCTACAAGACCGGCGCGGAGCGCGCGTCGTATCTTGCCAACAAAACACTGCGCAAGGTCTACAAAAAGATCGGTTTCGTCGCCCGCTGAGGAGGGTTTTATGACTACCAGACTGGCTCTGCAAATGCTCGCCGCCATGGCGGCGGCCGTTGCGATCTCGTTTTTATCCACCCCGCTCGTCAAAACGCTCGCCTACAAGGTCGGCGCGATCGACGTACCGAGGGACAACCGCCGGATGCACAAGGTGCCCATCCCGCGTCTGGGCGGACTCGCCATTTTTCTGGCGTTCCTGCTCTCGGCGCTCATCTTTGCCGACATTGACCGCCAGCTTCAGGGCATTCTGCTCGGCGCGGTCATCATCGTGGTGCTCGGCGCGCTGGACGATGTGCTGGCGCTCAAGGCGCTGCCGAAGCTCATCGTGCAGATCATTGCGGCGGGCGTTGCCGTGTATCACGGCTGCGTCATCCAGTTCATCTCGAACCCGAACGTGTTCAGTAACGCAACGTATGTAAACCTCGGCTGGCTGTCCGTGCCCATCACGATCATCTGGATCGTCGCTATCACAAACGCCGTCAACTTCATCGACGGGCTGGACGGGCTGGCGGTGGGCGTATCGTCCATCTCGGCGGCGGCGCTTATCGTCATCGCGCTCATGGTGGCGGAGGTCAATATCGCCATCATCCTCTGCGCGCTCTTTGGCGCGTGCCTCGGCTTTATCCCGTACAACATGAACCCGGCGAAGATTTTCATGGGCGACTCCGGCTCAACGTTTTTGGGCTACATTCTGGCGACGCTGTCCATCACGGGTCTTTTTAAAATGTACGCCATCATCTCCTTTGCCGTGCCGTTCCTCATTCTGGGGCTGCCAATCTTTGACATCTGCTTTGCCTTCCTGCGCCGCATCGCGCACGGGCAGAGCCCCATGCAGGCAGACCGCGGGCACGTCCATCACCGGCTGATCGACATGGGCTTCACGCAGAAGCAGGCGGTCGCCATCGCGTATATGCTCACGGCGATCCTCGGTCTTGCAGCGGTGGTACTGACAAGCTCCGGCGAACTCAAGGCGCTGATTCTCATCGGTGCGGTATTCGTGGTCGGCGCGATCGGAATGCGCCTGATCTTCTCGTCGCACGAGCCGGAAAAGACGGACGCCGAAGCGTCCGCCGAAAAAGCCGCTCCTGCGCAGACTCCCGCTGAGCCGGAGACGCAGGACGCGCAGCCGGAGACTTCGACAGAAACCGAGCCGCCGCAGGCGTAAAATGGGAAAGGAGGTCCGCCATGAAATCGCGTTCTCTCAAGCCGGCGGTCCTCGTGCTTGCCGCCGTGCTCATTCTGGCGCTGCTGGCTGCCATCGTCATCACGCAGACCGCCCGCTCCCGCGCGGAGCAGGCGATCACGCTGCCCGGCGCGTCCTACGCCCCGGAGGAACAGCCGCAGACGTCCACCGGCGAGAGCCTTGCCGAGATCACCCCGCAGAATGTGCAGGCGGTGCTGGCGCAGACGCTCATCCGCCCCACGTTTTATCATCAAATTCTGACCGCCGCGCTGCAAGCGGACGGGTTTACGCGCACGCAGCAGATCGAGCTGTGGCGGCAGGACGCCCTTTTGCAGGCAGACATCACGCAGGACGATTCCGTGCGCCATCTGCTGACCGACGGGCAGACGCTCTACGTCTGGTACGACGATGAAACTACGCCGTCGGTCATCCAGCTTGACGGTTCTGCCAGCGGCGACGAGCTGCTGGGCGTGCCGACCTACGAAGCACTGACGGAGCTGCCCCGCACAGCGATCACCGGCGCGGAGGTCGTCAGCCTGACAGAGCCGGATGAGCCGTCGTGCCTGTTCGTCTCGTGCGTGCAGAACGGCGTCCGGCAGGAATACTGGGTCAGCCTGACGAGCGGTCTTTTATGCAAACAGATCACCTACAGCGGCGAAGAGCCGATGTACACGCTTGAGCAGACGCTCTCGGAGCGGCTGACCGCCGGTGACGAAGCGGCGCAGGCGCTCTTTGCCCTGCCCGACGGCACGCAGCCGTTTTCTACAGCAGAATAAACGCCGCCAGCGTCAGCAGGACCGGCAGCGGATCGTCCGCATCGCTGTCCACGAGCAGCAGCAGCAAAATGGCGATCACGAGCAGGTCGCCCGTGTCCGCCCCGTGCGGCAGAATGCGGCTCAAAAAGCCGCCGCCCGCATTGCAGGGCGGCGCTGCCGGGAGCGGCGGCGCACAGGATGGCTCTGGCTGTACCGGCTGCGCCGGTTTTTCCTGCGGCGGCTGCACGTCCATGCGCAGATAACTGCCGTCCGGCTGCGGAATGTAGCGGTTATACACAAAATCACCTCGCATCGCGCGTCCCCGGTCCTCCCCTGCGCAGCGCGCTGCCCGCGATGCCGCTCAGGCGCGCGATCTGGAGCGCGCGTTCGATCTTTTCCCGCCGCGCCGGTCTCAAAAACGGCTCAAGCGCGCGCAAAAGTGCCTCCTGCCGCTGCGCAAGACCGCCCATGGGCGGCATTTGCACGGGCGGCGGCGCGGGCGGTGCATCCGGCGGCGCTTTTTCTTCGGGCGGCGCACTCCCAGGTGCGTCCGGCGGCGGCAGCGTCACGCCGAGGCTTTTCGCCAGCTCCAGCACCTGCGCCATCTGCGCAGGGTCGTTCAGGACCTCCTGAATTTTCTGCGAAAGCTGCTCTTCCATCGCGCCGCCTACTTTCGGTTGATGGCGTCCACCAGCCGGGACGCCTCCGGCGTCTGCATGACCGGCTCTAAAATTCTCTGCGCGGCGGCGTAGTCCCCGCTCTTCACGGCGCTTGCCGCCTGACGCAGCGCCGCGCCGCCGTCACGGTTCAGTAAGCTCAAAAGCTGCTGCCCCTCTTTCGTGCCGAGCACGCTGCGAATTTGCTCCGGCGTAAAGGAAAACGACTGCCCCATCGGCTGATTGCTGTCCATAAGCTGCCTCCCTGTTGTCCTTGATCTACATCCAGTCTATGCCGCTTCGGCGGCGTTGGTGCGTCTTATGAAAATTCTTGTTTTTTCCGACTCTCACGGCTCGCTCGGGAATATGTATGAAGCGGTGGAGCGCGAATCGCCCGACCGCATCCTCCATCTCGGCGACCATTTCCGCGACGCGGAGGATCTGCACCTCGCGTTCGGCGGGCTTGATATACTCTATGTGCCGGGCAACTGCGACTATGCCGCGCAAATCCCGGCGAATCTTGAGACCGTGATCGACGGCGTGCGCATTTTCCTGACGCACGGGCATCTGTTCGGCGTCAAATCCGGCACGGGGCGTCTTCTTTTGGAGGCGCAGCGGCGCGGCGTGCCGCTGGCGCTGTTCGGGCACACGCATCAGGCGTTTTGCGAAGAAATTGACGGCGTAACGCTTTTCAATCCCGGCTGCTGCGGGCGCTTAACGTCCCGCCCCAGCTACGGCGTGATCGAGACCGATCACGGACAGTTCACCTGCCGCATCTGCGATCATGGCTGACGCGGCACAGGAGGTAATGTATGATCCTTGCAATTGACATCGGCAACAGCAATATCGTCATCGGCTGCATCGAAAACGGCGCGATCCAGAACGAGACCCGTATCGCTACGGATCTCGTGAAAACCTCGGATCAGTATTGCTTTGACCTCAAAAATATGCTCTCGCTGTCCGACGTGCCGGTCTCTCGGCTGGAGGACGTCATCATTTCGTCCGTCGTGCCGCCGGTGCTCAACTCCATGCGCACCGCCGTTCTGAAGCTCACGGGCAAAAAGCCCTTTGTCGTCGGACCCGGCATCAAAACGGGGCTCAACATTCTGCTGGACAATCCGCAGCAGGTCGGCAGCGACCTCATCGTCGCCGCCGTCGCGGCGCTGCGCGAATATACCCCGCCGCTCATCCTCATCGACATGGGTACGGCAACGACCATCTCGGTCATCAACAAAGACCGCGCGTATCTCGGCGGCTGCATCTGCCCCGGCGTGCGCATTTCCGCCGAGGCGCTCTCGTCGCGCGCGGCGCTGCTGCCGGGCATCAATCTGGATCAGCCCCGGCGCGCCATCGGCAAAAACACCACCGACTGTATGCGCAGCGGCATCATGCTGGGCGCGGCGTGTATGCTGGACGGCATGATCGAGCGCATGGAGCAGGAGCTCGGCGAGCGCGCCACCGTGGTCGCGACCGGTGGCATCGCGCGCTTTGTGCTGCCCATGTGCCGCCGCGAGATCGCCTATGACCGCAATCTGCTGCTCAAGGGGCTGGCGGTTTTGTATCAGATGAACCGAAAAGGATAGATCGTGATCATTGGGGGAATGCTCTATGGACACCTACGCCGCAGACGCGCTGTTCCTCTCGCCGCGCAAGCTCAGTACCTTTGCAAAGCAGCGCACCGCGCCGTTTTATCTCTACGATGAAGCCGGTATCCGCGCCGCCGCAAAGGCGCTGCTGGACGCATTCGGCGCGTTTTCCGGCTTTCGGCAGTATTTCCCCGCGGCACTGAATCCCAATCCCGCGATCCTGCGCATTTTGCAGGAATCCGGCTTTGGCGTGCTGTGCGATAACGAAGCGCAGCTTCGTCTGGCTGCGGACTGCGGCTTTGCAGGCGAGCAAATACTCTTTGCGCCGATGGTCTTTTTACCGGCGGCAGAGGCGCTGGCGACGGAGCTGGACTGCACATTCGTGCTGGACGGTCCGCACGCGCTGCCGCGCAGAGCGCCGAAGCGGGCGCTCTTGAGCCTGCGCCCCGTGCAAAAGCTGCGCGCCGACGACGGCACGCCCATTTCGTTTGACAATCTCAAAACCGGGATGCCGGAGGCGGACCTGCTGCGGCTGGCAAAGCGCCTGCAATGCGGCGGGACACAGTCGATCGGGCTGATTTTGCACGCCTGCCGCAACGACCTGCGCGAGGCGTACTACCCCGCCATCGCGCAGGAGCTGTTCACCTGTGCGGTGCATCTGAAGGAGCAGACCGGCATCACGCCCGACTGCTGCAACCTTGCCGACGGTCTGGGCGTCGCGTATCACCGCAGCACCGCCGACCGCGAGCCGGAGCTTTCCGCCATTGCCGGGCGCATTCAGGCGCTGCGCGAGGGGCTTCTGCTGCCCGCCGGATTGGACTCCGTGCGGCTGGAGCTGGCAGCCGGTCGCGGTGTGCTGGCGAAGCACGGCATTTTCGCAGCGCGCGTGATGGCAGTCAAGCCGCTTAAAAATACGCTCCTCCTGCTCGACGCAGCGGCGCAGCAGTTCCCTGACGCAAGTCCGCTCACAACGTATCACCACGTCAGCCTCTGCGGCAAAAATCAAATTCAGGGACGCATTCTCTGCGACGTGGCGGGCTGTCAGATGGACCTGCGCGGTCTGTTTGCCTCGCGCCGCCTGCTGCCGCCCGCCGAGCTGGGCGACCTGCTCATTTTCCACGACGCGGGCGCGGGCGGTCACGCGCAGAGCGTCCCCGGCACGGGCTTTGCGCCCTGCGACGAATTTCTGCTGACCGCAAACGGCGAGATCATACAAATTTAGAGCATTGTAAAGAATAATAAGGTGCACACGATCACGCACAGACCGATCGCGCCGGTCACCACGGCTTCGGCAGCGGCGGCAAGCGCCTCCCAGCGGGAGCGTCTCGCCGGTCGGCGAGCACTTCGCGCGGCGCGCACGGGTGCGGCAGGCTGGTAATATTTCAGTTCGATCACGTTCGTCCGTTCCATTTGGGATACCTCCTTCGTTTGTAAGCCCATAATACCAGACGACGTGTCCAATAAAACGTACTTTGAATTTTCAGGAGGCAAAAAAGATGGAACAGTACTATCTGCAAGCCGGCAGCCGGAGCATCCATTGCTGCAAGTGGACGCCGGAGGGCGCGCCGAAGGCGATCGTCCAGATCGTGCACGGCATCGCCGAGCACATCCTGCGCTACGATCATTTTGCGACGTTCCTCACGGGTCACGGCTACCTCGTTGTGGCGGAGGATCACATGGGGCACGGCGGCACGCTCGCGCGCGGCGACGTGCAGGGCTATTTTGACGGCGGCTGGCTGTGCGCGGTCGAAAATGTCAAGCGCCTGCATGACCGCACGGCGGAGGAGCATCCGGGGCTGCCGTATTACTTCCTCGGGCACAGCATGGGTTCGTTCCTACTGCGCACCTATCTCTACACCTACCCCGACGCGCTTGATGGCGCGATCCTCTCCGGCACGGGCTGGGAGTCCATGTCCACGCTGCGCGCGGGGCTTGCATTATGTAAACTCGAAGAGAAGCGCCTTGGCGAGAAAAAGGTCAGCAAGCTCCTCAACAATATCATGTTCGGCACATACAACCGTGCCTTCCAGCCCAACCGCACCACGCATGACTGGGTCTGCTCGGTCGATTCCGTGGTGGACGCGTACCTGGCAGACCCTCTCTGCGGCTTTGATGCCACGGTGGGGCTTGCGCGCGATATGCTCACCGGCATCCGCATGAACGAGCAGCCCGAAAATCTGGACAAGATGAACAAAGCGCTGCCGGTACTCTTCATCTCCGGCATGGACGACCCCGTGGGACGCATGGCAAAGGGCGTGCTGCGCTGCATCGACGCCTTCAAGCGCACGGGTCTGCGCAACATCACCATCCGCCTCTACCCCAAGGCGCGCCACGAAATTCTCAACGAGTTCAACCGTGATGAGGTCTACGCCGACGTCCTCCTCTGGCTGGAATCCCGGTAAAACACGGCGATCCCCCGCCCCGCTCAGGCTCTCTGGGCGGGGCGTTTTGCGCGCTCCGGCAAAAGGATTGCAATTTGTTTCTTTTTCTGCTATAATAAGCGGGTATTTTTGATAGAAAGGGGCGTGACGGCATGACAAGGCGTCTTTTTCCGCGGCTTCTGGTGCTGCTGGCGCTGCTCGGCGCGCTGTGCCTGGGCGCGGCGGCAACGAGCTGGTATGACGACGAATCCGATCTTACGTCTGCCGACACCACGACAGCTTCTGAGAACTCCTCCGACGCGGCTGCCGCGTTTTCGGATGTTTCCGCAGCGCAGTGGTATTATGAATACGTTGACAAGCTCTACGCCTCGGGCGTGGTCGGCGGCTTCCCCGACGGCACGTTCCGCCCGCAGAGCAACGTCACCACCGGGCAGGCGCTCAAAATGATCCTGCTTGCTGCCGGATATGCCGAGCCTGACCCTGTCAGCTCGCACTGGGCGCGCGGCTACCTCGACCTCGCGCTGGCGCAGTCGATTTTGGACCGCGGCGATATTACCGATCTGGACGTGCCCATCACGCGCGGCATGGTCGCCAAAGTCGCGGCGAACGCGCTGGGGCTGCGCCGCACGGACAGCGCGAACTATTTTTCCGATACCGATGACGACTATGTTCATGCGCTGAGCGAATACGGCATCGTCGGCGGCTACACCGACGGTACATACAAGCCGGGCAAGCAGCTCACACGCGCGGAAATTTCCGCCATCGTCTGCCGCATTCAGGATTTCCTGGGGCTCGACAGCGTCGCAGACGGCGAGGACGATTCGGATACCACGAAAACTGTCCCCTCCAACTTTACGCTCCGCACCACCGAACAGTGTATCGAATATCTCAAGCAGGCGGAGGGCTTCAGCGCCACGGCGTACTGGGATTATCAGCAGTACTCCATCGGCTACGGCTCGCGCTGCAAGCTGCACCAGTACCCCGACGGCATCACGAAGGAGGAAGCCGACGAGCTGCTGCGCGAGCTTCTGTATGAATTTGAGCAGGACCTCGACGAGTTTATCAAGAAAAACTCCATCAAGCTCTCCGATCAGGAATACGATGCGCTCATCGCGTTCACCTACAACACCGGCTCGGAGTGGATGCGCTCGTCGCGGCTCGCGACGCTCCTGATAAACGGCGATTACAGCGACAACGAATTTGCCAGCGCGATGGGCATCTGGTGCCACGTCGGCTCGAGCGACCCGCAGATCAGCAGCGCGCTCATCACGCGCCGGATGCGCGAGGTCAACATCTTCCTGTACGGCAACTACGGCAAGTCCGGTGAAACGTTCTGCGCCGTGTACTTTAACACCGAGATCGGCACGACGGACGTGGACATCGCGTTCTACAAGGAGGGCTCGGAGTTTGACCCCGCCTTCGGCGCGGACGCGGACGATGACGAGTTTTTGTACTGGCAGACCGAGGACGGCGATACGCTCGAAGAGGGCGACACCATCGATGACGATCTGACTGTCTGGGCGGTCTGGCGCTATAACGGATAAAGTGGGCGTCAGCTGACGCAAGTCCCATTTAACGGACACGTTCTATGATATGATCTTCCCGTAAACAAAGCGTCAGTTGACAAGGGCACACACGCTTGCGGGCGCGGCTGGAACGCCGCCTGCGGCGTTATCGTCCTTGACTTGCGACGGCAAGCCTGCGTCCTCTGCCTTGCAGGCAACGCCCCAGCCGTGCCGGCAAGTCCTTCGGAGTTTTTCGCGGAGGATAAACGGCGG
>CALACZ010000017.1 GCA_937890735.1 uncultured Bacillota bacterium
GCATCGGACTCGACGGCGGTGTATGCGCCCGCATGGAAATGCAGCTGCTTCTGGAACATCCGGGGGCATTTTTATTCGGCGCTTGCCGGGCTGTCTTTCTTTTGCAGCGCGGCGAAGCGTTTGGCGGGGCGGTAGCAGAGGAGCGCGATGGTCATGAGCAGCGCAGTGGTGGTCAGGCTGACGGGGTAGACCGTCATGAGCGTGCGGAATGTCGGGCTCTGCGGGAACACGAACTGCACCCACGCGATGCGGATGCCGCACACGCCGAGCATCGTCAGGATCGCCGGGACAAACGAGATGCCAAAGCCGCGCAGGTATCCGCTGATGACGTCATACGCCAGGCACATCCCGTGCGAGAGCGTTATCAGCATCAGGCGCACATAGCCCGTTTCGATGACCTGCGGGTCGCTGTTAAAGATAGAGAGCAGGGGTCTGCCGAAAAACAGGATCGTGGACACGGCGACCGCCAGCACAGCAATGCCCTCGCCCAGGCTGAGCAGGAGCGTTTTACGGCAGCGGTGCAGCTCGCCCGCGCCGAAATTCTGCCCAACAAACGTTGTACACGCCTGCGCAAACGAGTCAAGAATATAATAGGTCATGATCTCGATGTTGAACGCCGCGCTGGACGCTGCCATCACGACCGTGCCGAGGCTGTTGATCGCGGACTGGATGACGATGTTGGACACGGAAAACACCGCGCTCTGGATGCCCGCAGGCAGACCGATCTGCAAAATGCGCTTTAAGATCGTGCCATCGATGCGCAGCAGCTTCGGGTCAAGATGGACCTCGCGCGCCGTGCGGCGCAGCTTCCGCCACAGCAGCACGGAGCTGACAGCGTTGGAGATGACCGTCGCAATGGCGACACCGTTGACCGTCATGTGCAGCACCGCGACGAAAAACAGATTGAGGAGCACGTTGAGAACGCCGGACGACGCCAGCGCGATGAGCGGCGTGCGCGTCTCGCCGATGCTGCGGAAGATCGCCGCCTCAAAGTTATAGAGCAGGATCACCGGCATCCCCGCCAGATAAATGCGCAGATACAGCAGCGCCTGCGGGAACACATCCTCCGGCACGTTGAGTATCCTCAGTACCGGCGCGGCGAGCAGCTCGCCCACGAGTGCCACCAGCACGCCGCCCAGCAGCGCGACCAGCACCGACGTGTGCACCGCCCTCTGCACGGTTTTCTGGTCGCCGTGCCCGATGGCGTTGGCGATCACGACGTTCGTGCCCAGCGCGATGCCGATGAACAGATTGACGATCAGCCCGATCAGCGCGCTGTTCGCGCCGACCGCCGCCACGGCGACGGTGCTGTCCGCGCCGGTAAAGTTGCCGACGACCGCCACGTCCGAGGCGTTGAAGAGCTGCTCCAAAATCGCCGTCGCCGCTACCGGCAGCGCAAACTGCGGGATCTTGTTCCAGATCGACCCATGCAGCATATCCAGTTGCTTTTTCCCTGCCATATCCCCATACTTCTTTCTTAAAATTGCGCAGTTAGTATACACCCGCGGCAGAGCAAAATCAAGCGCTGCCGCGCCTTGCAATCCGGGCGGCTTTGTGTTATGATGCTGTGGCATCTCGCGCGAAAGGGGGAGGATCATGGCGGCAAACAGCACGACCTGCAATATGACGACCGGCGCGCCGTGGCGGCGGATCACCGCCTTTGCTCTGCCCGTTCTGCTCAGTCAGGTGTTTCAGCAGCTCTACAACACCGTGGACGCGCTCATCGTCGGGCGGTATCTCGGCGACGAGGCGCTGGCGGCGGTCACGTCGTCAGGTCCGCTTATCTTCCTGCTCGTCAGCTTTTTTGAGGGGCTGACGCTCGGCGCGGGCGTTGCCATCTCGCGCTATTTCGGGGCGAACGACCCCGCGCGCGTGGAGCGCGCCATCCACACGAACATTCTCGTCAGCGCCATCAGCGGGCTGTTTCTCACGGGCTTCGGCGTATGGCTCACGCCGCACATCCTGCGCTGGATGGGCAGCGACCCCGAGGTCCTGCCGGAGGCCATCGCCTATTTCCGCTACTACTTTACGGGCGTGCTGGCGGTGGTGCTGTATAACGCGTGCAAGAGCATCATGAACGCGCTGGGTGACAGCCGCCGCCCGCTGTATTATCTGCTGCTGTCCTCCGCCGTGAACGTGGTGCTCGACCTGCTGTTTATCGCCGGGTTCGGCTGGGGCGTGTGGTCGGCGGCGGTCGCCACGACCATTTCACAGGCGATCAGCATGGTGCTGTGCCTCATCCACCTGTCCGGCAGGCGCACGGCGTTCCGCCTGCAATGGAGGAAGCTCCGCGTGGATCGCGAGCTGTTCGGCGAGATCGTGCGTTATGGGCTGCCGTCGGGCGTGCAGAACTGCGTCATCAGCCTGGCGAATGTGATCGTGCAGGCGAACATCAACACCTTCGGCAAACTCGCCATCGCCGCCTGCGGCACATACTCCAAGCTGGAGGGTTTTGCATTTTTGCCCATCACGAGCTTTACCATGGCGCTGACCACCTACACGGGGCAGAATCTCGGCGCGCGCGAATATGACCGCGCCAAAAAGGGGGCGCGGTTCGGCATTCTCTGCGCCCTCATCATCGCGGAGTTCATCGGTCTGGCGCTGTATATCCTGATGCCGCAGCTCGCGGCGCTGTTCTCGCAGACGCCGGAGGTCATCCAAATGGCGACGCGGCAGGCGCGGACCATTGCGCCGTTTTTCTTCCTGCTGGCGTATTCGCACGCCGTGGCGTCGGTCTGCCGCGGGGCGGGCAAGTCCATCGTGCCGATGGTCATCATGCTGGGCGTGTGGTGCGTGCTGCGCATCACCTACATCACGCTCATCATGCGCGTGTCGCACGAGCTGCTGTTCCTCTACCTCGCCTACCCCATCACCTGGTCCATCAGCTCGGTCATCTACTTTTTGTATTACCATTTTTCCGACTGGATACACGGGTTTGAAAAAAGCAAAGCATAAAGCTCCCCGGAGCACTTCGCTCCGGGGAACTTTTCAATCTGCCAGCATCATTCTGTCATTGTCCAGCGCGTGACCCGTGCCGGCTTTGAAGCGGGCGACGAGGTCGTCCACGGTCATGCCGGCGCGCTCCGCGCCCGCCACGTCCAGCACCACGCCGCCGTCCGCCATCATGAGCGTGCGGTTGCCGAGCGAAAGTGCCTGCGACATATTGTGCGTGACCATCATGCAGGTGATCTTGTGTTCTTCTACGGCGCGCTGCGTCAGCCGCAGCACCTTTTCCGCCGCGCCGGGGTCGAGCGCCGCCGTGTGCTCGTCGAGCAGCAGCAGCTTCGGCGGCACGAGCGTCGCCATGAGCAGCGTCAGCGCCTGCC
>CALACZ010000018.1 GCA_937890735.1 uncultured Bacillota bacterium
ACACGCGGATGATGTCGCCTTCTTTATAATGCTCGCCGCGCACCTGCTCGGACGCCGCCAGCATGGCGTCGGTCCTATCCTGCCCGCCGCCGATGCGCACGATCATATCGCCCGTCGTGGGGTCGATGCGCAGGACCGTTGCGGTGAGGATCTCGTGCTCCTTGGACGCGAACGTGTCAAAGACCATGCCGCGCTCGGCCTCGCGGATGCCCTGGATGATGACCTGCTTGGCGGTCTGCGCGGCGATGCGCCCGAACGCCTGCGTTTTGATCTCGATGTTCACAAGATCGCCGAGCTGGGCGTGGGGGCTGACCTTGCGCGCCGCGTCGAGCGAAATTTCGGTGGCGGGGGAGATGACCTCGTCCACGACCTCTTTTTGGACGTAGAGCTTCATATCGCCGTCGGAAGCATCGACAAAGACGTTATCGGTGTAGCCCTCCTTGTCCTTTTTATATGCGGCGACGAGCGCCTGCGAGATCTTGTCGATCATATATGCCTGCGGAATGCCACGCTCCTTTTCGAGCTGCGCCAGTGCGGAAAAAATTTCGGCGTTCATTTTTCCAGTATCCTCCTCGTTAAAAATCCACATGAAGCCGCACCATGGCGACCTCGTTTTTTTCAAATCGCTGCACCCCCGCCGGGGTCTCGACGCTTACCGCGCCGTCTTCATAGCCGCGCAGCGCGCCCGTGTGCTCCTTTGCGCCGTTTTTGGCGGAATAGAGCCGCACCGTGACGCATGCGCCCATGAACTGCGCAAAATCCGACGGGCGCCTCAGCTGCCGCTCCAGCCCCGCCGAGCAGACCTCAAAGCTGTAGCTGTCGGCGATCAGGTCTTTTTCATCCAGGATGGGATCGACCGCGCGCGAGATCGCCTCGCAGTCGGCGATGTCTACGCCGCCCTCCCTGTCGATATACAGCCGCAGAAACCACTCGCCGCCCTCACGGACGTATTCCACGTCCCACAAGGAGCAGCCGTGCTCGCGCACGATGGGCTCGGCAAATTCCGCGACCTGCTGTGTGATCTTCACAAAACCATCCTTTCTCACAAAAAAGAGTGGGGATCAAATCCCCACTCTCCAGTAAACTACGATCAGAACGATTGGATTATATCATCTATATATGGAAATTGCAAGAGATTTATGAAAAAAAGCGCGGCAAATGTCCAAATATTTTCCCGTTTTTTCGGAAAACAGCGCTCTCGGCGCGGGAGATTCAAAAAATTCTGCCTGCGGGCTGTAAAAATCCGGCGCGGTATGCTATACTAGCTGACAAGAACACAGCCTAATAAGAATGCAGCGTGGAGGCAGAGGTATGAAGCAGCGCAGACCGGCGCGGTTTTTCCTGATCATGATCGCAATATTGGCGGCGGCGGGATTTTTCCTGCGGCGCTCAGAGCGCGCGGGCGCGGGCGCGGGCTGGCTGATCGGCGCGTCGGTCGCGGCGGGGCTGGCGTGCCTTTTCGTGAGCGTAACGCGCAAGCCGTGCGGCGCGTTTGCGGAACTGTTCCTGCCGTCCAAGATCGACGGCGCGGCGGGCGTGGCTGGCAGTGTGCTGCTGGCTGCGGGCGGCTTTCTCCTGCTGGTGGGGAGCGCGGGCTTTGCACGGCTGGTCGGCGCGCTCGCCATCCTTGCGGGGGCGTGTCTGGCACTGGCGTCGCTCACGCGGGCGCGCGGCAGGATGCCAAAGGTCGGGCTGTACGTCGTGGCGGTGCTGTTTTATGTGGTGAAGCTGTTTTATGATTTCCGCCACTGGACGGTCGATCCGGCGGTGCTGGACTACTGCTTCTGGCTGTTTGCGGCGATCTGCTTCATGCTGGCGACGTTCCACGCGGCGCAGTTCTGCTTTGACCTGGGAAAACGCCGGGTTTTGACGTTTTTTGCCCTGACGGGCATTTATTTCGGCGCGGTGTCGCTTGCCGACTTACAGGGCGGCGAGGCGCTGCTCTGCGGGGGCAGCACGCTGTGGATGCTGGCGTGCGCGTGGCAGGCGCTGCGCGCGGATGAATACGGAAAGGATGGAGACGAATGAACGAGTTTGCAAAACAGGAATACACGCGCTGGCTGCAAAACTGCACCGGCGAGACGCTGGATGAGCTGCGCGCCATGGAGGGCAATGACACGCTCATCGAGCGGCGCTTCGGACACCGCCAGACCTTTGGCACGGCGGGCATCCGCAGCATCATGGGCGCGGGCATCGCGTGCCTGAACGACTATACCGTCCGGCAGGCGGCGCGCGGGCTTGCCGCGTACCTGACCGAAACGCCGGGCGAAAAGACCTGCGCCATCGGCTATGACTGCCGCCATAATTCCCGGCGCTACGCCGAGATCTGCGCGGCGGCGCTGGCGGAGGCGGGCGTTCATGTATATGTATACGACCGGCTGTGCCCCACGCCGATGCTGTCGTTCGCCGTGCGCTATCTGCACTGCGACGCGGGCATCGTCATCTCCGCGAGCCACAATACCAAGGAATATAACGGGCTGAAGTGCTACGGCGCGGACGGCGGGCAGATGACGGAAATTCCGGCGGGCAAGGTCTCCGCCGCGATCGAGACGATCGACCTGTTCCAGCCCGTCGCGCTGACGTTCGAGCAGGCGCTGGCGCAGGGGACGGTCGAGTTCATCGCCCAGAGCGTCTGGCAGGCGTATTATGACCGCATCTACCGCGAAGCCATCGCGCCGCAGCGCGTCCGCGAGGCGGGGCTGCGCGTGGTGTATTCGCCGCTGTGCGGCGCGGGCGGCGAGCCGGTGGCGCATATGCTGGAAAAGCTCGGCGCGGAGTACCACATCCCGCAGTCGCAGAAAACGCCCTCCGGTGAGTTTGCCACCTGCCCCAGCCCGAACCCCGAAAACGACGCATCGTTTGCCGAGTGCTACAAGCTGGCGGACGAGGTGAAGCCCGATCTCATCATGGCGACCGACCCGGACTCTGACCGCATCGCCGTTGCCATCCCGGCAGCCGGCGGCTACCGCAAATTCTCCGGCAACGAGATGGGCTGCCTGCTGCTGCAATACATCCTGCGGGCGATGAAGGCAGAGGGCAAGCTCCCGCACGATCCCGTTGCGGTCAAGAGCGTTGTCTCCACCCCGCTTGCCGATCGCGTCGCCGCTGCCTACGGCTGCAAAATGCGCACCGTGCTCACGGGTTTCAAGTACATCGGCGGCGTGATCCTGGAGCTGGAGCAGGCGGGGCACGCGGATGATTTCGTCCTCGGCTTTGAGGAGAGCTGCGGCTATCTCAAGGGCGATTACGTGCGCGACAAGGACGCGGTCGTGACCGCCATGCTCATCGCCGAGATGGCGGCGAGCAGCAAGCTCGCGGGCAGAACGCTTGCGGACGAGATGGACGCGCTGTACGCGCAGTACGGCTGCTTTGCCGCCGGGCAGACGAACATCGTCTTTACCTCCGACGAGCAGAAAGCCGCCTGTATGGCGCTGCTGGAAGAGCTCCGCAAACAGCCGCCCAGGGCGGTTGCGGACTACCCGGTCACGAGCGTGACGGACTTCCGTGCGGGCTTTGAAACCAACGTGGCAACAGGCGCGCAGACCCCCACGGGGCTTCCGCACGAAAATATGCTCCGCCTGACGCTCGGCGAGCACGGCACGGTCATCCTCCGCCCGTCCGGCACAGAGCCGAAGATCAAATTCTACTACACCGCCCGCGCCAGCTCCATGCCGCAGGCGCAGGCAATGATCGCAAAGCTGGAGGCGGCGATGAAGGAACTGCTGAAATAAATCAAAAAATGCAAACAATCGCCCGGAATGCTGTGCATTCCGGGCGATTCTTGATTTTTTACTTCTGCTCCCGTGCGGCGAGCTCCTTGAGCGCGTCCTTGCGGGAGAGGTTCACACGACCCTTTTCGTCGATCTCGGTGACTTTGACCCAGGTCATGTCGCCGATGTTCAGCACGTCCTCGACCTTCTCCACACGGCGGTTATCCAGCTTGGAGATGTGGATCATGCCGTCCTTGCCCGGGGCAAGCTCGACGAACGCGCCGATCGGCAGGATACGGACGACCTTGCCGTAGTACAGCTTGCCGACCTCGGGGACGAAGCAAATATCGTCGATCATCTTCTTCGCGGCGTCGCAGGAAGCGGCGTCGGGCGAGGCGATGTGGATCGTGCCGTCGTCCTCAATATCGACCTGCGCGCCGGACTCGGCGACGATCTTCTGGATCATGGAGCCGCCCTTGC
>CALACZ010000019.1 GCA_937890735.1 uncultured Bacillota bacterium
CAAACCGCAGAATTGGCGGAAAAGATCCGGCGAAGCGCGCCGACGCAATTGCGCGGTGCTGCCGCCACAAAAGTCCCGGAGCAGCTTTTGCTGCTCCGGGCATACGCGAATCTCGGGGGAGGAGTGCCAATGCGCCCGAAACTCAAAAAAATCAACAACAAGCTGCGCGATCTCCTGAACTCGCTGTGCTTTTCAGGGCCGAGCTTTCTGGGAATGCTGGCGTTTTTCATCGTGCCGTTCGGCGTGGTCGTGTACTACTCGTTCATCGCCGGCGCGATGGACAGCAGCTTCGCGGGGCTGAAAAACTACATAAACGTCCTGAATAACGAAGCCTTCAAGATCGCGGTGCGCAATACGGCGGTATTTTCCGCGCTGGCGGTGCCGCTGGCGGTGGTGCTGTCGCTGGCGCTGGCGCTGATGCTGGAGGCGCGCATCCCGATGAAAAGCGAGCTGCGCACGTTCTTTTTAAGCCCCATGATGGTGCCCATCGCGTCCATCATTCTGGTGTGGCAGGTGCTGTTCCACTACAACGGCGTGATGAACGAGTTCCTCGCCGTGTTCGGCGCGGACAAGATCGACTGGCTCAAGTCCGACTACTGCCTGCTCGTGATCGTGCTGCTGTTTTTGTGGAAAAACCTCGGCTACAACATGATCCTCTTTATGGCGGCGCTCAACAACATCCCCAGGGAGATGCTGGAGGCGGCGGAGCTGGACGGCGCGTCGGGCTGGTGTCAGCTCATCCACATCAAGCTGCGGTTTTTATCGCCCACGGTGCTGTTTGTGACGATCCTGTCCATCATCAACTCCTTTAAGGTGTTTCGTGAGATCTACCTGCTGACAGGCGACTACCCCTACACAGGGCTTTATATGCTCCAGCATTTCATGAACAATATGTTCAATAACCTCGATTATCAGAAGCTCTCGGCGGCGGCGGTGCTGCTGGCGCTGGTCATCATCGCGCTCGTCGCCATCCTCTTCGCGGTGGAGAACTACTTCGGAAAGGACGTGGAAGGATGAAGAAAAAACGCTATTTTTCGCGCGGCGTGCTCACGCTGATCGCCTTTACGTTCGCGATCCTGTTTCTGCTGCCCACGGTGCTCACGATCACGAACTCGTTCATGACGCAAAGCGAGATCACCGCCAACTACGGGCAGATCTTCCAGAACGCAGCCTCCGACGCAAAGAGCTTTATCTCCAAGACCATCAACCTCAAGTTCATCCCCGATAAGGTCAGCTTCAGCCAGTATTTTACGGTGCTGCTCAAAAGCCCGGACTATCTGCTGAAGTTCTGGAACTCGGTCATTCTGGTCGTGCCGATCGTGCTGGCGCAGCTCATGGTCGCCTCTATCGCCGCCTACGGCTTTACGCGCTGGCGCGGCAGGGTGCGCGACGGCATCTTCTTTGCGTATGTGATCCTGATGCTCATGCCGTATCAGGTCACGCTCGTGCCGAACTACCTTGTGAGCGACTGGCTCGGCATTCTCAACACCCGCTGGGCGATCATCCTGCCGGGCGCGTTCGCGCCGTTTTCGGTGTTTCTGCTCACAAAATTCATGCGCCGCATCCCCAAGTCGCTCATCGAGTCGGCGAAATTGGACGGCGCGGGCGAGTGGCAGATCTTCTGGTATATCTGCCTGCCGCAGTGCCGCAGCGCGCTGTATTCCATCGCCATTCTGGTGTTCATCGACTACTGGAACATGGTCGAGCAGCCGCTCATTCTCCTGCCGAACGCGGATATGCAGCCGCTGTCGGTGTATCTTTCCAAAATCAACGCCGGTGAAATTGGCGTAGCGTTCGCCGTGGCGGTCATTTACATGATCCCCGGTCTGCTGCTGTTTTTGCACGGCGAGGCATATCTGGTGGAGGGCATTGCCTACTCCGGCTCGGTGAAAGGATAAGAGGTGTAAGCTATGGAAATGCAAGTCAAACGCAGAGAATGGGTCAAAACCGCCGCCATCATCTTTCTGGCGATCTTGCTGGTGCTGACGTTTTTCTCGAACACGATCATGAACCACTCCCTGCCGGAGGTGGCGACGCAGAGCGTCCAGTCCGGCACCATCAACGCCAAAATTCGCGGCACGGGCACGGTGACGGCGAACGAGTCGTACGAGGTGACGGTCGAGCAGTCGCATAAGGTCGCCAGCGTCCTCGTCAAGGAGGGGCAGGAGGTCAAGGTGGACGACGTGCTCTTCCGCTTTGAGGGCGGCGAGAGCGACGAGCTGAAAGCCGCGCAGGACGCGCTGGATCAGGCGGAGCAGGCATATGAAAAGAGCCTCATCGAAGCCGGCAACACCGCCGCCAAGGAAAACCGTGAAATTCAGAAGGCGCGCGACGCGTATAACGAAGCGCTGGCGGTGTATCAGCAGTACAGCACGATGAGCGCCACGCAGATCGCCACCAGGCTGGCGGAGGCGGAGGTCCGGCTGAAGGATCTGCAAACGGAAAGCTCGCAGGCACAGCAGGATTACGACGACGCCAAGGCGGAATACGATCAGCTCGCGTCGCAGATCGCCGGTCTGGAAACGGACATCAGCGACTATGAAAAGCTGGTTGACAGCGCGCAGAGTGAGCTGGAGGCTCTGGACGATAAGAAAAGCGCCGCCGACAGCGCTGAACAGGAATATGACGGCACTTACGCTGCATATCAGGAAGATTACGACAATTTCTTTACCAATTCAGAGGTTGGAGAGAATCACAGCAAGGCTTCTGCCTATGCAGACGATCTGAGCCTGATGGAGACTGCTCTTAAAATCGATGCAGCTACCGCACAAAAGTATTCAACAGCATATAAGGCTGTCGCTGAAGCTCTTGCGGCAAAGGAAAAAGCGGAAAGCGACCTGGACCGCGCGTGCAGCAGCGGAGATTACACAAGTACGCGCAATGAATTGGCAAGCGAAAAGTCCACAGCCGAGGATAATCTCGCCGATGCCGAGGGCGAGCTGCGCAGGCTCAAAAAGCAGCAGGGCGACGATGATTACCTGAATGACCTGAAATATGCCGTAACAGAGGCGAATCAGGCTGTTACCGACCAGCAGGCGGAATATGACAAGCTCTCCAAGGCGTCCACTGCCGCCGCCACGATGCAGACCGCCAAGGAGACGCTCGAAAACCTTGTGTTCGAGCAGGGGCTCGCCGATTCCTCGAGCGTGGACATCCAGGCTGCAAAGAAATCCATCGAAGAGCAGCGCGAGACCGTTGCAAAGCTCGAGAAGGAATCGGAGGGCGGCGAGGTCAAGTCGCCGGTGAACGGCACGATCTCCTCTCTGTCCGTCTCCGCCGGGCAGACGGCAAACGCCGGCACGGCGCTTGCCAAGATCGACCTGACCGACCGCGGCTATACCGTCAAGATCTCCGTCACGAACGAGCAGGCGAAAAAGGTCACCATCGGCGAGCAGGCGGAGCTGGTCAACTACTGGTGGGGCGGCGACGACATCACCGCCACGCTGGAATCCGTCGGCACCGACCCCTCTGATCCCAGCAAGGGCAAGCAGCTCACATTCCGGCTGGACGGCGCGGTCGAGCCGGGGCAGAGCCTGACGCTGTCCATCGGGCAGAAGAGCGCGAATTACGACTGTCTCGTGCCCAATTCCGCCGTGCGCAGCGACAATAACGGCTCGTTCGTGCTGCTCGTCACCTCCAAGAGCAGCCCCCTCGGCAACCGCTACACCGCCACGCGCGTGTCTGTGAACGTGCTCGCCTCCGACGATACGAGCACCGCCGTGACGGGGCTGTCCGCGGGTGATTTCGTCCTGACCACGTCCAGCAAGCCCGTATCCTCCGGGATGCAGGTGCGGCTGGCGGATGAGAGCTGAGATGGGCGGCGGCAAATTTCTGCGCGGCAAAGAAAGACCGCGCCTGAACGCAAAGCAGCTCGTGCTGCTGATCCTTGCGGTCGTTTTGCTCATGCTGGCGCTTTTGTGCGCACTGGGGCTGCACCGTATGCGAAACACCCTCCTCACGCAGTCGGCGGCGCAGGCGTGGCGCGGCGAGAGCGAGATGCGCTTTGCGCAGCTGTCGGTGTTCCTGCCGAACGATAGCCTTGCCACAGAGGACGATATTCGCACGTTCCGGCAGTCGCTCGATTCCGCGCTCGTCACCGCGTCGCTCGAAGCGCCGGAGGGCGGCAGCCTCTACGATGACGCGTATTCCGGCACGGCGAGCCTGACGGTGGAAAACGGCACGAAATCGGTCAGCGTCAAGACCATCGGCGTGGGCGGGGACTTTTTCCTGTTCCACCCGCTGCGGCTCGTCTCCGGCAGCTATCTGACGGCGGATGATTTCATGCGCGACCGCGTCGTGCTCGACGAAAACCTCGCCTGGGCGCTGTTCGGCAGTAATGACGTCGCGGGCATGAGCGTGACCATCAACGGTCTGCAATACCCCATCGCGGGCGTGGTGGCGCGTGAGGACGATTTCGCCACCAAAAAGGCATACACCGACGACGTGGGGATGTTCATGTGCTACGAGGCGATGAACGCCATTTCCGAGACGAAGCTCTCGTGCTACGAGCTGGTCGCGCCGAATATGGTCAGCGGCTTTGCCTACGGGCTGGTGGAGCAGAATTTCAAGCCCGACGGCGGCGTGATCGTGGAGAACAGCAAGCGTTTTTCCACGTTCAGCCTCATAAGCGTCCTTCTGGATTTTGACGCGCGGACGATGAATGAGAAGGGTATCCTGTACCCCTATTGGGAAAACGCCGCGCGGGTCTGTGAAAATCATGCCGCGCTGTACCTGCTGGGGCTGGTGCTGTTTTCGATCTACCCCATCGTGCTCACCGTCGTCTGGCTGGTCAAATTCCTCCGCCGCACCGCCGAGCGCGTCGGCGAGGAGGTCGCCGAAAGCGTGGAGCAGAAGATCGAGGAAAACAAGGAAAAGCATTATACGAGGACCGGGATATAAAAATGCGCCCTTGCCGCTTGGCGGCGGGGGCGCATTTCGTAAATGTTGGATCGTGGAGCGGTTATAATTTGCCATAGGGGTCGATGCTGTGTCAAGAGCCCCTCCCCCTACGGTAATGCGGGCAAATTTACGGGAACGCTTTGGCGCGGCGCAAAATATCAGCCCTCCACGCCCCACTTTGGGAGCGGCAAGCGCTGCATTGCGCCGAAAATTTTCGTTTTGAGGTCGGGGTACTGGGCTTGCAGCGTGACGATCAGCTCCTTGACCTCCTGGCGCTTCGTGTGCTTGTCGGCGGGGCAGGTGTTGTGCACCACGGGCAGCTGCATCCGCGCGGCAAAATGCTCGATCGCCTGCTCGCCGACGTACAGCATCGGGCGGATCTGCGTCACGCCCGTGCGGCTGAGGTACGTCACCGGCTCAAAGCAGCCGATGCGCCCCTCGTAAAGAAGGCTCATGAGCATCGTCTCCACCGCGTCGTCAAAATGATGCCCCAGCGCCACTTTATTAAAGCCGTGCTCCAGAATGAGGTCGTTCAGCGCCCCGCGGCGCATTTTCGCGCACATGGAGCACGGATTTTTCTCCTTGCGATAGTCAAAAATGATCTTGCCGATCTCGGTGCGGCGGAGCGTGAACGGCACGTCCAGCTTGCGGCACAGCGCCTCCACGGGCGCAAAATCCATGCCGCCCAGCCCCATGTCGATGCTCAGCGCCTCCAGCTCGAACGGCTTGGGATAGTAGGCGCGCAGTGCCGCGAGAACGCTCAGCAGCGTGAGAGAATCCTTGCCGCCCGACACGCCGACGGCAATACGGTCGCCCGCCTCGATCATATGGTAATCGTCGATGCACCGGCGTATTAGCCCCATCATTTTCTGCATGATCTGCCTCCAAAATGTGAAATGCGTTTTGAGTATTTGCGAGCATCCAAGAGGAAAACGGAGATTTTGCGAGAACATCCGCCGATTTTTTGATTTTGCACAAAAAATTCGTTGACACGCGCCGCGCCGTGTGGTATAAAAATAGGGCGCGCTTGGGGACTATTTTATACGCGCGCTCAACATTTGTCAAAATTTTTTATAGAAAGCATCGCTTTCAAACGGAGGAAACACAATGACCACTATGGCTAAGAAAGAGACCGTCCAGAGAAAATGGTACGTTCTCGACGCAGCCGGCAAGCCCCTGGGCCGCACCGCTGTGACCGCCGCCAAGCTGCTGCGCGGCAAGCATAAGACCGACTTCACTCCCAACGTGGACTGCGGCGATTTCGTCATCATCGTCAACGCCGACAAGGCGGTCCTCACGGGCAAGAAGCTCGAGCAGAAAACCTATTATCATCACACCGGCTGGATCGGCAACCTCAAAGAGGTCAAGTACAGCAAGCTCATGGCGGAGCGCCCCGAATTTGCGATGGAGCTCGCCGTCAAGGGTATGCTGCCGAAGAACAGCATCGGCCGCACCGCGCTCACCCGCCTGCACATCTACAAGGGCGCCGAGCACGAGAACGCCGCGCAGAAGCCCGAAGCCTGGACTTTGGACTAATCAGGAGGTAACGAACTATGTACGAGAGCAAAAGACAGTATCAGTACGGCACGGGTCGCCGTAAATCCTCCATCGCGCGCGTGCGTCTGTTCCCGGAAGGCACCGGCTCGATCACCATCAACGGTCGTGACATCGACGAGTACTTCGGTCTCGACGCCCTGAAGATGGTCGTCCGTCAGCCGCTGAACACCGTGGACATGGTCGGCAAGGTCGACATCGTCTGCACCGTCGAAGGCGGCGGCGTCTCCGGTCAGGCCGGCGCGATTCGTCACGGCGTCGCCCGCGCTCTGCTGGGCGTCAACCCCGAGTTCCGCGCCGCCCTCAAGGCAGCCGGCTTCCTCACCCGCGATCCGAGAATGAAGGAGCGCAAAAA
>CALACZ010000020.1 GCA_937890735.1 uncultured Bacillota bacterium
TGCTTTTCAGATTTTGGGTGTTTCCCGACTGCACATTTCTTGACATTTCCAAACTATATTGCGCGATTTGCCATCACTGTCAGGATATTCGGAACAAGGTTTGTTTCGGTTGGCGATGCTTTTGACAGCAACGATTACATTGGAACAACTGGAGGTATGGAGCTTGCGTTGAGAAATCTTGTAAATGGTATGTATAGCAAGGACCTTTCACTGAAGATTCGGAGCGCCGTAAAGATCCGGAATCGAAGGGGCTTGTATTGGGGAGGCCAAGCCTTTTACGGTTATCGGCTGGATCCGACAGACAAGCACAAACTTCTGGTGGATGAATCTGTCCGTACAACCATAGAGAAAATCTTTGAATGGTGTATTGCCGGAAACAGTACGATGGAAATCGCCAAACGGCTCAATGCACTGAAAATACCATCCCCCGCAGCGCACAAAAGACAGAACGGTGAGCGCTACAATGGGCGCGTCTTGGAAAATGAGACGCTGTGGATTGGAGGAACCGTCCGAAAAATTCTGAACGATGAAAGATATACCGGGAAAATGATAAGCGGAACCAGAGAGACCGTTGGCATACGCTCAAATAAGATGAAAAGCCTTCCGAAAGAGGATTGGATTGTTGTCGAGGGAACGCATGAGGCTATCATTTCACCGGAGATATATCGGCAGGCAATCGATGCCTTGAAATCACGGATACGGACGGTAAACGACAATACTGCTGGAAATCGTTCGCAAAATCTGTTTGTCTGTGGATACTGCGGGCGAAGATTACAGCGTTCCCATGGAAAACAAATTCATCTGTTTTGTATGCGGGCGCGTTTTGAGCATAGCCCCGGATGTGAGTCCCTGCATGAGGATGTGGAGACTCTGCAGGCCAATGCGCTGCGGGTGGTAAAGATGCATGCTCAGCTGCTGCTTTCCAAATCGGATTATATCAGAAAAATGGACAGCTCTAGATGTGAGCAGATAAAGAGTCAACTCCGTATTACGGAAACAAAGCTGGGGAGCATTAACAGCACGAAGGGGCGGCTTTATGAGGAGTATCGTGCAGGCAAATATACCAAGGAACGCTTCAAAGCAATTCAGCAGGCAAATCAGATAGAATGTGAACGACTGCAGGTTCAGATCAAAACGTTGCGAAAGGAACTTGAGGATTGGAGCAAACAGTTTGACGCAGCCTGCAGTACTACACAGAGCGCAGCAGATATTATGGCACTATCGGAATATCGACCAGAAGTGGTAGTCCGGTTCGCAAATCAGATATGTGTTTTCGAGAACGGAAGGCTGGAGATAGAACTGTGTAATGAGGACGCCTTTGAAGGATTTGTTCTGCCGGAGGTTGCTATGCCTCGTGGAGAAAAATGATGCTGTTTAGATTAAAAGAGCCATCACCTTCCTTTGGACAATGGTATCGGCAACCGCTCAAATCCTTATTATCATACCAGTTGTCCTTATTATCACAGCAATTTTGTAAAGAACATCGTTTTTTCAGAACACTGAAGATCAAAGTGTCAGTAAAATAGGAGAAAAATTTCTTAAATCCTTATCTTGACACAAGCAGAGGCTTTGGTGCGGTGCAAATGCGGCGACTTGGTCAAAACTTGCGACAGCGGGCGGGGCAAGCCCCGCCCCTACGCCAAATGGGGTAGATTTTGCATACAAAACCGCCCGGGAGGTTTGCTCCCGGGCGGTTATCCTTTTTTATGCCGCTTTTTTGCGCAGGCAGAAGGTGGCGGCGAAGAAGAGGGCTAAATACAACGCGACCGTCGCACCGGCGGAGCAGCCGAGCTGGTAGGCGGTGAGCAGCCCCGCGAGGCTGCACGCGAGCGCGCCGCAGACGGAGATGAGGTGGTACTGCCGCAGATTCCGCGCTACGTTCCGCGCGGCGGCGGCGGGCAGGACGAGCAGGGAGTTGATGACCATCAGCCCCACCCAGCTCATCGCCAGCGTCACGACCACGGCGATGCAGACGGTAAAAAGCGTCTCATAGCGCCGGCAGGAGATGCCGCGTGAGCCTGCAAGCTGCGGGTGCACTGCCGTGAGCACCAGCCGGTTGGACGCGAGCACCCACAAAACGATCACCGCCAGCAGCACGAGCGCCAGCAGCCCCAGCTCCGCGGGGGTGACGGACAGGAGATCGCCGATGAGGTAGCGGTTGAATTTTGTAAAGCTGCCGCCGCCGAGCGTGGCGATGAAAATGCCCAGCGCCACGGCGGTGGAGGAAAACACACCGATGAGCGTATCCGCCGCCTGATTCGTGCGCGCGCGGACATACGAAAACAGCAGCGCCAGCAAAACTGCCAGCCCCACGGCAAACAGCATCGGGGACGCCGCGCCGCACAGCACGCCGATGGCGATGCCTGTAAAGCCGGAGTGCCCCAGCGCGTCGGAGAAAAAGCTCATTTTTCCCGTGACGATCATTGTGGACAGCAGCCCGAACAGCGGCACCATGATGAGCACCGCCAGCAGCGCGTTTTTCATAAACGTCATCTGCAAAAATTCCGCGCCCGTCCAGTCGCACAGCGCATACCAGATGCTCATGCCTCGCCGCCTCCCGTCATGTGAAATGCCTCGGCAAATTCATCCGAGTTCAGAACGTCCAGCGGCGTGCCCTGCCGCAGGATATGCCCCCGCAGCAGCACCACGCGGTCGCAGTAGCGCTCGAGCATGGAAAAATCGTGTGTGGTCATGAGGATGGACAGATCGAATTTCCGGCGAATTTCGTCCAGCATATCCATCAGCAGCGTCATGCCTTCCACATCCACGCCCGAAAGCGGCTCGTCCAGAATGAGCATATTCGGCATGGGCTCGAGCGCCAGCGCCAGCAGCACGCGCTGAAGCTCGCCGCCGGAGAGCGTGCCGACGCGCTTGTCGATGAGCGCCTCGGCGTGGACGTTGGCGAGGCACGCGAGCACCTTTTCGCGCAGCGCGCGCGTCGGGCGCAAAAATGCCGGGCGGCGGCTGATGCAGCAGGTGAACAGGTCAAGTACGCTGATGGGGTCGCCGGGGGAAAAGCGCGGGCTCTGCGGCACATAGCCGATGCGCAGCTTCGTCTGCCGTCCGTGCGAGTCGTGGAACGTGATCTTGCCGGAATATTCCCGCTGACCCAGAATGGACTGGATGAGCGTGGATTTGCCCGCGCCGTTCGGACCGATAAGCGCGACGATCTGCCCGCAGTGCATATGCAGGTCGATGTGCGAGAGAATGGGGCTGCCGCCTGCCTGGACGCACAGATCCTCCACCCGCAGGCAGCAGGCGTGCTCGCAGTCACCGGTGCGGCTGTGTTTGAATGGGATCATTGCAGCGCTTCCTTTACTGTGTCGATATTATTGCGGATGGCGTCGGGGTTCGATAAGCCCATGTCCAGCACAAAAACGCCCGCGCCGGTCTCGCGCGCGACGAGCTGCGCCGCGTCCTGCGTGCCGTTGGCTTCGCAAAAGACGGCGGGGATGGCGTGCTCGCGCACGATCCGCACGATCTCTTCCAGCTCCTTCGCGGACGGCTCACTGCCTGCCTCGACCTCCATCGCCGCAGCGATGGTCAGGTCAAACGCTTCGGCGAAATACGAAAAGCCGTCGTGGAACGTCACAAGCTCGCGGCAGGAGAGGCTGGATAGCTGCTGCTCGCCGTAGGCTTGCAGCTCGTCCATCTCGCGGGCGTAGTCTGCCGCGTTTTCGCGCAGACGTGCTGCGTCGTCCGGGTAAAGCGCCACCAGCCCGTCGGCAATATTCTGCGCCATCTGCGCGCAGTTTTCGGGCGCGAGCCAGATGTGCGGGTCGGGCTCGTCCGGGTCTTCGTCAGACGGCAGCGCCGCCACGCCCGTGGACGCCGTGATGCGCGTGCAGCTTGCGGCGCGCAGCGCGTCCTCCATGAAATTCTCCAGCCCCATGCCGGACTCGATCACGACTTCGGCATTTTCCAGAAGCTCCATCTGCCGGACGCTGAGCGTATAGTCGTGCAGGCACGACACCGGCTCGGTGACGACGCTTTCGACCGGCGTATCCGCGCCCGCCGCCGTGCCGTCCAGGATCCGTTCGGTGAGATCAGCGAGCTGCTGCGTGGTGCAGACGATGCCGCCTGTTGTTTTTTGTGTATTTGCCGTCCCGGCGCAGCCGCACAGCAGCGCGAGCAGCAGCACCGGGATCAAAATTCGTTTTTTCATGCGATCTACTCCATTTTCGTTTGTACACCTTATATTATACGGTCTATGTCAAGTCAGTCGAAATATACGCCGCGGCGGCGAAGCCGTACAGCCCGTCATACTCCACGGTGTACCAGCTGTCGTACCCGCCGAGGATGGTGACCTGTGCGCCGTTTGGAATTTCGGCGAGGACAGCCGCGTCCGCGAGCGGGTATTCGCGCAGATTGAGGGACGAGCCGCCGGTGCGCACCGTGCCCGTCTGCGCTTCCTGCGGCGCGACGAACGGGAGTCCAAAATACTGCGTCACGCCCTCGGAAAGCGCGGCGGCGATGGCGTCGAGATTTTCCGTCAGCCAGTTTGCGTCGTCCGCGTTGTCGTGATAGCCCAGCTCCGCCAGCACCGACGGCGCGCGCGTGCGCCGCACCTCGCCGATGGTGAGCGTCGGCAGCGCCCGCACGAGGTCCGACAGGGGATAGATGGGGCGCAAATTATCCGCCAGAATGTTCGCCATGCGCAGCCCCGCCTCGCTCGTGGGAAAGTAATAGAGGTCGATGCCGCGTGACTGCCCCGCGCGCGCCTCCGGCGAGGCGTTGGAGTGCAGCGCCAGATGAAAATCGTAGCTCCCGGCGTTCGACTGCCGGATGGACGCCGCCGCGCTGCCGTCTGGGTCGTTGCGCGTGACGTTCACGCCGCTCGCGTGCAGATACGGTGTCATGGCGTCCGCCAGACGGTTCATCCAGAGCTGCTCATTGCCGGTCGTGACGTAGGGGTTAAAATACTGCGTGGAGGGACTTAAAAACAAAAATGGCATTTTTCCGCCGCCTTTCCGATCATTTTTCCAGCCATTCTATGCTGCCGCTGCGCAATGTGCGCCTGTCCGGCGGAAAAACATTTACACGCGCGCCGGATTGTGATACGATAACACGGAACAGGATAAGGAGAAACACCATGCAATACATCATTCTGGATATGGAGTGGAATCAGGCGTGGCCCGGCTCGTCCGCCGCGCGCCAGCCGCTGCCGTCGCCCATCCGGGGCGAGATCGTGCAGATCGGCGCGGTGCGCGTGCGGGAGGACCGGCAGCTCGCCGATGAGTTCCAGATTTTAATACGGCCGAAGTATTTTAAAAAAATGAACAGCAAGATCAGCAAGCTCACCGGCATCAAGGACGCGCGGCTGCGCGCCGAGGGCGTGCCGTTTCCCGAGGCGGTGGCGCGCTTTCGCGCCTGGAGCGGGGAGGACTGCGTGTTCCTCACCTGGGGCTTTGACGATATTGCCGTTCTGAAGGAGAATCTCGCGCTGCACGCGCTGGAGAGCGGCTGGGTCAGCCGCTGGTATAACGCGCAGCTGATTTTTAATGTGCAGACCGACGGCGCGATGCCGCAGCGGGCGCTCAAAACGGCGATGGAGATGATGAACATCGAACCGAGCCGCCCCGCGCACGACGCGCTCGGCGACGCATATCACACCGCGCTCATCTGCGCGCGGCTGGACCTCGCGCGCGGCGTGGAGGAGTACGAGCGAACAAGGCAGTCGCAGGAAAACAGCGTGACCGGCGAACAGCTGCCCGGCTGCATCGACCGCCATGTGTTCCGCGGCTACGCCGACAAGACCGCCGCGCTGGGCGCGATGGCGGGGGGCGAAAACCGCTGCCCCGTCTGCGGCGGGCAGATGACAGGCTCGCGCTGGGTGCGCCAGCCGGGAAAGCGCTTTATGATGAAATGCACCTGCCCCGAGCACGGGGCGTATCTTGTGCGCGTGCGCCTGCTCGCGGAGGAGGACGGCACGCTGAAGGTCAACCGCCTGACATATGAGCCGGACTGCGACGCGGCAAAGAGCTATGAGTCCGCCGCCGCCAAGCCGCGCCACCGCTCCGGCACGCGCCGCCGCCGCAGACGCACAGGTGCGAGAAGCCGCACCAAATCGGCGGAATGATCACTGATACCCAAATGGAGGGAATGACCTTGCAGGATCAATTTCACCACAGCATGGATGCCCGCAGGATCGGGCAGATCAGCGCGCTGGGGCTGGCGCACTGCGGCGACGCGGTGTTTGAGCTGCTCGTGCGCGCGTGGCTGTGCGAGAGCGGCAGGGCGACGTGCAAGGACCTGCACCGCGCCACGGTGCGCTATGTCTGCGCCGGGGCGCAGGCGCGGCGCGTAGACAGAATGCTGCCGCTGCTCGATGAGCAGGAGCTGGCGCAGTATCGCCGCGGGCGCAACGCGCACGTCCACGCCGTCCCGAAAAACGCCACGCACGAGGAGTATTCCAAGGCGACGGGGCTGGAATGTCTGTTCGGCGCGCTGTATCTTGCCGGGCGGCTGGACCGCCTGAGCGAGCTGTTTGAAAAGACCATGGAGGAAGCCGATGCCACTTGATGCTCTTTTTTTAACGGCGCTGCGCGGCGAGCTTTCCGCGCAGCTGACCGGCTGCCGCGTCGATAAGGTGCAGCAGCCGTCGCGCGATACGCTCGTGCTGCATCTGCGCGCGCCGGGCGCGCAGGCAAAGCTGCTGCTGTCCGCCTCGCCCAACCATCCGCGCCTGCACCTGACGCAGAGCGCGCTCGAAAACCCTGCGCAGCCGCCGATGTTCTGTATGCTGCTGCGCAAGCACCTGACGGGCGGGCGGCTGCTTGAGATCATGCAGCCGCCGATGGAGCGGCTGGTGCAGCTGCGCTTTGCCTGCACGGGCGAGCTTGGCGAGAGCAGCGAAAAAACGCTGGTGCTGGAGCTGATGGGGCGCAACTCCAACCTCATTCTGCTCGGCGAGGACGGGCGCATCATCGACTGTATGCGCCGCGTGGATCTTGAGATGTCTGAGCAGCGGCAGGTGCTGCCGGGGCTGTTTTACAGACTTCCGCCCGGTCAGGGCAAGCACAACGCGATGCAGACGGATGCGGACACGCTCCGCGCGCTGCTTGCCGCCGTTACGGGGCAGAAGGCGCTGTGCGACTGGCTGCTGGAAACCTTCGGCGGCATCAGTCCGCTCGTGTGCCGGGAGCTTGCCTTCCGTCTGACGGGCAGCGTGGATACCGATATTTCCCTGTTTGATGAGACTGCGCGCGCGGAGCTTGCACAGCAGCTTTACGATCTGCTGCGCGCGGTGCAGAGCGTTCCGCCGCAGCCGGTGCTGATTTTGCAGGACGGCGCGCCGAAGGATTTTTCGTGCCTGCCTATCTGGCAGTACGGCGCGCTGCGCGAGTGCCGCGTGCTGCCGTCGTTTTCGGAGCTGCTGGACGGCTTTTATGCCGACCGCGACCGCGCCGAGCGCATCCGCAGCAAAACGCAGGCGCTGCGCAAAACGCTCACCACGCTCCACAGCCGCGCGCTGCGTAAATTGCAGGCGCAGCGCACGGAGCTGAAAAAAACGAAGGACCGTGAGCATCTGCGCCGCCTGGGCGACATCGTCACGGCAAATCTGCACGCCATCGCGCGCGGGCAGGCGTTCGTGGACGCGACGGATTTTTACGACCCCGAGATGAAAACCGTCCGCATCGCGCTCGACCCCGCCATCTCGCCGCAGCAGAACGCGGCGAGGTTTTATAAGAGCTATCAAAAGGCAAAGACCGCCGAGCGCGTGCTGACCGAGCAGATCGCCGCGGGCGAGCAGGAGGCGGCGTATCTGGCAAGCGTGCTCGACGCGCTCTCGCGCGCGGAGTCGGAGCGCGACGTGCAGGAGATCCGCACGGAGCTGCTGGCGGGGCGCTATCTGCGCGAGCAGCGCGGCAAAAAGCAGCAGAAGCTCCCGCCCAGCCGCCCGATGGAATTTTTGTCGTCCGACGGCTATACCATCCTTGTCGGGCGCAACAATGTTCAAAACGACCAGCTCACGCTCAAAACGGCGGCAAAAACGGACTATTGGCTGCACACGCAGAAAATTCCCGGCAGCCATGTCATCATCCTCTGCGGCGGCACGACGCCGCCCGACGAGACGTTTACCGAGGCGGCGATGCTCGCCGCGCAGTATTCGCAGGCGAGCGGCGGGCAGAATATCCCCGTGGACTGCACGCAGGCGCGCATCGTCAAAAAGCCGAACGGCGCAAAGCCGGGGATGGTCGTCTATGACCGCTACCGTACGCTGTTTGTCACGCCCGATCCCACGCGGATTGAGCAGCTGCGAGTGAGGTGAAGAAAATGCCGGAATATTGGGAGGGCAAGCACTACGCCTTTTTCCAGAACCGGGCGTGCGAATTTTTCCCGTGCCACAAGGGCGCAGACCCCGAAAATTTCAACTGCCTGTTCTGCTACTGCCCGCTGTACGCGCTGGGCAAAAAGTGCGGCGGCAATTGCAGCTTTACCGAGAGCGGCATCAAGGACTGCTCCGGCTGTTTAGTCCCGCACCGGCGGGAAAATTACGGCAGGATCATCGCGCGTTTCGGCGAGCTGTGTGAGATGATCAAAGAATAATCCTGCCTCGCGGGCGCACACTAAGCCCGGGGTGAACGCGATGAAGCAGGAACAGACGGATGTGACGCGCGAGCTGCGCGACCCGGTCGTCCCGCCCGTGCGGGGCTTGCAGAGCGGCGGTCAGGACACAGCGCCGCGCTCGGCACGCACACCGCAGTCGGACGGCACGCGCCGGTAAGCACAATTTGTCGCAATGGGTCATAAGATGTCATGGAGCGTCAAGCTCCGTGACATCTTTTTTTGGAGGCTTTTCCGCTATGTGTAATTCCTGCAGCGTGTACGGTGGGATCATTTTCCCGAATTTTGTCGGGCAGTCCTGCTGCAATCCCTGCTGCCGCAATAGCAGCAGCGGCAGTTCGACCACGACCACGACCGCCGCCGTCGCCGGCGTGAGCACCACCGCGACGAATACTTCGACCGGCTCGACCTGCGGCTGCAACTGCTGCCGCTGCAGCTGCCGCCGCACCTGCGGCTGCGGCAGCTCCAACACCTGCGGCTGCGGCTGCAATCCCTGCGGCTGAAAAACCCCGGCAGCCTCTGCCAGGAGCAAAAACATCCCCCAGGGCAGGCGCAATACCTGCCCTGGGGCTTTCGTTAATAGGGAAGAGATATTATTTCACCGTAACGTAGGGGAGGGGCTTGCCCCTCCCGCTTGCCGATGGCTTTGACTGCGCCGCCGCGTTTGCAGCATCCAAAGCCTTCCCCTTGAGGGGAAGGTGTCAGCCACAGGCTGACGGATGAGGAGAGGGGTGGTACGTTT
>CALACZ010000021.1 GCA_937890735.1 uncultured Bacillota bacterium
CAGCGTATCGTCGCCGCGCACGTCCTCCATCGTGCCGGAGCGGATGAGCCTGCCGCCCTTGATGATGGCGACCTTGTCGCACAGCTTTTCCGCGACCTCCAGAACGTGCGTCGAGAAGAAGATCGCGCCGCCCGCGTCGCACACCTCGCGCATCATGCCCTTGAGCAGGTGCGACGCCTTGGGGTCAAGCCCCACGAACGGCTCGTCCATCAAAATGAGCTTCGGCTCGTGCAGCCACGCGGAGATGATCGCCAGCTTCTGCTTCATGCCGTGCGAATACGTTGCGATCGGCTGCGGCAAATCGTCGGTCAGCTCAAAAAGCGCCGCGTACTTATCCACCCGCTGCACGCGCGTCTGCGCGTCCACGCCGAACACGTCGGCGATGAAGTCCAGATACTGCCAGCCCGTCATGAACTCATACAGGTCGGGGTTATCGGGGATGTACGCAAACAGGCGCTTACACGCCAGCGGCTCTTCCCGGATGGAGTGCCCGGCGATGGTGATCTCGCCCTCGTCAAATTGCAGAATGCCCGCCACGGACTTGAGCGTGGTCGTTTTGCCCGCGCCGTTGTGCCCGATAAAGCCGTAAATCTCGCCCGGGGCGATGTACAGATTCAGATCATCCACAGCCTTTTTCTCGCCGTAGCGCTTTGTCAGATGTCTGATGGAAAGCATGACAGATTCCTCCCTTTCTCTTCCCGCTTCGCGCTGCGAAGCCTTTGCTTCAAAATTTGTACGCGCACCATCATACTGCGCCGCGTGTCATAATGCAAGGCTTAAATCCTTAAAATTCCTGAATTTTTGCAGCAAAAAGTCCCGCAGCAGCGCTGCGGGACTGAGAATATTCTCATTATTGCGTGATTTTTCTCACCGGTCGGACGTACTTCCAGCACCGCTTGCAGTCGTGGTAGAAGTAGAACACCCGCTCCGCCGTCAGGTCGAGCGCATAGCCGTGCGCGGCGTAGTCAAAGTCCTTCATCGCCCGCTCGATCTCCGCCTCCACGGCGGCGCTTTCCGTCTCAAAGTCAAACGGGCCGTGCTCAAACACGACGTACTCCCCTTCCGGCACGTCCATCAGCCGCATCTGCGGCGGGATGCTGCCCGCGAAATCCGCCGGCAGCCGCGCGCCATACGCCTCCGCCAGCGGGATGCCCCACGAGCAGATGCGCCCCTCCGGGGCGTTGATAAACGCCATGAGCTGTCCGCTGCTGCTGTCTGCCTCACCGCCGCCCAGATCATCGAGCTTGCCGGGGATGCTCGCAAGCAAACCGCAGATGGTGTCGCAGTCCTGCCCGGGGATTTTGCTCTGCTTCTGCCAGAAGTCCCAGTAGCCAATGCTCTCATAATTGCGGATGTGCAGAAATTTGTGCGCGGGGATGGTGACAAAATACGTTTTTACCATGTGATCTTCACCGGCAAAGCCGGTCCCTCCGATTCCTAAAAGATAGCAGTCAAAGGGGTGCAGCGCCGTGCGCAGCACAACAGGCTTCGGATGCCGGCGGTATTCGCTCGGCGTGACGCCGTAGGCGTCCTTAAACGCGCGGGTGAACGCCTCGTGCGAGGAAAAGCCGTAGTCCAGCGCGATCTCCAGCAGCCCGCGGCCTGAGTCGCGCACATCCTGCAGCGCAAAGGCGAGCTTCCGGCTGCGCAGATAGTCGCGCAGCTGCATCCCGGAGACCTCGCGGAATTTCCGCGAGACATAATACTCCGAATACCCCAGCTCCGCCGCCACGCTGCGCAGCGTCAGCGCCTCATCGTCCCGCCGCCGGATGCAGCCGTCGATCTGCGCGATCAGGTCCTGAATGCTTCTGTTCCACTGTTCCATGCCGCCGCCCCCTGTCAACTGTCTGCCGTCAGTATAGCACGGCGGGCAGCCGCCCCGCTTGATCGGACTTGCGCACTTTCAGGAGACTTCCCTGCGGTATACGCGGCAGGGGTTGCCCAGATAATCAGCAGCGCGGCGGTGGAAGGCATAGCCGTATTTTTCGTACAGCCCGATGTGCGGCGTGGAAATATATACGAATTTCCTGCCCGACTGCGCCGCGAGCTGCTCGCAGTGCGCCAGAAGCTGCCCCGCGCACCGCTGTCCGCGGTATGCCGGGAATGTGTACACAAACCCGATCCACGGTGTCTCCTGCAGGTTATCCCACACGTCGTCATACGGCGCGAGCGTGCAGTAGGAGACGAGCCGGTCGCCATCCGTGAGCAGCAGGACCTCCGCCCCGTCTCCGAGCTCTTTTGCAAGCGTGCCCTCGTCGAGCAGGCGGCACAAAAGTGCCCCCGCTTCCCAGTCTGCCCGCCGCAGCTCCGCCAGCCAGTGTGCGCGGTCGGGTGTCTGATCATAGGTGATAATATTCATAGGCATCCTCTTTTATTGCAGAGCCTGTGCCATCCGATACAAAAACGTCACGATCTGGGCGCGGGTGCAGGTTTCATTCGGCGAGAAGGTCTCGGCGCTCGTGCCCTTGGTGATACCGTTCATATAGCACCACGCGACCGCCTCGTACACATCCCCGTCCACATCGCCGAACGGCAGGAGGAACATCCACGCGCCGGTGAAGCCCTTGCCCTGTGCCTTTGCCCAGCGGTACAGGATCATCGCCATCTGCCCGCGCGTGATTGCGTCGTTCGGTCCGAACGTGCCGCCGCCGTAGCCCGCGATGATGCCCTCCTGCACCGCCCAGCGGAGCGCCGCCGCATAATACGCGCCGCCGTCCGTGTCGCTGAAGCCCGCGTCTTCCTTTACAGACGGCTCGCCCGCCAGACGCCAGAGCATCGTGATGAGCTGTGCGCGAGTGCAGCTCATCTCCGGGGCGAACCGTTCGCCCCCGACGCCGTCTGCGATGTCGTTTTCATCCGCCCAGCAGACGGCTTCATAATAATAGTCTGTCTCCGAAACGTCCGCAAACCGTGTGCCGGACGCGGGCGCGTCCACATTCCGCACCGGCGCGACCGCCACAGAGCCGGTGTTCGGCTTTTCGGGTGCCGGCTTGGCGTTCACCGTCACGGTAAAGTCCGCGCTGCGCAGGATATAGCCGTTGTGGCGCAGCACCGCATGGCATTCATACGTTCCCGCTCCCAGTGTGTCAAGGAAGTCCGCCGCCGCTGCGGCAGCGCCCTCCGTAAACACCGGCGATTCGGCGGAAACGGCGGTCGTGTCGCCGTCCAGAGTATAGTACCATGTCAGAGTCGTCTCCTGCGCGGCGTCATACGTCGCGTGCGACGCAAATGCGATCTCCGGCAGTCCGCTCGTCTCCCCGGCGGTCATGGTCTTATCCTCCGGCTGCACGGTGATCGTGATGGGCGTGGTCTGCACACTGACGTCCGCAAGGGCTTTGCCGCCCTCGGCGTCCGTCAGATCGTCATCGTTTGCCCACGCGCCGTTCGCCTTGCGGAACGTTTTGCCCTCGGGCAGCAGCGCCTCAAAATCGGCAAAAGCCGCCTCGCCCTCAAGAACGACGCTGCCATAGCTGCTGCCGTCTGCCAGCTCGACCGCGCCGCCGGTTTCGACCGTCAGCGTCCCAATGCGCAGCGCTGCGTCACCGACCGTCAGCTTGCCGCCGGACGAAACGCGCACACTCCCAACTGTGCGCTGCTGCTCAGAGGAATTGGTGAGCCGCACCGTGCCGGAAACAGTCAGTGCCGCGCCCGCGAGATAGTCGCCCAGCTCTGTGTCGATCGTCACGTCCTGCGAGATGGTCACGTCGCCCGTGATCGCCGCGCAGGGCTTGAGCACGCCGACGCCGCCGTCCGCTGCCGCCGCCGCGTCCGCAAGCGAGGCGTAATACGTCACAGGCTGCCCCGCGACCTCGTGCCGGGCGGTGTACGTCACCTTGCCGCAGTAGCAGTGCCCGTCCTGATAATTTGTCTTATGGTCGCAGGTGCGCACCTTGACATTCGCCAGCTCCGTCAGCCCGGTCAGATCAAGCGGCAGGTCGTTGTCCACGGAGCTGAAATAGCAGCTGTCACCCAGCAGGCTTTGCAGCGTGATGTCGTTTTCGACCTTGATCGAGCCGTAAGTACCGCCGGAGAGCTGAGACCTGCCATATCGGAAGATCAGTTCATCAAAGAGCAGGTCGTTGTTTTCGGCAGGCACTTTCAGCGTGGCGGTGCTCCCGGGCTCGCCAATAATGATCGTCCCGGCATAGTGCGCCGTTCCTTCGGCGGTGTTGATAAATCGGATCGTCTGACTTCGGAGCGTCAGCACAGGCGCTTGTCCGCCGCTGCTGCCGGAAACTGCTGTAAGCGTGCAGCCGTTCAGATCAATGTCATACTCGAAGCCCTGGATATAGAACGAATGGCTTTCCTGATCGCACAGCAGCCTGAGCATATCCGCGCGCTGAACAACAATACCGGTGGCTTCGTCGAACGTTCGGAAGTAACGCGGTTCTTTATACTGGTTCTTGTAGGTGACCAGCACCCGAAGCTGCTGACCGCAGGCTTTGCATTGCAAATCATCCTGCGTCCGATCCTCATGCAGGCATTCATTGCCGCAGATAGTGCAGACGTAATCTCCCTGATTATTACGCTCAAATGTATACCGCCCGGTCTCGTCCTTGTGGGTGCACGCATGGACCGTAACATTCTCCAGCACGTCATAGTTGTTATTTGCATCCACGCGCTGACCGTTTGCATCGGTGAGGTAGCAGCCACGGCCAAGGATGATAGAGAGATTTACTTCACGATCCTCCACATAGATCTTTGAAAACGTGCCGCCGCCGCGGAACGTGGGGATATAGTTCCCGGTAGAACTGTAAAAACTGCCCTTCAGAACAACATCGCCCGTAACATTCAGATCCTGCAGCATGACCATACCGTCCTCAAGCCGCATGGCAGCGCCGCTGCCGTCGTTGCGGACCGTGCCGTTCCAGAACTTGACCTCTGACACAGTGGGAGGCGAGATCAAAATCAGCGGCTGATCGTCCAGTTCGCCCGAAAGCGTATGACCGTCGAGGTCAAGATAGAACGGCTTGTCCGAGAGCTGGACCGCCGTCAGCGTGAGCTGCTTGTCGAGCTTCACGTCCTTCAAAAGCGTGAATGTTGAGCCTTTCATCATCCATGTGATCGCTTCATCAAAGCTGTCAACATACTTCACATACGGACTGCCGTCCGGCCACTGATCGTCGATCCGAATTATGGACGACTCCTGCTGCGTGTCCGATGCCGCGCCCGCCGTGACGCACAGCGCCAGCAGACACACCACCAGCGCCAGCAAAACACCAAATAGCCGCTTTTTCATGCGCATACCTCCCGCATCATAATCCTGATTTATATCATACCCGAAACCCGCCCAAAAGTAAATCGGTCCGAAGTATGACCAAAAAAATGGGCAGCCCGCAATGGGCTGCCCATTTTGATCGTATGAAACAGTATTAGTACATTTTCGCGCCGGCGGGGATGTGCGGGTCGAGCATCAAGAGGTGGAGCTTTTCCGCGCCTTCCTCGTGGTGGACGGCGGAGATGAGCATACCGCAGGAGTCGATGCCCATCATGGGTCTGGGCGGCAGATTCGTGATGGCGACGC
>CALACZ010000022.1 GCA_937890735.1 uncultured Bacillota bacterium
GCCCACTGCGGGTTTTTCGGATCGACGCGCATGGCGTCAAAATAGAGGTACGTCAGAACGTCCATGCAGCTCAGCGAGCCGCCGGGATGCCCGGACGCGGCGTCGTGCACCATCTGCACGCCCAGCAGACGCGCTTTGGCGGCGTTCAGCTTCAGCTCCTGCAGTTTGTTTTTTTCCATAACGATTCCTTCCTTCTTGGATGCTGTTTGTTTGTGTTGAGTCATGTTGCTTTGCTCACTTTGTATCATACCGCAAAGCCGTGGATTTTTCCAGTGGTATTTGCAAAATATTACGATTTTTTCGGAACGGGCAGGAGCGCGCGCTGCTGCCCTAGTTTTTAAGACTTTGCATGGGCGCGGGGATGCGTCCGCCGCGGGACACGAACACAGCGGGCGATTCGGGATGCACCGCCATGACGGGCGCTGCGCCCAGAAGCCCACCAAATTCCACATGGTCGCCCACGCGCTTGCCCGGCGCGGGGATGAGGCGGACGGCGGTCGTTTTGCAGTTGACCATGCCGATGGCAGCCTCGTCGGCGATGATGGCGGAGATGGTCTCGGCGCTCGTGTCGCCCGGGACGGCGATCATGTCGAGTCCCACAGAGCACACGCACGTCATCGCCTCCAGCTTGTCAAGGCTCAGAACGCCCGCCTGCGCGGCGGCGATCATGCCTTCGTCCTCCGAGACGGGGATGAACGCGCCGGACAGCCCGCCGACCGAGCCGGACGCCATCAGGCCGCCCTTTTTGACCGCGTCGTTCAGCAGCGCCAGCGCGGCGGTCGTGCCGTGCGTGCCGCACGTTTCAAGACCCATTTCCTCCAGAATACGCGCCACGCTGTCTCCCACGGCGGGCGTGGGCGCGAGCGAAAGATCGACCACGCCGAAGGGCACATTCAGGCGGCGCGACGCCTCCTGCGCCACGAGCTGCCCCATGCGGGTGATGCGGAAAGCGGTCTTTTTGACCGTCTCGGCGACGATGTCGAGCGGCGCGCCCTTCACGCTTTGCAGCGCGTGATACACGACGCCCGGACCGGATACGCCGACGTTCAGCACGCACTCCGCCTCGCCCACGCCGTGCATCGCGCCCGCCATAAACGGGTTATCCTCCACGGCGTTGCAGAACACCACGAGCTTGGCGCAGCCAAGACCGTCGCGGTCGCGTGTCAGCTCGGCGGTCTTTTTGACGATGCTGCCCATCTCGCGCACAGCGTCCATGTTGATGCCAGCCTTGGTGGTGGCGACGTTCACGCTGGAGCAGACCACGTCCGTTTCCGCCAGCGCCTGCGGAATGGCGGCGAGCAGCCGCCGGTCGCCGGAGGTCATGCCCTTGTGTACGAGCGCGGAAAAGCCGCCGATGAAGTCCACGCCGCAGGTCTTTGCCGCGCGGTCAAGGGCTTTTGCAAACGGCACAAAGTCGTCGGTCTCGCACGCGCCCGCCACGAGTGCGATGGGCGTGACGGAGATGCGCTTATTCACGATCGGGATACCGAGCTCCCGCTCAATGGCGCAGCCGGTGGGCACAAGGTTTTCCGCGAGGTGGCAAATTTTGTCGTAAATTTTCCGCGCGCAGGCGGCGGGGTCGGGGTCGGCGCAGTCGAAGAGCGAAATGCCCATGGTGATGGTGCGGATGTCCAGATGCTGGTGGTCGATCATATCGACGGTGGACATGATGTCGGAATGTTTGAGCATGGCAGTCTCCTCACACGGTGTGCATGGCGTCAAAGATGTCCTCGCGCTGGATGCGCACGGACAAGCCCATTTCCTCGCCCTTCGCGTCCAGACGCGCGCGCACGGCCTCAAAATCGGGCGTGCCCGCGCACGGCTGCACGCGCATGATCATCGTGAACATCCCGGACATGATGGTCTGGCTGATCTCGAGGACGTTTAAGTCGAGTTCGGCGAGCGTGCGGCAGATCTCCGCAATGATCCCCACGCGGTCAGGACCAACAACAGTAACAATGGCGGTCGTATTCATAGAAAATTCCTCCAAAAAGTGCGACGGAGCGCACATAGTTGCGTTTTATTTTTGAGGCAGCGGCGATTTGCAGAAGTTCCTTGGCTCTCCCTTTGGGAGAGCTGTCGCCGTAGGCGACTGAGAGGGTCGGTGGGGTCGCTGCTGACCCTCCCCGTCCTTCGCTGCGCTCGGACACCTCCCCCAAAGGGGGAGGCAAGGTTGCGGTGCAAACGCGGCGGATTTGCAGAAGTTCCTTGGCTTCCCCTCGGGGGGTCGATTCCCCCTATCAGGGGGAAATGCCCCGAAGGGGCAAAGAGGGTAGGGATAGCTGTCACCGAAGGTGACTGATGAGGGGAAGGGCTCTTATTTTTGAGCTGTCGCCACGTTTCGGCGTTCTCAAGCCTCCCCTTGGTCACCAAGGGAAGCCTTTGTGCTGTGCAAACGTAGAACAGCTCAGAACGTACAACCCTTCTCCTCATCCGGCGCTTCGCGCCACCTTCCCCACATGGGGAAGGCTTTGGTTGGTGCGTGCATATTTTGCAGTTTCGCGGATAAACGGCAGGGAGGGGCTTTGCCCCTCCCTATGGTTTCGATCAATATGCCAGCTTCTCTTCCAGCCAACTCTTCAGCTCGCTGATGGGGACGCGGACCTGCTGCATGGTGTCGCGGTCGCGGATGGTGACGGCGTTGTCGGCGGCGACGCCCTTTTCGGGGTCGCCCACGGTGTCAAAGTCCACGGTGATGCAGTACGGCGTGCCGATCTCGTCCTCGCGGCGGTAGCGCTTGCCGATCGAGCCGGTCTCGTCAAAGTCGATCATCCAGTACTTGCTCAGCTCGTCGTGCAGCTTGCGCGCCGGCTCGGAGAGCTTTTTGGACAGCGGCAGGATGGCAGCCTTGAACGGCGCGAGCGCCGGATGCAGGTGCAGCACGACGCGCACGTCGTTCTTCGCCTCGTCGATGACCTCTTCGTCATACGCCTCGCACAGGAATGCCAGCGCCACGCGGTCACAGCCGAGCGACGGCTCGATGACGTAGGGGATATAGTGCTCGTTCTTTTCCTGATCGAAATACGTCAGATCCTTGCCGGAGGCTTCCTGATGGCGCTTCAGGTCATAATCCGTGCGGTCGGCGATGCCCCAGAGCTCGCCCCAGTCGGTGAACGGGAACGCATATTCAATGTCGGTCGTGGCTCTCGAATAGAACGCCAGCTCCGCCGGCTCATGGTCGCGCAGGCGCAGGTTTTCTTCTTTGATGCCGAGCGTCTTGAGCCAGTTCACGCAGTAGTCCTTCCAGTAGGCGAACCACTCCAGATCCGTGCCCGGCTGGCAGAAGAACTCGCACTCCATCTGCTCAAACTCGCGCGTGCGGAAGGTGAAGTTGCCCGGCGTGATCTCGTTGCGGAACGCCTTGCCCACCTGGCACACGCCGAACGGGAGCTTGCGGCGCGTGGTGCGCTGGATGTTCTGGAAGTTCACGAAAATGCCCTGCGCCGTTTCGGGGCGCAGATAGCAAACAGAGGACGAATCCTCCGTCACGCCGATGGCGGTCTTGAACATGAGGTTAAACTTACGGATGGGCGTAAAGTCATGCTTGCCGCACACGGGGCAGACGATGTCCTCGTGCTCGGCGATGAACCTGTCCATCTCGTCAAAGCTCATCGCGTCCACGTTGACCTCGGGATGCTCCTCGCCGATGAGCTTGTCGGCGCGGTGGCGCGCCTTGCAGGCTTTGCAGTCGAGCAGGGGGTCGGAGAAGCTCGAAACGTGCCCCGTGGTGATCCACGTCTGCGGGTTCATGATGATCGCCGCGTCCAGACCGACGTTGTACGGGCTCTCCTGCACGAACTTTTTCAGCCACGCCTTTTTGACGTTGTTCTTGAACTCCACGCCCAAAGGACCGTAGTCCCAGCTGTTGGCAAGTCCGCCGTAAATTTCACTGCCGGCAAACACAAAGCCGCGGTTTTTGCAGAGCGCGATGATCTTATCCATCGTTTTTTCGGAATTTTTCATAAGGCAACCCTTCCTCCTGCCGAATTTTCTCTTATAATCTACTTATTATAATAAAATCGCCCGTAAAGTCAACTGCCGCAGGCGGTTTTCGCAGCTTTGCGGGCGTGAAATTCTGAATTTCTCTGAAGCCGCTTTTCCTTTGGCGGGAATTGTGGTATACTTTGCAAAGATTTCTAATGTGGGGGATAATGGCTTGAAAACGATCGGACGGGTGATTTTGGCGGCGGTGCTGCTGGCGGTGAGCGCGCTTTTGATGCTGCTGGCAAAAAGCGCGCCGGACGCGATCTTCGGCTTTTATACGCAGTTTTCCCGCGCGGCGCTGGACGTGATCGGGCGCGTGACGGGCTGGGTGCCGTTTGCGCTGTGGGAGGCGCTGCTGGCGCTGATCATCCTGTGGGCGCTGTATACGCTCGTGCGCAGCTTTGAGAAAAAGCGCCCTCTGCGGTGGCTGGCGGGGCTGTTTCTCGGCGTGAGCGCGCTGGCGTTCGCATTCGTGGCGCTGTGGGGACTCAACCACTACGACCGGGACGTGGGCGAAAAGCTGGGACTTTCGGTGCGCGAATACTCCGTGCAGGAGCTGACGGACGCGACGGCGTTTTACGCACGGGAGCTGAGCCGCCTTGCGCCGGAGCTGCCGCGTGACGGCGAGGGCGCGGCGCAGTTTGACGAGTTTTCGCAGCTCGCCGCCCGCGCGGGCGAGGGCTATACGGCGCTCGGCGAGCAGTACGAGCTGTTTGCGGGCAGCACCGCGAAGGTCAAACGGCTTACGGCGTGGCAGCTTTACAGCCGCTTCGGCACGACGGGCATTTACGTCTGCCTGACGGCGGAGGCGAGCGTGAACCCGGACACCTATGTTGCGTGGCTGCCGTTTACGATGTGCCACGAGCAGGCGCACGGCAAGGGCGTTGCCGCCGAGGACGGAGCGAATTTCTGCGCGTATCTGGCGTGCATGGAAAACTCCGACGTGCAGTTCCGCTATTCCGGCGCGCTGGCGGCGTTTGTATACTGCTCAAACGCGCTGACGAAGGTCGACTCCGCCGCAGCGGGCGAAATTTGGGCGCAGCTCGACCCCGGCGCGCTGTCGGACATCCGCGCGGCAAATAAGCACTACGCGCAGTATGAGGGCAAGGTGCAGGACGCGGCGCAGAAGGTGAACGACACCTACCTCAAAGCCTTCTCCGAGGAGGCGGGCGTGCAGAGCTACGGTGAGGTGGCGGACCTGCTCATCGCGTGGTATCAGGAGCGCACCTGACGCAAAATGGTATAGCTATTTCAAAATGTACATAATGTGCCCCGCTATCTTGATAGCGGGGCACATTTTTGTGAAAAACGCCCGAAAAAATACCCAATTTTCATGAAATGACACATTGACTTACCTCCCGCGCCGTGATATTCTAAAGCCGATCGGAACGATCAAAACCTCAGCGCCGGACTATGCTGATGTTTGGATGCACGGCGCTGAAATCATCATAACCCGCGGGGGTGTTAAGACCCTGCGGTACAAGGAGGATGCACTATGGCAATCGAATTTAAGGACGGCAAGTATGTGAACCCCGAAACCGGGCGCGTCACGCTCGACCCCACGATCTACAAGGACTGGCAGATCGCGGAGGAAGCAGAAAAGACGCTGCCCCCCGTGGATTATTTCCGCGAGAAGCTGGGGCTGCTGCCCGAGGAGATCATCCCCTACGGCAAGACCCCGAAGATCGACTTCATCAAGGTCATGAACCGCCTGAAGGATAAGCCCGACGGCAAGTTCATCGAAGTCACCGCCATTACCCCGACTCCCTTTGGCGAGGGCAAGTCCACCGTTTCCCTGGGCCTGATCGAAGGTCTCGGCAAGCTGGGCCTGAATGTCGGCGGCGCGCTTCGTCAGCCCTCCGGCGGCCCGACGATGAACGTCAAGGGCACTGCTGCCGGCGGCGGCAACGCACTTCTGATGCCGATGACCGAGTTCTCCCTGGGTCTGACCGGCGATATCAACGATATCATGAACGCGCACAACCTGGCGATGGTCGCGCTGAACGCCCGTATGCAGCATGAGCGCAACAACAACGACGAGTGGCTGGCCAGCAAGGGCCTCAAGCGTCTCGACATCGACCCCAAGCGTGTGGAAATGGGCTGGGTCATCGACTTCTGCGCACAGGGCCTCCGCAATATCATCATCGGCATGGGCGGCCGTCTGGACGGCTTCCTGATGGAGTCCAAGTTCGGCATCGCCGTCGGCTCCGAGCTGATGGCGATCCTCGCTGTCGCCCGTGATCTGAAGGATCTGCGTGAGCGTATCGGCAAGATCGTCGTTGCCTACTCCAAGAACGGCGATCCCGTCACCTGCGAAGACCTCGAGGTTGCCGGCGCTATGACCGCCTGGATGCGCAACACCATCAACCCCACCATGTGCTACACCGTCGAGCATCAGCCGGTTCTGGTCCATGCGGGCCCGTTCGCCAACATCGCCATCGGCCAGTCCTCCGTTATCGCAGACCGTCTGGCTCTGAAGCTGTTCGATTACCATGTCACCGAGTCCGGCTTCGCTGCCGACATCGGCTTTGAGAAGTTCTGGAACGTCAAGACCCGTCTGTCCGGCCTGACCCCGAACGTCTCCGTTCTGGTCGCGACCGTCCGCGCGCTCAAGATGCACGGCGGCGGCCCGAAGGTCACCCCGGGCGCTCCCCTGCCGAAGGAATACACCGAGGAGAACCTCGAGCTGCTGGAAAAGGGCACCTGCAACCTGTTCCATCATGTCAACACCATCAAGAAGTCCGGCATCAACCCGGTCGTCTGCATCAACCGCTTCTACACCGACACCGACGCCGAGATCGCGCTGCTGAAGAAGCTGTGCGCCGAGCACGGCGTGCGCTGCGCGGAGTCCAACCACTGGCGCTACGGCGGCGAAGGCGCGATCGAGCTGGCACAGGCGGTCATCGAGGCGTGCGAAGAGCCGGTCAACATCAAGTTCCTGTATGACCTCGAAATGCCGCTGCGTCAGCGCGTCGAGCTCATCGCCAAGGAAGTTTACGGCGCGGACGGCGTGGACTGGTCGCCGCTGGCAACGCAGAAGGCGGAGCGCTTCGAGTCCGACCCGAAGTACAAGGACTACTGCACCATGATGGTCAAGACGCACCTGTCCCTGTCCGACGATCCCACCAAGAAGGGCGAGCCCACCGGCTGGCGTCTTGCGATCCGCGACATTCTGGAGTACGGCGGCGCGAAGTTCCTCTGCCCGATGGCGGGCACGATCTCCATGATGCCCGGCACGGCTGCCAACCCGGCATACCGCCGCATCGACGTGGACGTCGAGACCGGCAAGGTTTCCGGACTGTTCTAAAAAATGCAAAACCGGGGCGGCGGTGTTCCGCCGCCCTGATTTTTAAGTAAGAAGTAAGAGTGAATAGTGAATAAGTGTGGTGTCGGCTTCGCCGACGATTCAAATCCGTGCCGCTTCGCGGCACGCCTCACCTCTTCACTCTTCACTATTACCTATTACTTATAAAAACCAGGAGGTTTTTACTATGGATATGACTACCAAGTCCTGCCGTGAGTTCGTCACGGTGCTGGCATCCAGCGAGCCCGCGCCCGGCGGCGGCGGCGCTTCGGCATTGGTCGCGGCGCTCGGCACGGCGCTCGGCAATATGGTCGGGTCGCTCACCGTCGGCAAGAAGAAATACGCCGATGTGGAAGCGGAGATCATCGCGCTCAAAGCAAAATGCGACGCGCTCCAGAATGAGCTGCTCGACCAAGTTCCGGCGGATGCCGAGGGCTTTGTCCCGCTGGCAAAGGCGTACGGCATCCCCAAGGACGATCCCAGCCGCCCCGAAATTCTGGAACAGGCGACCATCACCGCCTGTCAGGTGCCCATGCACATCATGGAGCTGTGCTGCGAGTCCATCCGCGCCATCAAGGTCTTTGCCGACAAGGGCTCGCGCCTTGCGGTGTCCGATGCGGGCTGCGGCGCGGCGATCGTGAAATCTGCGCTTCAGGCGGCGTCGCTCAACGTGTTCATCAACACCAAAACGCTCCAGAACCGTCAGCTTGCAGACGAGATGAACGCCAAGTGCCTCGGGATGCTGGACGAATACGGCAAGCTCGCGGACGAAATTTTTGAATCGGTCAAAGCCGGTTTCTTTAAGTAAGGAGATAGAATCATGGCAAAACTGCTGCTCGGTAAGGAAGTCACCGCCGCAATGAACGAAAAATTGCAGGCGCGCGTGGCGGCTCTGAAGGAAAAGGGCGTCAGCCCCAAGCTCGCGATCGTCCGCTGCGGCGAGAACCCGTCCGACCTGTCGTATGAAAAGGGTGCGACGGCGCGCGCGGAGCTCATCGGCGTGGAGGTCGAAAAATTCGTCCTGCCCGAGGACGTGACCAAGGAAGCGCTCATCGCCCAGATCGAGGCGATCAACGCCGACGATTCCATCCACGGCTGCCTGATGTTCCGGCCGCTTCCCAGGCATCTCAAGGCGGATCAGGACGAGATCTGCAACCATCTCGCCGCCGCGAAGGACGTCGACTGCATGACCGACCTGTCGAACGCGGGCGTTTTCACCGGCAAAAAGCTCGGCTTTGCGCCCTGCACCCCGCAGGCGTGCATGGAAATTCTGGACTACTACGGCATTGACTGCAAGGGCAAGAACGCCGTGGTCATCGGGCGCTCGCTCGTCGTGGGCAAGCCCGCCGCCATGATGCTCATGGCGAAAAACGCCACCGTCACCGTCTGCCACACCAAGACCGTGGACGTCGCGGGCATCGCGCGCAAGGCGGACATACTCGTCTCCGCCGCGGGCGTTCTGAACAGCCTGACGAAGGACTATGTCTCCGAGGGTCAGGTCGTCATCGACGTGTCCATCAACTGGGACGCCGAGAAGATCAACGCAAAGGGCGGCAAGGGCGCGATCGCAGGCGATGCAGTGTTCTCCGAGGTCGAGCCGATCGTCGGCGCGATCACGCCCGTTCCCGGCGGCGTGGGCTCTGTGACGACGTCTGTGCTGATCGGTCATGTGGTCGAGGCAGCCGAGCGGACGCTGTAATTCGCATTTTCGCAATTCTGCCGCTGGATTTTTCCGGCGGCAGACGTTTATGCGCGTGTCAAAATAATATTTTGACACGCGTTCAAACGCGAACCACTGCGTTGGGTTCGCGTTTGAGAAGGCTTGCACCCTGCCGCGCGCATAATTTTTGCGCAAGCGCAAAAATTCCACACTTGCAGGGCGTGAAGTATTTTTGCCGACGTACACGCCGCCGGCAAAAATGATCTGCATTTTATTTTGCGCCTGCGGGCGCAAAACTCTGCGAGGCTTTTTAATAGCCTGTATCCAAGAGGGTGAAATAATGAAAGAAAAATTCAAACAGCCGGAGTCTGCCATCCGGCTGCTGTTCGGCGCGTTTACGCTTTTGTGTCTGCTGGCGGCGCTCCTCGCGGCGGCGTGCGGGCAGGGCGAGCTGTTTGCGGGCGTCGGGCGCATCTGCACGCAGTCCGGGCAGACCGTCAAGAGCTTTTTTGACGCGAGCTACGGCGGCGTTGCAGGCACGTTTCTGAATGCCGCGCTCGTGTGCGCGGTCTGCCTCGGCATCTACTGCCTGCCCGGCAGCAAGCCCGACGGTGTGAGCGTGCTGGCGTTTTTCCTGACGGCGGGCTTCTGCTTCTGGGGCACGACGATCCTCAACATCTGGTTTTCATTCGCGGGCGTAGCGCTCTTCTGCGCCGTCAAGAAAAAATCCCCCGGCTCGATGGCAAACGCCTTCCTGTTTTCCACGGGGCTTGCCCCGCTCATCACGGAGATGCTCTTCCGATATCCCGGCGAGGCGTGGCACGGCTTTACGGCGCTCGGCTTTGTGCTGGCGCTGGCGGTGGGCGTGTTCATCGGGCTGGTGTTTCCGGCGGCGCTGACGCACAGCCCCAAAATGCACAAGGGCTACGATCTTTACAACGCGGCGGTGCCCATCGGGCTGACGGCGTTTTTCCTGCGGGCGCTGCTGTACAAGGTCTTTACGCCCGCGCCGCCCGAAACGCAGAGCGTGGGGCTTGCCGACGGCTTTGAGCTGGTGAGCTTCCTGTTCTGCGGCGTGGTGTTCGGGCTTGCCATCCTCTGCGGACTGCTGCTCGGCGGCGGGCGCAAGTACCCGAAGCTCCTGCGCAGCACGGGCTACAACGCCGACTTCGGCGCGGAATTTTCACCCGCGGCGGGCATCCTGAACTTCGGCGTGTACGGCGTGTTCATCGTGCTGTACTACTGCGCCGTGGGCGCGGTGTGGAATGCGGCGACGCTGGGGTGCGTATTCTGCATGGTCTGCTGCTGCTTCAAGGGCAGCCACCCGCTGAATGTGTTCCCGATCATGCTGGGCTATGCCGCGGCGAACTGTATCGCCGAATGGATCTGCGGTCTGACCGGCGCGGAGTTCTCGATGGCGCTCGATGCCCAGGCGATCGTCATCGGGGTGTGCTTTGCAAACGGGCTGTCGCCTGTGGCGGGCGAGTACGGCTGGTTCGCGGGCGTGCTCTTTGGCATGGCACACTATACGCTCGTTACCTGCGTGCCGCTGCTGCACGGGGCGTTCTGCCTCTATAACGGCGGCTTCACCGCGGCATTCTGCTGTTTCCTCTTCGTCCCCGTTCTGGAGACGTTCTGCAAGACAAAAGCTGAGCGGAAACGGCTGAATACTAGTTCTTATGAAAAATCTTGAAAAGATTTTTCTAGCACCGAAGGTGCGTTCAGAACTGTATGAGACGGGGAATTGCACGATCGTGCAATTCCAGCGTGCGCAGCACGCGGGTTTCTTGATTCAAATATTGAATCAAGAAACAGTATAAAGCGTAAAAACATAAAAGATCCCGGAGAAAGCGCCGCTTTCTCCGGGAATTTGTTTATTGCGCGCTCAGCACATCCGCCGCGCGGTCGGGATAGTCGGTGATGAGCGCATCCGCGCCGACGCTTGCCAGGTACGCCATGTCTTTTTCGGAGTTGACGGTCCAGTACTGGATCGCCAGACCGTGGGCGTGGGCGTAATTGATGAGCGTCGTCGTGCCGAGATTCAGCCCGTAGCTCTCCTTTGCGTCGCCGAACGGGAGCTGGAGCACATCATAGTCGCAGGCAAAGTCCTTTTTGTTCGTCAGCGCGGCAAGGTAGAACTTCACGACCTCGTCCGGGCTGGCGCTGCGGTGCGTGTCGGGGTAGTTTTCCGTGATGTAGTCCGCGACTTCGTCGCGGAAGCTGCCGATGATGACGCGGTCCAGAAGATCGCGCTCGCGCAGCGTTGCGTAAAGCCGGTCCGCCGCCGCGAGCCCGACTTCGCCGCCGTCCTTGATCTCAATGATGAAGCGGTAGTCGCCGGCGGAGGTCAGATAGTCCAGCACCTCGTCGAGCGACAAGATCCGCAGCTCATCCGGCACATCGTCGCCGTGCAGGTCGGCGTAGGGCATTTCGCCCGCGTCATTCACAAACTGCGCCGCAATGTTCAGCTCTTTCAGCTCCGCCAGCGTTTTCTCGCGCACCAGAACGCCCTCCGCGCCGAACACCGCCGCCGCGTCCGACACGCGGTCGAGCGTATCGTCGTGCGAGAGCACCAGCACGTCGTCCGCCGTCATGTGGAGGTCAAACTCGAAATAATCGACCTGCATGTTCGGATTTTCCACGCAGCCGCGGAACGCCGCCAGCGTCTCCTCGGGATACTGCCCCGCGCCGCTGCGGTGTGCCGAGATCGCCGTTTCGCCGGTAATAAACGGATTTTCTGTGTCGTATTGTTTGAAATTTTCCGGCTTCGACCGATGATAAAACTGCAAAGCCCAAGCCGCCGCAATGGCAGCAACAATGCAGAGCAAAACAAGCAGAACTCTGCCAACAACTTTTTTGACTTTCATGCGCGTCCTCCTGATGGGTTTTTCTATAGTATAGCAGCAATCGGCGCGTCTGTCATGTAAAATTACATCGCGTGCGGCACTTCGTCCGATCTGCGCTGCCGCATATTCTCCCATTTTCCGCAAAGACTAACAGGGCAATGCGAACTGAAAGGAGCAATGTTTTATGAAAGCAACCGGTATTGTCCGCCGGATCGACGATCTTGGACGCATCGTGATCCCCAAAGAGATCCGCCGCACCCTGCGCATCCGCGAGGGCGACCCGTTGGAGATTTATACGGAGAAGGACGGGGAGGTCATTTTTAAGAAGT
>CALACZ010000023.1 GCA_937890735.1 uncultured Bacillota bacterium
ATCGGGCACGTCCTTTCTTCGGGCGCGTCGTGGGACGAGCTGCGGCGCGCCCGAAGGAGAGAAGACGATGGCGAAAGATTTTTACAAGTCGACGGCGTGGATCAAGAAGCGCGCGAAGATCATGCGGCGCGATGGGTACCAGTGTCAGGACTGCCGGCGCTACGGGCGCAGACGGCAGGCGACAACGGTGCACCACATTCAGCCGCTAGAAGAAGCGCCGGAGCTGGCGCTGACGGACGGCAATCTGGTCAGCTTATGCGAAGGATGCCACAACAAACGGCATCCGGAAAAAGGCGGAAGACGCGGATAGCCCCCCCTTCGCTACTTTAGCGCGCTAAAGTGCTGCGGGACCGGCAAGGGGAATTATTTCCAACCGCGGGGCAAAATCCGGGGACCGGGTCACGGGCGCGCGCGGGAGCGTCGTGCGCGCGAGCCTCTGAACGCCGACAAAAAAACAGAAAAATCAAAACGCCTCCCGCGTATCCGCCGTGGGAGCCAAAATAGAACAAAAATTCGAAAGAAAGGAAGCGACGCCATGACGGCAAAGCAGTGGAAAACGAGAATCGCTAAGGCATGCAAAGCGGCGGGGACGTATCAGAAATGCTTTGATACGATCATCGGAACGCTGAGCGCAATCATGCAGCGCCGGGATGCCGTCGCTGCGCAGTGGGAAGAAGAAGGCAGCGTGCCGCTGATCGAGTACACCAACAAAAACGGCACGACGAACATGATCAAAAATCCGTTGCTGACGCTGCTGAACGATCTGGATCGGGACGCGCTTGCGTACTGGCGCGATCTTGGGCTGACGCCGGCAGGGCTGCGGAAAATCAACGAGAAGGCGGTGCAGCCGAGAAAGAAGGATCTCGGTGAGCTGCTGGAGAAGCTTTGAGCAAGGTGACGAGCGGCTCCAAATATCTGCCGGTCGCCATGCAGTACGCAGAGGACGTGGTGAGCGGGCGCAAGATCGCCGGTAAGGAGATCGTGCTGGCGGCGCAGCGCTTCATCGGTGACTTGGAGCGGGACGATCTGGAACTGCACACACGGGAGCCGGATTTTGTGATCGGCGCGATCGCCGCCACGCTGCAGCATAAGCAGGGCGAAGCGCTGGACGGGACGCCGCTTGCCGGGCGCAGGTTTGAGCTGGCGCCGTGGCAGGTATTTGTAACCTACAACCTTGCCGGATTTTACTATGCCGGCACGCAGGAGCGGCGATACAAAGAAGCGTTTATCTTTGTGCCGCGAAAAAACGGCAAGACGAGCTTTGCCGGCGCTCTGGCTTGGGGGCTGGCGCTGCTGGAACGGAGATCCGGCGCGACGGAGTACATCGTGGCGGCGTCGCAGAAGCAGGCATGCCAGAGCTTTGAGTTTATCGTGAACTCCCTCCGCGCTACAGGCATGATCGAAGACTTCCGCGTCCGCGACAACAATGCCGAGCACTCGATCTCCTACACCTTCGCGGACGCCGCCGGCAATCAGACCGGCAGCGTCCACATCGAGGCACTGGCATCGAATCCGCAGGTGCAGGATTCCTTCAACTGCAACATCGCCATCGCGGACGAGATCCACGCTTTCAAGCAGCCGGCACAGTACAACCGCTTCAAGGAAGCGATGAAGGCATACACCAACAAGCTGATGATCGGCATCACGACGGCAGGCGACAACGTCAACAGCTTCTGCTATCAGCGTTTGGACTACGCGACGAAGGTGGTCGCCGGTGCCGTCGAGGACGACACGCTTTTTTGCTATATCGCGCGGGCGGACCAGGATGAAAACGGCAATGTGGACTATCTGGATCCGGTGCAGCACGAAAAGGCAAATCCGGGCTATGGACTGACGATCCGCCCGGCGGACATCATGCAGGACGCCCGGCAGGCGCAGAACGACCCGCAGCAGCGGAAAGACTTCCTGAGCCGGAGCCTGAATATCTACACCAGCGCGATGCGGACTTACTTCGACATCGACGAGTTCAAACGCAGCGACGGGAAATACGAGTGGACGCTGGACGAGCTTGCAAAGCTGCCGATCGACTGGTACGGCGGCGCGGACCTCTCCAAGCTGCACGACCTGACTGCCTCGGCGCTCTATGGCAACTACCGGGGAGTCGATATTATCATCACGCACGCATTTTTCCCGATCGTCGCGGCGCACAAAAAAGCCGACGAGGACGGGATCCCTCTTTTCGGATGGGCGGACGATGGGCTGCTGACGCTATGCAATTCGCCAACCGTCAACCACGCTGACGTGGTGAAGTGGTTTGTGCAGATGCGCAAGCGCGGCTTTAAGATCCGGCAGGTAGGGCACGATCGGAAATTCTGCCGCGAGTATTTCGTCGGCATGAAAGCCGCAGGCTTTAAGATCGTCGATCAGCCGCAGTATTTTTACAAAAAATCCGAGGGCTTCCGGCACATCGAAGCCGCCGCGAAAAACGGCGCGCTCTACTACTGCCACAGCGAAGCCTATGAGTATTGCGTCGCCAATGTGGCGGCGATCGAAAAAACAGACGATATGATCAAGTACGAGAAGATCCGCCCGACGAACCGGATTGACCTTTTCGATGCTTCGGTGTTTGCGTGTGTAAGCTATCTGGAAAATATGACCGGCAAACCGAAGCGGTCATGGTGGGGCGAGGTGAAAGAATGAAGGTACCCGTAGAGAAGAAGCAGCCGCAGCGGCGCAGCGCGTTCCTGACATCCGGCGATTGGTTTGAGACGCTGTGCGCGGAAGGCTATACGCCGCTTGACCGGAATCCGGAGATCGTGGCGGGATGCCGCGTGATCGCGCAGACCATCGCATCGATGACGATCTACCTGATGGCAAACACGGAGCGGGGCGACGTGCGAATCGTCAACGAGCTTTCCCGCGCTGTGGACATCTCGCCAAGCCGCCACATGACGCGCAGCACATGGATGGATGCGATCGTGATGAACCTGCTGCTTTACGGCGCGGGCAACAGCGTCGTAATGCCGCACACGAGCGGGGGCTATCTGCAGGACCTGACGCCGATCGCCGCCGGGCGAATCGGCTTTGTGCAGGCAGGCGAGGGTTATCGCGTGCTGGTGGACGGCGTGGAGTACGATCCCATGGACGTCCTGCACTTTGTAAACAACCCGAATAAAGACTACCCGTGGAAGGGGCAGGGGCTGACAGTTGCGCTGGAGGATGTCGCGAAGAACCTGCGGCAGGCGGCGGAAACGGAGCGCGGCTTTATGTCGTCGAAGTGGAAGCCGGGGCTTATCATCAAGGCGGATGCGATGTCCGAAGACTTCGGAAGCCCGGAAGGACGGCGCAAGCTGCTCGACAGCTACGTCGGCACGACGGAAGCAGGTGAACCGTGGATCATACCGGCGGAACAGCTGACCGTTGAGCAGGTGAAGCCGCTGAGCCTTGCGGATCTCGCGATCTCCGACATGGTAACGCTGGACAAGCGAACCGTTGCGGCGATACTCGGCGTACCGCCGTTTTTGCTTGGAATCGGTGAGTACAGTGCGCCGGCATGGAACGCCTTTGTAAACAACACCATCCGCCCGATCGCCAGAGAGATCGAGCAGGAGCTGACGCGCAAGATCCTGCTGTCGCCAAAAATGTACTGGCGCTTCAATATCGCCAGCCTTTACAGCTATGATCTCAAAACAACCGCGGACGTATACAGCAATTTGTACATCCGCGGCATTGTGACAGGCAACGAGGTGCGCGACAAGATCGGAATGGAGCCGATGGACGGGCTGGACGAGCTGGTCATCCTGGAGAATTTTGTGCCGGCTGACAGAATCGGCGACCAGAAGAAGCTAAACGAGCCGAAGGAGGCGTGAGCATGGACAGAGAACGCAGACAGATGCGATCAATCGCGTCGAAGTTTGAGACGAGGGAAGCGGAAGGGGAGCTTTTGATCGAGGGCTACTTTGCCGTTTTTAATACCACCTACGAGCTGTGGGAGGGAGCGACGGAGAGCGTCGCGCCGGGCGCTTTCGCAAATACGCTTGGCGAGGACATCCGCGCGCTGATCGACCACGAGACCCGGCTTGTGCTTGGACGGAATAAAGCCGGAACACTGGAGCTGCGCGAGGATTCGCACGGACTGTGGGGAAGGATCCGGATCAATCCGAACGATCAGGATGCCGTAAACCTCTACGAGCGGGTGAAGCGCGGCGATGTAAGCCAGTGTTCCTTCGGCTTTGACATCGTCAGCGAGGAAACCGATTTCCGCGAAGACGGCTCCGTCCACTGGACGATTACCGAGGTCCGGCTTTACGAAGTGTCGGTGGTAACTTTCCCGGCTTACGAGGACACCGCAGTCAGCGCCCGCAAGAGAGATTTTGCGCAGCTGCAGCAGCGGGAGAATGAGAAGTGGCGGCACGAGATGCGGAGCCGCCTGAAAGGAGACCAGAAGCATGGCACTTAGAGCACTGATGCTGCGCAAGCGCATCGACGACAAGCAGAAGGAGCTTGCACAGCTGCGCGAGAAAGACGCGGAGTTTGAGCGCCGCGAGGCGGAGCTGGAGACGTCGATCGAGGAGGCGCAGACCGATGAGGAGAAAGCAGCCGTATCCGAAGCCGTTGAAACGTTCGAAGCGGAAAAGGCGGAGCACGAAGAGACCCGCGCCTCCGTCGAGCGGGCGGTGAGCGAGCTGGAGAGCGAGCTGCAGGAGATCGAGGCGGAAGCCAAAAAGGCGCCGCCGGAAGAGAAGAGAAACGAGGTAAAGAAGCACATGGAAACGAGAGCATTTTTCAACCTGCCACCGGAGCGCCGGGACGCTTTCTTCGCACGGCAGGACGTCAAGGACTTCCTCCAGCGTGCCCGTGACCTGGGTACGCAGAAGCGGTCCGTCACCGGCGGCGAGCTGCTGATCCCGGAGGTCGTCCTCGAGCTGATCCGCGAGAACGTCATCCGCTGGTCCAAGCTGTACGACCGCGTCAACGTCAAGCAAGTGCCCGGAAAGGCGCGTCAGCTCATCATGGGCGCGATCCCGGAAGGCATCTGGACAGAGATGTGCGCCGCCATGAACGAGCTGGAGATCAGCTTCAGCGCCGTCGAGGTGGACGGCTACAAGGTCGGCGGCGTCATCATCCTCTGCAACGCACTGCTTGCCGACAGCGACATCGCCCTTGCAACGGAGATCATCAGCGCACTGGGGCAGTCCATCGGTCTGGCGCTTGATAAGGCGATCTTGTACGGTACCGGCACCAAGATGCCGCTCGGCATCCTGCCGCGGCTGACGCGATCGAGTGCACCGAGTGACTACCCGGCGACCGCACCGGCGTGGAAGGATCTGAGCACCAGCAACGTCATCACGATCACCGGCAAGACGGATGCGGCACTCTTCAAGGCGCTTGCAGAAGCGTCCGGCGCCGCGAAGGGCAAGTACAGCCGCGGGCAGAAGTTCTGGGCGATGAGCGAAGCGACCTACACCAAGCTGATCTCCAGCGCGATGAGCATCAACGCCGCCGGCGCGATCGTCACCGGCGTCAATGGCGAGATGCCGGTCATCGGCGGTCCGATCGATGTCCTCGACTTTATCCCGGATGATGTCATCATCGGCGGATACGGCGATCTCTACCTGCTGGCAGAGCGTCAGGGCGCGACGATCGCACAGTCCGAGCATGCCCGGTTTATCGAAGACCAGACCGCGTTCCGCGGCGTCGCACGCTATGACGGCAAGCCGGTCATCGCCGAGGGCTTTGTGGCGATCGGCATCAACGGCAACACGCCGAGCGCGGATGCAGTTACCTTCGCGGGAGACGATGCAAACAACGCACTGCTTGACAGTCTGACGCTGTCCAGCCAGACACTCAGCCCGGCGTTCGCATCCGGGACCTTCGCATACACCTGCACGGCGTCCGGCACGTCCTGCACGGTCGAGGCGGCACCACAGGAAGCTGATGCGCAGATTGCGATCGCCTACAACGGAAAACCGGTCGTCAACGGCGGAACGGTCAGCTTTGCGTCCGGCACGAAGAATCTGACGGTAACGGTGAAGAAGGGCAGCCGCACGCTGACCTACACCGTGGCAATCACGAAGTCCTGAGGCTGACGGGAGGTGCAGCAGATGAGCGACAATGACATCCTGACCATCCTCAAGGTGGATTTGCAGATCTCCAGCACTGCGCTGGACAGCTACCTGCTGCAGCTCATCGGCGCAGCCCGTGCACTCATCGTCCGTGAGGGCGTCACCCTCACGGACGACATCGAGGACACGATGCTGATCGAGATGTACGCCGCGTACTTGTACCGCAAGCGGCGGGAGAGCAACAGCGCCATGCCGCGCATGCTGCGCTGGGCGCTGAATAACCGGCTGCTGTCGGTCGGGGAGGATAACGCGGATGGATGATCTGATCGTACTGATCGCGGAGACCTACACGGACAACGACATCGGCGTTCGCGTGCCGACGGAGACGCGGCGGGAGGTGTGGGCGCATCTGCGCAGCATTACCCGCGCAGAGTGGCGTGCGGCGGGGCTGGCTGGCTTGCAGCCTGCGATCGTCGCAGAGACGCCACGCGTAAACTATGGCGGCGAAAAGCTCGCAGAAGTCAAAGGCGTGCGCTATGAGGTGTATCGCACCTACGCAGCGGACGACAGCGACATGATCGAGCTGTACCTCGAAGAGCGGGCGGGGGTGCGCTGATGGCGAAAATCAAGATCGACGGGCTGGCGTCCGCGATCGAGGAAGTGCTGCGGGACTACAGCCATGTCACGCAGGAGGCAATGCGGCACGCTGTGGACGATACGGCGAGGGACACAGTGGAGAGGCTGCGGGAAACGTCCCCGAAGCAGACGGGCGACTATGCCAAGAGCTGGGCAGAGAAGGAGACCGGCAAAAAGCGTGCCGGCTCCTATCAGAAAGTCATCTACAACAAAGCGCCGAACTACCGGTTGACGCACCTGCTGGAAAAGGGGCACGCCAAGGTAAACGGCGGGCGCGTACCGGCGCAGCCGCATATTGCGCCGGCGGAAGAGGCGGCGATCGAGCAGTTTGAGCGGGAGCTGCGAGACGGAATCAGCAAAGGGGTGTAGCGTATGACTTTGGCAGAGATCAAGACAATGCTGGAGACGACCGGCTTGCCGGTAGCATACAGTGCATTCCCGGAGGGCGCCGCGCCGCTGCTGCCGTATATCTGCTACGTCGTGACCGGGAGCAACAATTTTGTTGCGGACGGGATCGTCTATCAGCCGGTGCAGGCGATCGACATCGAGTTGTATACGCGGCAAAAGGATCCGGCGTCCGAGTCGGCGGTAGAGGCAGCGCTTGCTGCGCTGCCGTGGGAGAAAACGGAGCTATACCTGGACGATGAGAAATGCGTCCAAGTGACCTATGAAATCGAGGTGTAACAATGGCAAACACGGAAAACAAAGTTCAGTTTAACCTGAAAAACGTACACTATGCCGTCGTGACGGAGACAGGCGGCGTTGTGTCCTGGGCGACGCCGGTCGCGGTGCCCGGCGCGGTCACGCTGACGCTGGATCCGGCGGGCGATGTCACGCCGTTTTATGCGGACGGCATTATCTACTACAAGTCCATCAGCAATCAGGGCTATAGCGGCTCGCTGGAAATGGCGCGTTTCCCGGACCAGATGCTCAAGGATGTCTGGGGCTTTACCGAGGGGACGACAAGCAAGGTGCTGACGGAAAATGCAAACACGGAGCCGAAGGACTTCGCGCTGCTCTACCAGATCGACGGCGATGCGGACAATCAGTATTACGTGCTGTACTCCTGCGCCGGCGCACGACCGGGCATCGGCTCGACGACCAACACGGCATCCAAGGAGCCGCAGACGCAGTCCAGCGAGATCACGGCGTCCGCAATGGCAGACGGGCGCGTTATGGCGCGCACCACGGCGGAGACGCCGACAGCGACCAAGACGGGCTGGTTTGCAGCGGTTTATGAAGAGACGGGAGACTGAGAAAAGTGGAAAAGACGATCGAAATCGGTGGAAGAAAATACAGGATGAGGGCTTCGGCTCTCATCCCGCGTTTATATCGTGCAAAGTTTGGACGCGATTTGGTGGCGGACATGCGACAGCTGCAGCAAGGTTTCCTGCGAGCGGCACAGCCGGCGAAGAACGGCGCGGAAAGCAGCCTATCCGCGATGGACCTGACGATCTTCGAAAATGTCGCGTGGACGCTGATCCGCAACGCGGGCGAGGACATCCCGGACACGCCGGACGAGTGGCTCGACAGCATTGATGGCATCTTATCGATCTACAAGGTACTGCCGCAGATCCTCGCGCTGTGGAACGGCAATCAGCAGACCACCAGCACCGCAAAAAAAAACTAAGGCAAACGACGCGCGAGCCTTCAGGCGCGGAATTCATGCTGCGCTGCGCGGAGCTGGGGCTGAGCGATGAGGCGCTGGACACGATGACGATGGGCATGGTGTACGACATGCTGATCGAGCGGGCAAACGATCAGGAGGCATACCCGATCAGAGCCACGCAGGAAGACATTTACCGCTACTTTGGGAGGGGGTGAAGTATGGCAGGAAATCGAATCAAAGGCATCACGATCGAGATCGGCGGCGATACCACAGGGCTTGACAAGGCGCTGAGCGGGGTCAACAAGCAGATCCGCACCACGCAGCAGGAGCTGCGCGACGTAGAAAGGCTGCTGAAGCTGGATCCGACCAATACAGAGCTTCTGGCGCAGCGTCAGAAGCTTCTGCAGCAGGCAGTCGATGGAACGTCCGAGAAGCTGAAAAGCCTGAAAGAGGCGGAGAAGCAGGCGCAGGAGCAATTCCAGCGCGGCGAGATCAGCGAGCAGCAGTACAATGCCCTGAAACGCGAGATCGTCGACACAGAGGAAAAGCTGAACGGGCTGGAGGACGCTGCGAAAAAGAGCAACGCCACGATGGCGCAGATCGGCGCGACGGCGGACAAGGTTGCGCAGGGAGCGCAGAAAGTATCTGACGCCACGCGCGCGATGTCTGTGGCTGCTGCAGGCGTTCTGACCGCATCAGCGGCGCTCTCTGTGCAGTTTGAAGATTCGTTCGCAAAAGTCAGCACGCTGTTGGATGAAGGGGCGACCGACTTTGCAGCCTATAAGCAGGCGATCATCGCGGGAAGCAATGAAACCGGCATCGCCGTGGATGAGTATGCCGAAGCCGTCTACAGCTCCATCTCCGCCAGCATCGACCAAGCGGACGCAGTGCAGTTTACTGCAAGCATGGCAAAGCTGGCAAAGGGCGGATTCACGGATCTTTCCAAAGCTGTGGACGTCACGACGACCGTCATCAACGGCTACGGACTGGCGGCGTCGGAGGCGGAAGGAATCACGGACATCCTTGTGCAGACGCAGAATCTCGGTAAAACGACCGTTGACGAGCTGGCGAGCAGTATGGGCAAGGTCATCCCGACCGCAGCGGCGGCGAATTACAGCTTTGAGGAGCTGGGCGCCGCGTATGCACAGCTCACAAAAAACGGTATTGCGACAGCAGAAAGCGGCACCTACCTCCGCAGCATGCTGTCCGAGCTGACCAAGAGCGGGAGCATCACGGACAAGGCGCTGCGGGATCTGAGCGGGAAGGGCTTTGCAGAGCTGAAAGCCGAAGGAACCAGCACTGCCGACATCCTGAACATGCTCGCGGAGTACGCGGAGCAGGACGGGAAGTCCCTGAAGGATATGTTTGGCAGCGTTGAAGCCGGGTCCGCCGCGCTGGTGCTTGCCAGAAACGACGGGCAGGATTACGTCGAAATGCTCGAAGCGATGCAATCCTCTACAGGCGCCGCGCAGAAAGCGTTTGACAAAGTATCGAGTACGTCCGGCGCGCGGATGAAAAAATCCCTCAATGAGATCAAGAACGCGGCAATCGAGCTGGGCGACGTGCTTGCACCGGCGATCGAGGGCGTCGCATCCGTCATGGAAGACGTCTCGGGATGGATGGGTAGTCTGAGCGAGGGACAGCTGAAGCTCGTCGCCGGGGCGGCGGCGGTCGTCGCTGCAATCTCTCCGATCGCCGGCATTGTGTCCGGCATCGCCTCGGCGGTCAAAATGGTCTCTGGAGCGCTGGGCGCGCTGAACGTGAATCCGGTCGTGTTGGCAATCACAGCGGCTGTGGCGGTCGCTGGCGCGCTGGGGGCGGCATTTGTAGCGCTTGGCGATGATGCCAACGAGGCGGCAACGGCGGCGCAGAGCATGGCAGACGAAATTTCTGGCGGAGCGGAGGAACTGAAAAGCAGCATCGCGGACATTGATGCGACTGCTGCATCTGCCGGGCGCCTGATCGACCGCCTCGACGAGCTGAATGCCGGCGGCTTGGACGACACCGAAATCTCGGAGTACAACGCCACGCTACAGCTACTGTGTGAGACGGTACCGGAGCTGTCGGACCTCATCGACACGCAGACCGGAGAGATCGCAGGTGGAACGGATGCGCTGCGCGCCAATACCGCTGCTTGGGCACAGAACGCAAAGCAGCAGGCATATCAGCAGCGCCTTACAAGCCTCTATGAGAAATACTCGGATACCATCGTAGAGGCGAAGAAAAACGAGCTGCAGCTTGCCGATACCAGCGCACGCCTTGCAGAGGTGCAGGCGCAGCGTGCAGAGATCGAGGAGAGTCTTGGTGACATCTCGGAGCTGTCCCTGCAGAAAAACGCAGAGCTGAAAGAACAGTATGACGAGCTGTCCGATCAGGAGATCGCGCTGCGGGAGCAGAAGGAGATGTACACCGAAGCGATCCAAGCGGGCAATGATGCTATGGCGGAGGCACAAGAAGCCATTGCGCTTGAAACTGAGGCGATAAACGAGCTGAATGGCGCCACGGCGGCGAGCACGGAGGCGGCGACAGGCAGCGCATCCGCACAGGGCGCTCTGGCGGGGGCGCTCGGCGTGGCGGAGCAGGCTGCGAAGGATGCCGCAACTGCCGCGGCGCAGGAGACGCAGCTGACCGCAGAAGCATCGGAGAAGGTCAACGCGCTGGCAGAGAGCTATGCGAATGCCTACAACTCCGCTTATAGCAATATCACGGGGCAGGTCGGGCTTTTCGACACCTTTGCGGCAGAGATCAGCGACGACACGGCGACCGTGGAACAGATGATGGCGCGCTGGGGGCAGCAGACACAGAATCTGGGCACCTACACCGAAAACCTGCAGAAAGCTGCGCAGTACGGCATCAGCGACGGTCTGATCGCGCAGCTGTCCGATGGTACGCCGGAGAGTGAGGGATACCTGCAGACCATCATCGACAAGGTCGAGGAGCTGGGCGGATCCGAGGAAGGGATGAGCGAAGACGCGGCGAAGTTCGTCAGCAGCTTCAATAAATCTTTCGAGGACACGCAACAGGCAAAGGACAGCTTTGCGACCACGGTCGGCACGATGCAGACAGACCTCGACACAGCGCTTGCGGAGATGGTGAAGTCCGGGGAGCTGACAGCGAGTCAGATGGACACGGTAGGCACGCAGCTTATCAACGGAATGATCGAGGGCATGGACCGGAAGACTGGCGACTTGGATCGTGCTGTGCGAAGGATCGTAAGCGGCGCAATCGAAACCGCAAGGACAGCGGCAGATGTGCACTCTCCGTCGAAGAAAACGATAAAGATCTTTGAAAATGTCGGAGAGGGCATGGTCGTCGGCATCGACAGCAAGCAGGACGACGTCAGCCGGGCGGTACGCCAGACGGTCGACGCTGCGCTGCGCCTGAACGTCACAGGAGCGGGTGAGGCGCTGGGAGCACGTCTGCCGGTCGTGGACATGCCGTCTATGGAGTACGCCCGCCCTGCGGCTGCTGCGAGCCTCACGCGGAGCGTCAGCGTGACGATGACTAACACGTTTAACGGCTACGACGAGGCGACCGGTGCGGAAATCTCCAGGAGTATGCTCCGCGAGATCAACCGCGCGCTCGGGCGCGAATACTGAGGAGGTGAGACGATGCGCAGATTTAAGCTCATAAACGCAGAGGGCGCAGAGTGGGATCTAATGCAGCGGGACGGCTACTACAACGAGCCGGACGGCTACGGCTACGATCGGAGCTTCAAGAGCATCCGGGCGGGCTACGACTATTTGCAGACCTCGGACGTGCTCGCTCAGAAAGCCCCGTCCGGAGAGCTGGTTTTTCGGACATATGCGCAGTATCAAGCGTTCGTCGCCTTCGCGGCAAAGGACGATCCGCTGTATCTGTGCTATGCGCCGATGGGTACATGGTACCGCTGCCGCTGCAAGGTGCAGGAACTGGGCAAGGGCGAGATGATCAGTCCTGGGCTGCTGATCTGCCGCATCAAGTTTATCTGCTTCGGCACATGGGCGGAGCAGATCACGGCGACACAGAGCACGGTGGACACATCGCACGGCAAAATCTACCCGTATACCTACCCATACACATACGCCGACACAACGATCGCAATCGCTGTCCTGCAAAACGGCGCGCTGGAAAGCCCCTGCCGGCTGAATATCTTCGGACCGGTGGAAAATCCGACGTGGACGCTGGTGCAGAACGGCGTGAGCCTGATGACCGGGCGCGTCAATGTGACGATCCCGGCAGGAAACAAGCTGGTAGTGGATGCGACACCGTCGAACATGGAGATCGCGGAGTATACCACGGACAACGAACTCGTCGGCAACCGGTATGCGGAAAGCGATTTTTCGACGGCGCGCTTTGTGTATGCACCGTCGGGCGAGTCGACGCTGACCGTGACCAATGAGACCGGCGCAGACGTCTCGGTCGCGGTGGAAATGGAGCGGATCGCCTATGCTGTATAAAATCGAAATCTTCGAGCGGGACTACACATTCCGCAGCTTCGCACCAATCGAGCAGCCGGAAATCGAGTACGACTACCTGACGATCCAGAAAACGCAGGTAACGTGCAAGAGCATCACAGCATCCAAGGGCGACTTTGCCCATATCACGGACAGCACGGGCGCTGTGGTGTACCAGGGCATCGTGGACGATACAGATACCAAGAAAACCGGCGTCACACTCCAGCTGCAGCCGCTGCTCGCACTGTTTGACACCGACATTTATTTCGATCGCACGCAGTCGGCGCGCGTAGAAAATTTCCTGAAATCCGCAATCATTGCGAATTTCTCCGCGTCCGGCGACGCGGAGCAGAACATCAGCGGGCTGACCGTGGAGACCACGAGCGACACAAGGGGCGCGCTGAATCTCAAGGACAACATCCATAATCTGTATGAGATCATGGTCTCCGCGCTGACCAAGCACGGGATCGTGGTCAACGTGGAGCTTCGCCCGCAGCGCAAGCAGCTGGCAGTGACGATCGGCAGGCAGACCGCAACGGCGACGATCGAGGCGGACCTGCCCGCGATCGTCGAAAAGTCCATCATAATCGGCGACAGCTACGGGCAGCTGAACAAACTGACGCTCGTCAACGAGGACAACGAAGCCGAGCAGGCGACCTACTACCTGCAGCAGTCCGGCAGCGTATCGACCAGCAACACAAACCGGATCACGCCGGTATTTTTCGGTTTTGACTTTGTGTCGGTCGGCACGGATGAGACTTTTGCGGGCGCCGCCTATGCAAAGGCGTATGACAAGCTGGCGGCGCAGAAGTACGACAATTTGATCGAGGTAACGGCGGAGACCGGCAGCGGCATTCTGCCGCCGTCGCTGGCGCTGGGGACAGAGATCACAGTGCGGAGCGGCGGGGATGTCTACCAGACCATTCTAACCGGATACAGCCGCACAGAGCGCCTGACAACGCTGACCATGGGTTGCGTCCGTGCAGATCTCACAAAGCGGCTCATCCTGGAGAGGAGGAACACATGATTACACTGAAGCAGTGGAACGGGCAGAACATTACGCCCGCCGACGACGCAGCGCTCTATGCCCACTTCGACGCGCGGAGCGGCACGATCTCCGGCTGCGAGGTAACGCACCTCGGGTCAAACCAGATCCGAGTCGCCGCCGGACGCGGCATGATCTGTGGGCGACAGTTCGTGCTAGAGGATACGACGGTGCTGGCGACGCTGGCGGATACGGGCACGATGTCCGGACGCCTGCTTGTGCAGGTGGACATCGGCAACACAGAGCAGCCGATCCAGCTCATCACGCAGGCGGCGGCGACGCTGCCGGAGCTGACGCAGGAGGATCTCAATGCCGGCGGCACGGTATACCAGCTGCCACTCGCAACCTACACCGTGGACAACGTCGCCGTCTCCGATCTGGTGGCGTCGGACGTCCTGCTGCCGCCGGTGCATCCGGACGGCAAGCTGATCCAGCGCAAGCAGGTAAATGTAGCGAACTACACGCTCACGTGGAGAAATGCGGTCGGTGGTCTCCAGTACGCTAGTGTCGCAACACTGGCGGAACTGGGGCTGACCGGGAAGACCATCTTGGGCGCTTATCTTGGATCGTGGGGCGGGTTCAACGAGGCAACACTGCCGTCAATTTACGTTACAGACGCCTACGTCGGTTTGATTAACACCACACGGACGTGGACGTGCACGAGCTTTATCATCAACATTATCTACACGGACGCCGTATAGGCGGGAAAGGGAGACACATGGAGAGTATCGTTGTAGCAATCATCACGGGCGGTCTGTCCCTGATCGGCGTTATCATCGCGACGACCGCAAACGGGCGCAAGATGCAGAGCGAAATGCGGGCAAGTCAGGCAGTCATGCAGGAACGGATCGACGAGCTGACGCGCGAGGTACGCAAGCACAACAATTTTGCGGAGCGCGTGCCCGTGCTGGAGGAGCAGATCAAGGTGGCGAACCACAGGATCGCGGACTTGGAGCGCAAAGAGGAGGCGGCAAAATGATCAGCTGGAAAAACCCGCAGGATAAGATGATGTATACGGAGTGGGGCAACATAGACCCGTGGAACTACCAAGGCGCACAAGCGACATACGAATTCTTTGGACTGAGCACGGATACAAAGCCGCGCGCCGGAGATTACGGGAATGTGCCGAACGGAGCGATTTTCTTCGAGATGGACACCTCGAAAATCTATCTGTATGATCTCCGCCACGATAAGTGGCTTGAGCAGAAAGTAGATCAGGGAGGCGATCCGTCATGAGCTTGTACGACGTACTGCTCGCCCGTGCGCTCACCCCGCAGAGCAGCGGAGGGGACACGGGCGGAGTAACTATAAAAGCGGGAACGGCAGCGACCGAAACAGAGATCCATTTTGCGATGGGCATAGCCGGGGCACAAAGCGGGGACGCAGAAATATATCTGTACGACCTGAGCGCGCTGAGCGGGCAGGTCGCGCTTGAAGACGGCAGACCGAGGATCGTAGGTATCCGGTACAGTGCATACGGCGGAGTGTGGCTTACAACGGCGGAGCAGAGCGGAATCACGCAAGATACGAACGCATATGATCCGGCTGTGCTGGAGTGGGGAGACGAAAGCGTCACGATGACGGGAGATCTGCAAGTGAACTCGGGCGCGATTTTTGTAGAGAACGCAACGTACAGGATTTTCTACAGGGCATAAGGAGGGAAAGCATGGAAATCATGGGCATTACATCGGTCGCAGCGATCACGGTCATCTGCTATCTTCTGGCGGCGGCGCTGAAAGCCACGCCGCTCGATAACAAATGGCTGCCGTCGATCTGCGGCATCCTCGGCGGCGCGCTGGGCGCCGCCGGCATGTACATTATGCCGGACTACCCGGCGCAGGACGTCATCACGGCGGTCGCGGTCGGCATTGTGTCCGGTCTGGCGGCGACCGGCGCGCACCAGATTGGCAAGCAGCTGAGCAAGGGGGAAGAGTAAGATGCAGATCACAGAGGCTCTTTGCACCGGGAACAGCCGGTACAAGGCAGGGCAGACGTTTGCGCCGCAGGGCGTGGTGCTGCACTCCATCGGCACGCCGCAGCCGAGCGCGCAGGTGCTGCGGGACTACTGGCAGCGGAACGGCTCACAGTACGTCGTGCACTACATGGTGGACGACACGAAGATCCTGCACTGCATGCCGGACAACTTCAAGTGCTGGCACGTCGGCAGCCCCGGCAATGCGAAGTACATCGGGATCGAGATGGGGGAGCCGTCGCAGATTCACTACACGAGCGGCGCGAAGTTTACCGTCTCTGACCTTGCCACGGCGCAGCGGTACGCGCAGGCGGCGTACAAAAACGCCGTCCAGCTCATTGCCTACCTCTGCCGGAAATACGGCTGGAAGCCCGAGAGCGCCGTCTGGACGCACTACGAGATCACGAAACGGAAGCTGTCGAACACGGACCACGTCGACCCGCAGCACCTCTGGGATGGTCTGGGGCTGGGCTATGACCTCGCAAGGCTCCGCAAAGACGTGGCTGCGGCGATGGGCGGCAGCTCTGCGCTGGCGGCATCCGGGCATCCGGTGCTGCGCAAGGGAAGCAGCGGCGACGCGGTCAAGGAGATGCAGCAGAAGCTCATCCAGAAGGGCTACAGTTTCGATCCCTACGGCGCGGACGGCATTTTCGGAGAGCTGACAGAGAAGCGCGTCAAGGCGTTCCAGCTGGCTTCCGGCATCGGCGCAGACGGCATCTGCGGCGCAAAGACGTGGGCGGCGCTGGATGCAAAGCCGGCGGAATTCCAGCCGTACCTCGTGCGCGTCACGGCGGCGAGCGGTCTCAATGTCCGGGAGGGTCCCGGCACGGACTACAGAATCCGGATGTCGCTGGGCTTCGGCGGGGCGTATACCATCGTCGAGGAAAAGAACGGCTGGGGCAGGCTCAAGAGCGGCATCGGGTGGATCTATCTGCTGTACACCAAACGCGCATAAACGCACGCGAGAAGGCAATGGAGTGAGTCCGGCTCACTCCATCGCCTTCTGCGGCAAAGGGAGCCGGTCTAAGTGGACACCCTCGATTAAATCGAGGGCGCGCAAAGAAAGGGGAAATCATGAACGAACTGAAAATTTTTAACTACGAGGGGAATCAGGTGCGCACGATCCAGAAGGGCGGGGAGCTGTGGTTTGCACTAAGAGATGTATGTGAAGTGCTTGGGCTAGGAAGCTCGCATAAAGTCTTTGAAAGACTGGATGACGATGAGCGGAATTTTACTCCGATCATCGATGCAGTAGGACGTAAGCAGGAGACCGCCATCGTCAACGAATCCGGGTTGTATCACGTCATCCTCCGCAGCAATAAGCCAGAGGCAAAACCGTTTCGCCGGTGGGTAACGTCTGAGGTGCTGCCGAGCATCCGCAGGACCGGCGGCTATATCGCCGGACAGGAGCAGTTGACGCCGGAAGAGCTGATGGCAAAGGCGCTCATGGTCGCGCAGCGGACCATTGCCGACCGGGATGCACGCATCTCTACGCTGACAGTCGAAAATCAGATCATGGCGCCGAAGGCGGAGTATTTCGACGAGCTGGTCGACCGCAACCTGCTGACCAACTTCCGCGAGACGGCGAAGCAGCTGGGTATTCCGCCGAAGAAATTCACGGAGCAGCTGCTGGCGCACAAGTACATTTACCGGGACAAGCGCGGCAAGCTGCTGCCCTACGAAGGCAAGAACAACGGCTATTTCGAGGTCAAGGAGACCTACAACGAGAAAACGGCGTGGAGCGGCACGCAGACGCTCATCACGCCGAAGGGACGCGAGGCGTTCCGGTTGCTCTACGCATAACAAAAAGCACCTGCAGGCTTGTGCCTGCGGGTGCTTTTTTCTTGTGTGAGTCATTCGTCGGGCGGATCCGCGACATACTCCAAAATGTCGCCGGGCTGACAGTCAAGCAGACGGCAGAGTGTCTCCAGATTTTCCCACGAGACGGGTAGCTGACGCCGGAGTTTTGTCATGGTCGATTCACTCAAAAGGCGATCGACGCGGATTTTGTTTGTGTTGTAGCCGTTCGATTTCAGAGATTGCACAACGTTGATCTTGTATCGCAAGGGCATTATTAACACTCCTTTCCGATGATAGTATAGCAGAACGGCAGCACGAAATATAGTGTAAAAATACACAAATAAAACCACGAAAATTAGTGCAATATCCCAATAGACATATCACGAGAAATAGTGTAAAATAAATACTGTCAGGAGGGGTTGGAGGTACTCAAATGAAAATCAAAATTACAAAAACGATTACCTACACCCGCAAAGAAACCACGACGGTGGAAATCAAAGAAAGCCCGCCGCCGAAAAAGAAAAGCCCGGCTGAGCCAAAGCGACAACCGAGCAATTCAAACCACATCACGATTGTAAACCAAAACTAAATTCTTGTCAAGCCCCTCCTGACCCCCTTCGGGGGCTTGGCAAAGAAAAATAGATGAAAGGACGGTAAAAAATGAAAGACACGAAAACTGAATTCCTCATCAAGGAGATTGTGCGGATGCTGACAGAAAGCGAAGACATTGAGTGGGTGAGGCTCGTATATATCTTCGCGTGCGGACTCTGCGGAGCGTGAGGGGAGGGACTGCCGGATGAGGAGTTGAGCGGGCGTGCGAAAAGCATATGTTTTCGCATGCGTAATATGATAAACTTTTCAGGCGTAGGCGGTTGCGTCGCGGTTGCGTCGCAACATCACGGACGATACAAGAAAAAGTTGCAAAAACTATGAAATTTATAAGAATTAGCGAAAATCACACGCTAAAAAGTTCCGATGAAATTAGCCGCGCTTGAATGGGGTTCAAGAGGCCCCGAGTTCGAATCTCGGCACTCGGACCAGAAAACGGGCAAAACGAAAGGTTTTGCCCGTTTTTTTATCGTAAAAAGTTCAGGTGTTTTTGGGTATTTTCGCTTCGTTGCGTCGCGGTTGCGTCGCGTCGCAGGCGATTTTTTCCATTGCATTGCGGAGGGTTTCGAGATCCTGATCGACGTAAACATTGGCGGTCAGGGCGTAGTCACTGTGTCCGAGTATAGCCTGGATGTCCTCCGGGCGCGCTCCGCCCTTGGCGAGCCGCGTGGCGCAGGTGTGCCGCGCGGAGTGCGGCGTCAGGTCGTCCGGGAGACCAAGCGCCGCGATGGCTGGCGACCAGACACGCCGGTGCAGGCTGTCCTTGTTATAGGGACGACCGCGCTCATCCGCAAGGAGCGTCCCGCAGCCGCGCGCATACCAGCGGTCGATAATGGGGCGGATCGCCGGATGCACCGGGACAAGGCGATCACGACCGGCGTCGGTCTTCAGACCGCCGCGCAGCGTACCGGCGACGGGATCATAGTCAAAGGGCGTGAGGCGGCAAAGCTCCGAGGCACGGAAGCCAAGGAAGCAAAGCGCATAGACCACGTCGCCGCCCTTTACGCGGCTGTAGTTGCGCTCCAGCACCGCAAATTCGAGGTCGGTAAAGCTGCGCTTCGGCTTGTCCTGCATCCCGGTCAGCTTGATCAGGGCGGCGTAGTTGCGGTCTACCACGTTATACTCCATCGCATAGCTGTAGAGAGAGGTGAGCAGTGCCTTGATCTTGGTAAGGTACGACTTGGACAGCGGAGCGACCTCCTCGCCGGATCGGTAGTAGGTCAGCACGTCCCGCAGTTCGCCCGTGGTAATGTCGCGCATGGGCTTTCCGGTGGCGTTGAGCATCGGACAGGTGGAGATTTTTGCCCACGCTGCCGTATAGTTCCCGCGTGTCTGCTTGGAGATGCCGGAAAACGCGACAGCAGACCAGTCGGCATAGATCTCCGCAAGTGTGTAGTTAAATTTTATGGTGGGTGTCCGGTTGTACTGCTCAAGGATCCGGCGCGCCTCGGCGGACGTCTTGTAGACGCCGAGCTGCTGCCGGATGCAGCGGAGGGCGCCCTCCGCATCGGTCTCATACCTTGCCGGAGCGATTGCGACGTATACGGTGCCGTGAGCACGTTTCCGCTTTACGATGGAGCCGGAGCCGTTTTCGCGTTTGCGCATTGTAACACCTCCAGAATGACAAAAGCCGCCCATCCGGGCGGCTTTTTTTAACAATATCTGAACAAATTCTGACAAAATATGACAAAATTCGCTTGAATCCAGCCGCAGACGGGTATATGCTGAGGATAGCACATCGCGCAGAAAAAAGCAAGGAAGCCGACCGAGAAAAAGAAGGGGGATTCCAGCATGCAAAGAGAAGCGCTCATCCAATGTATCATGGACGTCATCCGGAAGCTGAGCGAGGACGATCTGAAAATCCTATACATCTTCGCCGCCGGGCTGAGCGGGTGAACAAAAAAGAGAAGGAGCAGACCATCAGGTCTGCTCCTTTTCTTTGCCTTCCGCCGGGTCATCGACGAGCTGACGCGCGAAGGCTTCCAGCGCCGCCCATGCAGGCTCATCCAGCTTAGACAGTGCGGAGATCAACCGCACCTTGAAGCCGTCCGGATCACTCCGAAACTTCTCAGCGATGAATTTTGAAATTTCCTCTTTCCGCGTGCTGGGGGCAAACATGGCACCGACGCCGGTGCGCAGCCAAACCTCGTTGACGCCGAATTCGCGGCAAAGGTCAGCAAGCGTGCGGTCGCTGGGCGTGCGGTCGCCCCTCTCGATCATCCAGATATAGTTTTGAGAGAGACAAAGCCGCTTACCGAATTCTGCCTGCGTGAGCTTCAGCGCGGCACGTATTGCCTTGATGCGATCGTTCAAAAAAATCACCTCCTATGGGGATTGACATTATCATAACAATCCAACCTAACTTTGTCAATAAAAATAATCCAAATAACTATTGACAAAATCTAACCATGGTGTTATTATAATCACACAAGTTAGATATAAAATCAAACATCAACAAAACAAAAGAAATAAACGAATTAACAAAGCAAAGGAGGGGGCGGGATGGACAATGAGGCACGCTTTTACATCTGGATGATAATCGGCGCTGTCGTGGTGGAGATCATTATGTGGAAGCTTTTTGGACTACCCACGCAGTACGGATAACAGCCACGGGAGCACACCAATGAAAACGCCGCTGACAAAACCCCAAAAACGAGCCGACCAGCGTTCTCTTGCGCTGATTACGCGGAATTCCCGCCAGTTAAGTCCCGTGTGAGCAAGCTTGCAGCCGAAAATGTTGCCGCTGATGGTGCAATAGGTGAGTGCCTTACGGTCCGCCATATAGTCGATCGCGGCGAGCAAGGCGTCCTCGGAGACGCCGGAGACGGCGAGAAGATCGCAGAATGGGACGTTGCAATAATCGTCCCATTCCGGGCAAAGCGAAAAGCGGGTGCCTGCCGGGTGGGATTTGTCAGCCATAAAGGTGAGGAGCTTTTTGGTGAGGCGGTCGGGCATTTAATCACATCCAATCAGAAAAGATGAACAGAAAGGGTGAAAATAGATGACAGAGAAAGAAACAAGAATCGCGGAGAATATCAGCCGCATGGTCCCGCTGCTGAGCGAGCGGGAAAAAGAGCGCTTGCTTGCCTTTGCAGAGGGCATGGCACAGATGGCAGAGCTGCAGCACAAAGCAGCCCGCGCCGATGAGCGGGAAGCCGGTTGAGACGAAATGAGTGCCAAAGAAGCACGCGAGCGGTGTGGTCGCAGGCGTGCCTCTCCCGCATTTGCTTACCCGTGACGCTGCAGACCATTGCAGACGATCGGTCGCGTATGCCGCAGGCGGAGGGCTACTCGGTTCGCGATCCGTCCGCAGTACCGGAGACAGACCGGATGCAATGATCGCACGCTACCACACAACGCGCCTCTTGGCGCGGCATCACTTTGGCGGTACGGTACCGCCACACCCGCCCGTATCAGCCCTTCGCCGGGAACGGATGGGTCAAAAGTTTGGTCAGTGAGACCACTCCCTTAACTTGAGCGAGTTAAAAACAGCATAGCACAGGCGGCGCGGAAACGCAATGCTTGGGCTATGCTGGGGGAAGCATAAAAACAAAGGAGGGGGACAATGAAAATTGCGATAGTACTCATCGTACTGCTGGCAATCCTTGCAATCTGGCTCGCAATGCGGATGCTTGCTTATAAGATCAGTGCAATGGCGGTGCTGCATTACTACCTCGAAAGAGGGTACGAGGCGCCGAGCAAGGAAGCGCTGCAGAGGGAAGCAAAAGAGGCGCTGAAGCATCTATTTTAGGAAAAGATCAAGCAGCTGAGGCGTGGACTGCTGCAGTGCCTGATCCGCCAGCGCGGAGGTCATGCCCTTGGCGATGTGCTCGATTGCATCGAGAGAGAAATCGCGGACGGAACCAAGCAGACGCTTCGTCAGGCTCCAGCGCTTCGGATCGCGGACGCCCTCGAGAAACGCATGACAGGCGGCGGTGATGCGGATGACAGAAAAACAGCAGATGCCGTCGCCGGTATCGAGGTGGCTCTCTTCAATATATCCGGATTCAGCCAGATTAAAAGTCGAATAGAAAATATCCTCATGGGGATAGTCCGGGAGCGCTGCATACAGCGCTTCGATGGGGGTGAGCTTGAAAACGGCGAAGCCGTTGTCATTCAGCTCAACGTATTCGGAAGATTCTAGAAAGAGCAGCACGGCACGGGCGCATTCGAGATTATAGCGCATAGGAGCCTCCAATTTATTTTTAGTCCAGAATAGCAAACATTTGCGAAAACAGCAAGAGGTGAGAACAAAATGATGACGCAGGAAGAGAAAACCATGATAGCCGAGCTGCTGGGGCTGCTGTCGCAGCTGCCGCTTGAGAAGCAGCGGGAGATCAAGACCGGAGCCGAGTGGTGGCTCGAAAGCAAGCAGTACGCTGAAAAGCAGCAGGCGGAGCGCTGCGTGGGCTGATCGCCTGCCGCAGCTTGAGAAAGGAGGGACGCATGAAAGAGGCGGAAATCCTGAGCATGAAAAAAGTAGGGCCGGCTGAAGCTGCGAAGTATCTGCAAAATGGCACAACAGCGCAGCAGATCCGCGTCTGGGCAAAATCGGGGTGCTGCCCGTTTTGCCAAGCGGTAAAGCTGCCGGGCGCAAGCAAGCGGATGACGTACCGCGTCCATATCGCAAACCTGATCGCGTATAAAACCGGGGCGGAGCTTGTACCGATGCCGCGGATTGGGTACGGGACAGAAATCGGGAGGGAGAGACATGGAGCCTAAGAAATACCGCTTTGGGGTGCGGCTCCCACCGAACGGTGAGATCGAGGTGATCGCGCCGGACCGGTACTGGGCGACGCGGGAAGCGGCGAAGGCGCTCGGCGTGAGCTGGCGCGAGACGGCGCGGGACATGGTCGTCCGGCAGATCAGCCGGAAGCCAATCGGAGAGAAGCACAGAAAGGCGGCGAGAAAGTGAAAAACGAGATGCACGAGCGGCATGAGGCGGGCGACGCGCTGCCGTACCAGTACGCCGAGATCTGGAAGGTCTGCGTATCCGGCGAGGAGCCGGTGCTGGAGGCGGCGTGCAACGCCATTTCCGCCATCGAGCGGGCGAGCGAGACGCTGGGGATGCCCATCAGCACGATGAAAAAGCTGGGCGTGACGGCGACGACGCCGGAGGCGGCGGAGATCATGATCTTCGCGCGGGAGAAGCATAAGATGGTGCGGATGCGGGTGCAGCACGAGGGCTACCCGGACTACATCTGCAACGCCTACTGCCGGATGGATGCGAAGCTGCAGGCGGCGAACGCCTGGGGGGCGGACTATCTGGCGATCGAGAAGACGGCAAAGTGCGGGGTATCGCCGCACTGTCTGGAGTAACACGATGGCAGAGTACGAGCAGCAGACGCTATTTGACGACAATCCCGCATACGGGGACTTCGTGGACAAATTTAAGCCAAAGC
>CALACZ010000024.1 GCA_937890735.1 uncultured Bacillota bacterium
GAAAATGTGTAAACCATGTGCTTGCGCATTGTGTAAACCATGTTGCTCTTGACACAAGCCCCCGCCCCTACGTAACGACGAAACGTGGCAGCAGCTCAGAACGTACAACTTCTGATCCCTTCCGGCGCTTCATGCCACCGTCTTGCTGCGGCTCGGTCACGGCGTGGGTCTGACAGCCCACCGGGCTGTCAGACAGCGCCACGCCGCCGCTTCGCTACCTTGGTCACCAAGGGGAGGCTTTTGGGGGTACGACAAAAGCCGGGAAGGGCTTCCGCCCTTCCCGGCTTTCCTGCTATATCGTTACAATATCTTGCGCCCTTCGACGTATTTTGCGGCGATGCTGCGCTCATCCGCCAGATACGTCATGCGCTCAAGCCTTGCCCGGACGGACAGGTCCTGCGGGTGGTCGAGGTTGGCATCGTCCAGCACGACCGCGTCCGCTGCCCAGCCCTCGCGGAACGTGCCGACGCTGCCGAAGAACGCGCCGCCGCCCATGGTGGCGAGGTAGAACGCCCGCTCGAACGACAGCGGCGCGACCGTCTGGTCGAGCAGCCGCCAGCGCAGCTTGGAGGCCTGGATGGCGTGCATCATCGCGCGCAGCATACTCTCGTGACTGCCGCCCGCAACGTCCGTGGCAAGCCCGACGTGCAGCCCGCGCTCCAGAAACTGATTGACCGGCGCGACGCCGGAGGCAAGGTTCATATTCGACTCCGGCGAGTGCGCGATAAACACGCCGTTTTTGAGCATCAGCTCCTGCTCGCGCTCGTCGGAGTGGACGCAGTGCGCCATGATGCACTTGTGGTCGCCGCCGAACAGCCCGAACTGGTCATACGCCTGCCCGTAGAACTTTGCCCGCGGGCACAGCTCGCGCACCCAGGCGATCTCGCCGAGATTTTCCGACAGGTGGCTCTGCACCGGCAGGCTGTACTGCTCGCGCAGGTCGTGCAGCGCGTACATGAGATCGTCCGTGCAGGATGGGATAAAGCGCGGCGTGAGGATCGGGCGCGTGTGCCGAAGCCCCTCAAGCTGTGACAGCCAGAGCTCGGTGTCGCGGATCGCCTGCCGCGTGGACGTTTCGCGCAGATAATCGGGGCTGTTGCGGTTCATATTGACCTTACCGACGTAGGTGCACAGCCCCAGAGCGTCGAGCTTACGCATGAGAAGCAGCGTCGCCGGGACGTGGATGGTGGCAAAAATGCACGCGCGCGTGGTGGTGCTGTGCAGCAGGTGGTCTGCAAACGAGCCGTAGGCGCGCTCGGCATACGACAGCTCGCGGTATTTCGACTCCTCCGGGAAGGTATAGGTGTTGAGCCATTCCAGCAGCTCCAGATCCATCCCCAGCCCGCGGAAGGAGAACTGCGGCGCGTGGACGTGCAGGTCGGTCATGCCCGGCACGACGAGGCGATCTCCGTAATCGTGCACCGGCAGCTGCGCGTAGCGCGCCGGCACGGTCTCAAAAACGCCGCGGCAGACGCCGTTCTCCACGACCAGGCTGCCGTTTTCCACGACCTCGATCGTATCCGCGTCGCGGCTGTAGCACAGGTGTCCTTTTATAATGTAGGCTTCGTTACCCATGGTGATTCCCTTTCCGTTTTCAGGGACTGCGCCGCATTTGACGCATATACCCAATCATACTTAGTTATCATATCATATTTTTGTGCGAAATGCCAGCGTTCGGCATGGGCAAACTCCACGAAATCCGGCGTTTTATTTTGTGGAAAGCGTCAAGTTGGCATTTTCCCTAAAAATTTTTTAGGCATTTTGGGAACTTTGTCTAATTTTTTCCGTCAGAAGTGCCTGTTTTTGCAAAAAAAATATTGCAAATTTGTTTCAAATCCTGTATGCTAACGATAACGGTTCACTGGCAAGCCTTTTCGAAGGCGCAAACATTGTCAGGTCATGACCAAAAAATTTTAGGAGGAACTGAAATGAAAAAGATTCTTGCTCTGCTTCTTGCAGTCGTGATGATCTTCGCGATGGTCGCCTGTGCGTCCAGCGACAAGAGCACGACCGAAGCTCCCGCGACGGAGACGCCCGCTGCGACCGACGACGCTCCCGCCGCCGAGACCCCCGCTGCCGACGAAGAGCCTGCTGCCACGGAAGCCCCCGCGGACTTCAAGGTCGGCTTCATCACCCTGCACGACGAAAACTCCACATACGACCTCAACTTCATCAACGCCGCGAAGGAAGCCTGCGCGGATCTGGGCGTTGAGTACACGCTGGTCACCAACGTTCCCGAAGGTCAGGAGTGCTACGACAAGGCTGCCGAGCTTGCTGACGCCGGCTGCAACATCATCTTTGCCGACTCCTTCGGTCATGAGGACTACATGATCCAGGCTGCCAAGGAGTTCCCCGACGTGCAGTTCTGCCACTCCACCGGCACGAAGGCGCACACCGAGGGTCTTGCCAACTACCACAACGCATTCGCCTCCATCTATGAAGGCCGCTACCTCGCCGGTATCGTTGCCGGTATGAAGCTGAACGAGATGATCGACGCCGGTGAGTTCACTGCGGACGAAGCCAAGATGGGCTATGTCGGCGCGTTCACCTACGCGGAAGTTATCTCCGGCTACA
>CALACZ010000025.1 GCA_937890735.1 uncultured Bacillota bacterium
TTCGCCTCGTACCACGCCTTTCGCTGCGCCGCCGCCTTCTCCCGGTTCGCCTCGTAGTACGCCTTCTGGTACGCCGCCACCTTCTCCCGGTTCGCCTCGTAGTACGCCTTCTTCTGCGCCGCCGCCTTCTCCCGGTTCGCCTCGCGGTACGCCTTTCGCTGCGCCGCCGCCTTGCGTTTCTCGACCGGCAGCGCCTCAAATACGGCTTGCCTGTCCCGTCGGCGGCTCATCTCGATCTCCTCCTGCGTCAGGCGAAACTCCCGCTCGATTTCCTCGTCCGCCCGCCGCATCTCCTCCAGTTCCTGTGCTGTAAACGGCATCGTCGCTCCTCCCTTCTGCTTCCCAGTACAGGCATACCGGGATCGTCGCCCGGTGCTCGATTGCCAGATCACAAAACCTCCCAACGCCGCGCAGCGCGCAGTTCCGGCAGCCGTCGTACCCGTCCGGCACAAGCCAGCCGTTTACATTCTTCACGCTCTGCACCGCCGCGCCGTGCACGCGCCGTAATTCTCGATCTTGCGCCAGTCCAGCCCCCAGTGCTCCAGCGCCGCCTTCACGGCTGCCTGCGGGCTTGGGGCGCGAACGCGCAGGACCGTGTTCCCGCGCGTCACCCACCATTCTGCCTTGCCCTTGTACTCTCCGGCGCAGACCGTGCCGTCCGGGCGGCGAAACCCGCCCGCCTGATACCCAGCGATCATACGATCCACCACACCGTCGCCGTCTGTACGCCCAGCTCCAGCGCCTCCTCGTGCGTCGCAACGGCAAGGTCGATGTGCCCGCCTGTAATGGCGCTGCCCGTGTCCTCCGCAATATAGCTGTGCAAAACGCCGTCGCCGTAGTCCACAACGATCTCCGCCCCCAGCGGGATCACGTCAGGATCGACTGCCGCCGACCGTCCCGCCGTCACGTCTGCGCCCGTCGCGGTCTTGCCCGTCCCGCCGCCGCAGATGTGCGCCCGCTTTTCGCAGCAGTAATATGTAACCGTGCACTCCCGGACTACGCCGTCAAACCCGCGCAGCTCGTCCAGATCGTTCCGCCCCGTCTCCGGGTATTCGTCCTCGACCGCACCCACGGCTTCCCCGCGGGGGGAAGCTGTCGCCGCAGCGGACTGCCCCTCTCCCCCGGCTTCCCCCTTGAGGGGGAAGCTGTCAGCCAAAGGCTGACTGATGAGGGTGGAGTTCTCGTCTCTGAGCCGCCCCACGTCTGCACCATCCATGGCTTCCCCTTGGGGGGAAGCTGTCCGCGCAGCGGACTGATGAGGGGAAGGCTCGCTGTTTCTGAGCTGCTTCGCGCTTGCCGCCGCCTTCGCCGTCCCCAGCACCAGCAGCTCCAGCACCGCCAGCGCCAACACCACCATCAGCACAAACTCGCCAAGCATCCGCAGCGTCTCTCGTCTCTTTCTCATCGTTCTCTCCTTTACTCCACGATCGCCAGCAGCAGCCGCCGCAGCTCGTCCATCCCCGTCTCCGGCGCGATCAGCCCCACCAGCATAAACCCCGCCTTCGCCGCGACCAGCTCCCGGCATCCCGCCGGAGCGCGCAGCGTCAGCTCCACATTTTCGTACTCCGCAAGGATCGGCGCGAGCAGCGCTCGGTCTACCCAGCGCACTCCCACCCCGGGCACGACCAGCGGCATCAGCTCCTTGCCTCCATAATTCACGCTTGCGCGCTGCTGTACGGCGGCTTTTTCTCCGTCTGCCGTGTCCAGAAAGCAGATAGAGGGCGGCGCTTCCCGCTCCCGAATGCGCATCGCATCCTTCTGCTTGTCATTCAGTTCCAGCAGGCTTGGCAGATTCTCTGCTTTCAGGTGCGGCAGACCCTCCACCGGGTACAGTGCCCGCCCGTCCGTGATCCACTGCTGCACGCACCCCGTGCGATCGGGGTAGTTCACCAGCTCCGCCCAGCGCTCCTGCTTGCACAGCTGCGCGATCTTCTTGATCTTCATCCCTCTCCGCGCTCCTTCCTCACCGCATCAGTCTTGACCGCCACCGTCTGAATCCCTTTCAGCAGATCGTTCACGATGGCGCATCCCTTTTCGCCGATCACCGGCTGCATCGCCCCCGCCGTAAGCTGCATCGCTGCCACAAGGATCGGCAGATCGTCCCACGGCGTCGCGTTGACCAGTGTGTTCAGAAAAGTTCCGTAATGCGTAAGCCCCGCCTGCATCGCTTTGACGGCAGCCTCTTCATTCTTCGCCTTGCAAATTCTCTCCGCGTAACTCATTTTGTTTTCTCCTTTCACCACGGGTAGCTGATCGCTTCCCGTACACTTTCGATCGGAACAGACAGATTCCGCAGCAGCCGCAGCGCCTTGTCCATATACGCCGTCGGCTTGTCGAATACGCGGTAAAGCGTCTGCTGGCAGCACCCCGCCCACTCGCACGCCTTGCTGATCGGCACATTCTGTGCCGCGATCTCTCCGCGTATCATGCACCGCAGCTTGTAGTCCGTCCCGCGCTCCACGCGCTGCTTCGGCATTTCCGTCTCTCTCCCTTCACCAATTCACACACAATTCCAGGTCCGTGACCTCGAACCCAATTCCACCGCCCACGGCTTCCCCTTGGAGGGAAACTGTCGCCGCAGCGCCTGCACCACCCCTTGCCTTCCCCTCGGGAGGAGCTTCCGCCGCACCCATGGCTTCCCCTTGGGGGGAAGCTGTCCGCGCAGCGGACTGCCCCTCTCCCCCGGCTTCCCCCTTGAGG
>CALACZ010000026.1 GCA_937890735.1 uncultured Bacillota bacterium
TCCGAGCCCGTGAGCAGGTACAAAAGCCGCTCCAGATTCGACGAGATGAGAATATCCATCGACGGCGAGGTCGTGCAGTAGAACGGGCGATTGCGGTCATACACGCCGGTGCGGATGAAGTCCGTGAGGACATTGTTGGCATTGGACGCACAGATGAGCTTGCCGAACGGAACGCCCATTCTCTTGGCATAATACGCGGCAAGGATGTTGCCGAAGTTGCCGGTGGGCACGCAGACATTCACCGTCTGGCCCGACGCGATCTGCCCGGAGGCGACCAAGTCGCAGTATGCCGAAACATAATACGCGATCTGCGGCAGCACGCGCCCCCAGTTGATGGAGTTTGCCGACGAGAAGAAGCAGCCGCGCTCATTCATTGCCTCGCGCACCTCCGCGTCGGAGAAAATTTTCTTCACGCCCGTCTGCGCATCGTCAAAGTTCCCCTCCACGGCGCACACAGCGACATTCTGCCCTTCCTGCGTGACCATCTGGAGCTTCTGCACATCCGAAACGCCGTCCTTCGGGTAGAACACAAGGATCTTCGTGTGCGGCACGTCGCGGAAGCCCTCCAGCGCCGCCTTGCCGGTATCGCCGGACGTAGCGACGAGGATGCACGCCGTGCGCGTCTCGCCCGTTTTGCGCAGCGACGCCGTCAGCAGATACGGCAGCATTTGCAGCGCCATATCCTTAAAGGCGCACGTCGGACCGTGCCACAGCTCCAGGACGTGCGTGCGCTCGCCGACCTTCACCAGCGGCGCGACGGCGGGCGTGTCGAACTTATTCGGTCCATACGCCTTTTCGGCGTAACCGCGCAGCTCGTCCGCCGTAAATTCATCGAGATACATCGCCATCACTTCCGCCGCGCGCGCCGGGTACGGCAGCCGCGCCAGCGCCTCGATCGCGCCGGGGGCGAGCTGCGGAATGGTCTGCGGCAGGAGCAGACCGCCGTCGCGGCTGAGCCCCTGCACGATTGCCTGCGCGCCGGTCAGGCGGAGGGCGGAATCTCTGGTACTCACATAATACATTGTTTCACGACCTTCATCAGGGATTGATAAAACAGGTTCGTCAGCGTCTCGTCCGAGTAGCCGCGCGCCTGCAAATATACCATCAGCTTTTTATAATCGTCCAGCCCGGCAAATCCGTCCGGCAGCGTCTCGCAGCCGTCCAGGTCGCCGCCGAGGCAGACGTGCCCGTCGCCGCCCAGCTCCATCATGTGGTCCAGGTGGCGGTACGCGTCGTCCAGCGCGGCGTGCTCCGCGCCGGTGAGGAAATTTGTGTACAGATTCAAGCCGACCGCGCCGCCGCACGCAAAAACGGCGCGAAGCTGCTCGTCGGTCAGGTTGCGCGGGTGCGCGCACACGGCGCGGCAGCAGGAATGGCTGGCGAGAAACGGCGCGTCCGAGCGCTCGCAGAGCTGCCAGAAGCCGCGGTCGGACAGATGGCTCACATCCAGCAGGATACCGAGCCTGCGCGCTTCGTCGCAGAACGCAAGTCCGCGATCGGTAAAGCCTTCGCCGGTCATGCAGCTTCCCGCCAGCGCGTTTTTAAGGCTCCAGACGGGGTTGATCATGCGCACGCCCTGTGCGTACACGCGCGCAAGCTGTTCCGGGTCGCAGTCCAGCGCCTCCGCGCCCTCGATGGACAAAAACGCGCCGCACACGCCGTCAGCAAGCGCCGCCTCCGCGTCCGCGCCGGTGCGGCAGAGGCGGATGGCGTCCTCATTTTCCCGGAGCTGCGCCAAAAAGTTTTCATACGCCGCCGCGTAGCGCTGCGGGCACGTCAGCCCGTCCTGCATCCACGGTGTGCAGAACGCGAAAAATTGCAGCCAGCCGCCCAGCTTTTCGGCACGGCGCAGGCTGACCTGCCCGGAATTATCCCGCAGACTCGCCCCTTTTCGCCACAGCTCCACCGGCGTGTCGCAGTGCGCGTCAAATATGATCGTTTTCACGAAAATGCGTCCTCCAAATGCCGGATCTCCGGCTGTGTGGTCTGCTCGCCCTCGGGGGCATAAATTTCGATCACATCAAAGCGCGGCTGAAGCGCCGTTTCGTGGCTTTGCAGCCACAGCGCCGCCGTGGTGCGCAGGCGCTCCTGCTTGCGTGCGTCCACAAATTCCGCCGCGCTGCCGTAGCGCCCGGATTTTCGCAGCTTGACCTCGACAAAGACGATGTAGCGCCGGTTCTGCGCGATGAGGTCGATCTCGCCAAAGCGGCAGCGGTAGTTGCAGGCGATGACGGCGTAGCGCTTTTTGCGCAGGTATTCGGCGGCAAGCGCCTCGCCCCACGCGCCGCGCAGGCTTTTATTCTCCATAGAACTTGCGCAGGAAGCTCTGCCGGTGGATGGGGCACGCGCCAAACTCGCGCAGCGCGGCATAGTGCCGCTGCGTACCGTAGCCCTTGTGTACGGCAAAGCCGTACTGCGGATACTGCGTGTCGTATTCCTCCATCAGCCGGTCACGCGTGACCTTGGCAAGGATGGACGCCGCCGCGATGGATGCCGACAGCGCGTCGCCGTGTACGATCGTGCGCTCGCGGCAGGAAAGCCCCGGCGCGCGGTTGCCGTCAATGAGGGCGATGTCCGGCTGGACGGTCAGTTTTTCGACCGCGCGGCGCATGGCGAGAAACGTCGCCTGCAAAATATTGATCTCGTCGATCTCTTTTTCGTCCGCAAAGGCGACGCCGTAGCTGACCGCCTGCCCGGTGATGACGTCATACAGCGCGCAGCGCTTTTTGTCGGTGAGCTTTTTGGAGTCGTTCAGACCTTCGATCTGAAGGTCCGGCGGCAGAATGACCGCCGCCGCGCACACAGGTCCTGCCAGCGGGCCGCGCCCGGCTTCGTCCACGCCGCAGATGCAGGAATAGCCCTCCCGCGCCGCCGCGTGCTCATACAGCCAAAGATCAGGTGCTTCTGTTTTCATATCTCCATCTCCTGCGGGTCCTCCAACGTGAATGTGCCGAGCCTGCAGCTTCGGTATTCCTCCAGCAGCACCTTTGCCATGCGCTCGGTGTTGATCTCACCGCCGCTCATCAGAAAGCCGCGCCGCTTGCCCGCCGCCTGAAGCAGCTCGTAGCCGTCCGGCTCTTCGGGAATTTCAATGCCGTAGCGCGCGCGCAGCGCGTCGGGGTAGCGCACGGCGAGCATCTGCATGAGGCTGCACGCCAGACTCTCCACATCCATCACGTCGTCCTTGACTGCGCCCGTAAAGGCAAGGTGCAGCCCGACCTGCGGATCGTCAAATTTCGGCCAGAGGATGCCGGGCGTGTCCAGAAGCAGCAGCGAGGTGTCCACGCTCACCCACTGCTTGCCGCGCGTGACGCCGGGGCGGTTTTCGGCTTTTGCGCCCTTTCGTCCGGCGATTTGGTTGATGAACGTCGATTTGCCGACATTCGGAATGCCGACCACCATAATTTTAAGAGGTCTGCCGATCTGCCCCTTTTCGGCGTAGCGCGCGAGCTTTTCGGAAAGCAGCGCGCGCACGGCGGGCGCGAATGAGGAAATACCGCGCCGCGTCCTGCAGTCGGTCTGGATGACCGCCATACCGCGGCTCTTAAAATAGTCTGCCCAGCGGCGGGTCATGGCGGGGTCTGCCATGTCGATGCGGTTGAGCACGACCATGCGCGGCTTTTTGCCGCAGAGCGTGTCAATATCGGGGTTGCGGCTGGAAATGGGGATGCGCGCGTCCAGAATTTCGCACACCGCGTCCACCAGACGAAGATCCTCCACCATCTGCCGCCGCGTTTTGGTCATGTGACCGGGATACCACTGGATATTCAGGCTGTTTTCCTGCATCATTCTGCCGCTCCGATCCTGGAAAATTGACGCCCGCCGGTGACTGTCCCATACTGGTCGGTCTGCTTGCCCGGGAAGAGGATGAGCAGCACCTTGCCGAGCACGCAGCTCTCGTCCACGCAGCCGACGAGCGCAAAGCGGCTGTCGGCGGAGTGATTGCGGTTGTCGCCCATCACAAAGATCGAGCCCTCCGGCACGGTGACGGGATAGTCCAGCGACATCCCGTAGGCGGCGTAGCTCTCATATGTCGGCTCAAATGTATACGGCTCGTCGAGCCGCACGCCGTCTACATACACCTCGCCGCTGTCAAAGTCAATATCGACCGTCTGACCGCCGGTGGCGATGACGCGCTTGACGATCGGACCTTCGCTTTCAAAATACGGCACGTTCATCACCACGATGTCACCCGCTTCAATATTGCGGTACAGGACGTTGCTTTCCAGCACCAGATAGTCCTTATCGACGAACGTGGGATACATCGAGCTGCCGTCCACGCCGACAAGCCGGAAGAAGAATACGAACAGGATGGTGATGATCGAGAGCATATACACCAGATCCTGCAGCATGGAAAACGCCTCGTAGCCCTTGGGCGCTTTGGGTTCGGGCTGCTGTTCGGCGGGCTTATTATCGTCTTGAAGCATAGTACGCTCCCCTGTCTGTTCCAAACTCGGGCGGCAGCAAGGCGCATACCACCCCATATTGACCACATTATACACAATTTCCCGCCATAAGAAAAGGGGGGCGATAAAATTTTTGGACATCATCGGTGATGCCTTTGCGCACAAACGCAGAAAAAGCGAAGCCGAACGGCTTCGCTTTCACTGCACAGATTTGGTTTAGACTTTTTCCTTGACCTTGGCAGCCTTGCCGAGACAATCACGCAGGTAGTAGAGCTTCGCTCTGCGGACCTTGCCGTGACGGACGGTCTCCACGTCCACAACGTTGGGCGCGTGCACGGGGAACACCTTTTCGCAGCCGACGCCATAGGAAATACGGCGCACGGTGATGCTCTCTTCGATGCCGCCATGCTTCTTGGCAATGATCGTACCCTCGAACGCCTGCACTCTCTCGCGCGAGCCTTCTTTGATCTTGACATGAACACGAACCGTATCGCCGACGTTCATTTCGGGCAGTTCCTTCTTCATGTACTGGCTGGTCAGAGCCTTCATCAGATCCATAACTTTGTCCTCCTTCAAATTAAGACGTTCATGCCGCAGGAAATGCCGCTGTACACTCGTACCGGCTGCGACAGAGGACCACCTTTTCAACAGACCATGGGATTTTATCATATTCTGCCCATAAAATCAAGAGGTATTTTGAATTATTTTGCAGGTTCTGCGCAGAGCGCGACGGCGACGTCGTTGACGTTTGTGCCGGTCGGACCTGTGATGAGCAGTCCGTCTGCGAGCATGAGTGCGTGGTATGCGTTGTTCTCCTCCAACGCGCGGCGAATGGGATAGCCGGCAGCATCCAAGCGTGCGGCGGTCTCGCCGTCGCAGATGCCGCCGGCGGCGTCGGTCGGACCATCCGTGCCGTCGCTCCCGGCGCTGAAAATGACGATGTTCCGCGCGCCGCGGATGCCCGCTGCCGCCGCGAGCGCCAGCTCCTGATTGCGTCCGCCCTTGCCCTGCCCCGTCACATGGACGACAGTCTCGCCGCCCGCGATGAGCGCGCAGGGTCTGCCTTTTTGCGCCGTCGCGAGACGTGCCAGCTCCGCGCCTGCCTCGCGCGCCTCGCAGCACAGGCTGTCCGTCAAAATTTTCGGCGCATAGCCGAGCTGCGCACAGCGCTTCGCCGCCGCCGCGCATAAAAACCGCACGCTGCCGATGATCTGCGTTTCCACGTTGTCCGCCCGCTTGGGCGTCTCCTCCGCAAGGCAGCGGCGTGCCGCGTCCGACAGGCGCAGGTGATACTTTTCTGCGATCGCCAACGCATCGGTGCTGGTGCTGGAATCGGGGTATGCCGGACCTGAAGCGATCATATCCAGCCGGTCGCCCACCACATCGGACAGCACGATACTCAAAACGTGCGCGGGCGCGCACAGCTCAGCAAACCGCCCGCCCTTGACGCGCGAAAGGCGCTTGCGGATGGTGTTGAGCTCCACAATGTCCGCGCCGCAGGCAAGCAGCTGCTGCGTAACATCCTGCAATTCCTCCGCCGGAATTTTCGGCAGCTCAAACAGCGCGCTGCCGCCGCCCGAGAGCAGGAACAGCACCGTATCGTCCGCTTTCAGGTCAGATACCAGCTCCAGCGCGCGCCGCGTGGCGGCAAAACCGTTCTCGTCCGGGACAGGATGCCCCGCTTCCATGCAGGTGATGCCGGGAATTTTGCCGCGGATATGGTCATATTTTGTGATGACCAGCCCGGATGTGACCGTGCACGGCAGCACCTGCACGGCGGTATTCGCCATCTGCCACGCCGCCTTGCCGACGGCAATGAGGATCACGCGTCCCGGAAAAGTCCGCCCCGTGAGCGCGGCGCGGACGGCACAGTCCGGCTGGACGGCGCGGATGGCATAATTCAGAATATCGCGCGCGTCGGCGCGCAGATCTCTTTTCATGATCTCTACCTCAAAAATTCTCAAATTCCCTGTCATTGTATCCGACCCGGCGCAGCTTGCAAACTGGCAAAATCGACAAAAAAGCGCAGCTAACTTTGTAGCTGTCGCCAAGACTGGCGCGCTCGCGTGCAGCGTGATTGACGGCGCGCGATCGTGCGTGTATACTGAGTATTACAGTTGTGCCGACTATATCACGATCGTGCCGGAATGGGAGGATTTGCTATGAAAACCGAATTGATGGATGTTTTACGGCAGTTTGCGCTGGACGCAGAGCCGATCTCCTGCTCGCCCTACGGCTGCGGGCATATCAACATCACCTACCTCGCCCAGACGGCAAGCGGGCGGCGCTATATCCTGCAAAAGATCAACGACCGCACGTTCCGCGACGTTCCGGCGCTGATGCACAACATCGTGCTCGTCACCGAACACCTGCAAAAGAAGGTGCAGCCGCCGATGCAGGCGCTTCGGCTCGTGCGCACGCTGGGCGGCGCGGCGTATCTGGAGCAGAACGGCTTCTGGCGCGTGTATGATTATGTAGAAAACTCGCTGTGCCTCCAGCAGCCGGAGTCCGATCAGGATTTTTACGAGGCGGCAAGCGGCTTCGGCGCGTTCCGCCAGATGCTCACCGACTTCCCGGCAGAGCAGCTCCACGAGACCATCCCGAATTTCCACAACACACCGCTGCGCCTTCAGGCGCTGCGCGAAAAGGCGGCGGAGGACCCCATGCACCGCGCGGGCGCGGTCGCGGCAGAGATCGACTTCGCCCTGTCGCGTGCAGACGAGATGGGTAAAATCCAGGCGCTTCTGGACGCGGGCGCGCTGCCGCTGTGCGTTACGCACAACGACACAAAGCTCAATAACGTCCTCTTTGACGCCGCCACGCGGCGCGCGCTGTGCGTGATCGACCTCGACACCGTTATGCCCGGGACGAGCCTGTTTGACTTTGGCGATGCCATCCGCTTCGGTGCGGCGACGGCTGCCGAGGATGTGACCGATCTTTCCCGGATGCACCTGAGCCTCGACCGCTTCCGCGCGTTTACAAAAGGCTATCTTGCCGCCTGTCCCGGCATGAGCGCGCAGGAGCTGGAACTGCTGCCGCTGGCGTCCAAGATCATGACGATCGAATGCGGCGCGCGCTTCCTGACCGACCATATTGACGGCGACCACTATTTTTCCATCCACCGCAGCGGACACAACCTCGACCGCTGCCGCACGCAGTTCAAGCTCGCAGCCGATATGGAGCAGCACTGGGACGAAATGCACGCCATCGTGCAGGAGGAAGCGGCAAAGCTCCGATAACAAAACTACATAAACGTGCGGATCGCCGGCAGCAATAAAATGCTGCCGGCGATCCGCTTATGGGAATATGGGAAGGAAAAAGAGAGGGGCAATTTCAAGGCTTACCGCACAATTCGCTAGGCGGATATTGTACAGCGCTGCCTTACGACAGAAGCATTTTGTCGTTTGCTTCTTCGCTGCCGCTGGCGTGGCTGAACAGCGCCAGCAGATCCGGCACAGTGAGCTTTTTCTTCTCCTCGCCGGAAATATCGACCACAACGCGTCCGGCGTCCATCATAATGAGGCGGTTGCCGTGGGCGATGGCGTCCTTCATGTTGTGCGTGATCATGAGCGTCGTGAGGTTGTGCTCCTGCACGATGCGGTCAGACAGCTCCAGCACCTTCGCCGCGGTGCGCGGGTCAAGCGCCGCCGTGTGCTCGTCCAGGAGGAGCAGCTTCGGCTGCTGCAAGGCTGCCATCAGCAGCGTCAGCGCCTGCCGCTGACCGCCGGAGAGCAGACCGACCTTTGCGGTCATGCGGTCCTCCAGACCGAGGTCGAGCGCGCGCAGCCGCTCCTGATAGTCGGCGCGCTCCGCCTTCGTCACGCCCCAGCGCAGCCCGCGCGGCTTTCCGCGCCGCGCCGCCAGCGCGAGATTCTCTTCGATCTGCATGGTGGGCGCTGTGCCCATCATGGGGTCCTGAAACACGCGCCCTAAAAACGCTGCGCGCTTGTGCTCCGGGAGGTTGGTGATATTCTGCCCGTCGATGACGATCGAGCCGCTGTCAATGAGGAACGAACCGGCGATGGCGTTGAGCATCGTGGACTTGCCCGCGCCGTTGCCGCCGATGACGGTGACGAAATCGCCGTCGTTGAGTTTGAGATTGAGGTCGTTCAGCGCGACCTTCGCGTTGACTGTGCCGGGATTGAAGGTCTTGCAGACATTTTTCAGTTCAAGCATGGCGCGCGCCTCCCTTCTGCGCTTTCACGCGGAACATTTTGCTCTTCCAGTACGGAACGGACAGGAACAGCGCCACGATCAGCGCCGTGATGAGCTTGAGGTCGTTGGTGTTAAGACCCAGCTGCAAAACGATCTGCAAAACGATATAGTAGATCACCGCGCCGATGGACACGGCGAGCAGCTTGAGCGCAAAGTTGCGGAAGAGCTTGCCGAACACGACCTCGCCAATGATGACGGCGGCAAGACCGATGACGATCGCGCCGCGTCCCATGTTCACGTCGGACGCGCCCTGGAACTGCGCCAGCAGCGCGCCGGAGAGCGCGACCAGACCGTTGGAGAGCATGAGTCCCAGCACGATGTTGGAGTTCGTATTGATGCCCTGCGCGCGCGCCATGTTGGGGTTTGAGCCGGTGGCGCGCAGCGCGCTGCCCTTTTCCGTGCCGAAGAACCAGTAGAGCGCCGCTATGATCACGACCGTGAGCGCCAGCAGCAGCGGCAGCGGGTTTTTGAACAGGAACTCCTTGATCCCGGAAAACTCGCGTACATAGCGCTGTGAAACGATGAGGCTGTACTTGTCAACGCCCACCGCCTGATTTGCCTTGCTGCCCATAATGCGCAGGTTGATGGAGTACAGCGCGAGCTGTGTGAGGATGCCGGACAGAATGGCGGGAATGCCGCAGCGGGTATGGAACATTCCCGTCACAAAGCCTGCCAGCATCCCCGCCGCAAACGCCGCCAGCAGCGCGAGGACCGGGTTGCAGCCGCCCCGGATGAGCATGACGGCGACAGCGCCGCCGGTTGCGATCGAGCCGTCCACCGTCAGGTCGGCAAGATCCAGAATGCGGAACGTGATGTAAACGCCGATCGCCATCAGTCCCCAGATCAGCCCCTGCGCCACCGCGCCGGGCATGGAGTTAAACAGTGCGGAAAGGAAACTCATCTTCATTCTCCTTTCGACCTGGCTTTGCCATCGAAAGACACGCGGGGGGGGCTGTCTGCCGATGGCAGAGTCGAGCCGGTTTTTCTCGGGCAGGCGCGCGATTCATTCCGCGCGCCTGCCGCGCATATCAGCCTGATTCTCTGCGGGCACTCAGCCCTCGATCGCCTCATAGCCCTCAAGCGGGGTGATGCCGAGCTGCTCGCAGACGGAGGGGTTATATTTCGGAGTCGCGTCGGTGAACTCAATCGGCATTTCGGAGATGTTTGCCTCGCCGGTGAGGACCTTGACCGCCATCTTGCCGGTGGTCACGCCGAGGTCGTAGTAGCTGATGGAC
>CALACZ010000027.1 GCA_937890735.1 uncultured Bacillota bacterium
ATTTGCCCTATTTGCACCAGATTTCGGTGTTTACACAGAATTTGGGGTTGACCCCCGTTTTCTGACAAATAAGCTGCCACTTTTCTTCGACGTAAAGTGTCGCCGTATAGCGGTCGCTCTGGATGTAATTGTTGACCCTCCAATCCCGGATAACGCACACGCCGGAATCGAACAGAATCACAAAGCCCTTTGCGATCAGCAGTTTCAAGTCGTCGCCCGACGCGTTCACCATTGCGGTGATACGTTTCGGGGACGACACAAAGCCGTCATCGTCCGCGCGCATTCCGAGGTGAAAATACAGGGACTGGGAGCTTGCCGGCAGGTCAAGGAATGCATCCGTATCCACAACATCAAGGGAAAACATTCTGCGTTTCGCCATCAGTTCACTCCCAACCGCCGAATCGCGCTGCTCTGTACCGCAGGCTCGCACGCGCTGCCCGCAAGAAAAGCGTCCAGCGTTTCCAGATCCACAAGATATTTCGTGCCGACGCGCACACTCGGGATTTGCCCGCTCGTAACCAAACGACGCAGCGCAGTTTTAGTCACTGCCGAACCCGGGTCTTCCTGCCGTAGGAAAGCCGCAGCCTCGTTGATCGTCCTCATACGCCTCACGCGCTCTCCGCCTCCTTTGCGACTGTTTGGATTGCTCCGAGTATTGCCGCCTTCCGCTCAGGCGGAAGTTCAAATCTGAGCCACCTGCAAAGCGTAGGCTCGCTAATACCCAGCACGGCTGCAATTTTCCACTGAGGGACATCATTGCACCTTGCCATGCGCCGAATATCCGCATTCACCAGATTCCTCATTTTTCGCACCCCTTTTTAGTTGACAGCTTCATCGTCGTGGTGTATGATTTTCTTGACAGCATCAGTGTATCGCAAATTTCTTTTGCTGTCAATAATTTCTTACTCATTTTGCAAAACTGCAAAAATTTATAACGCTGTGATGAATTATGACCAACGACTGCAAAAAGGACAACACTTATGACTACAACGCAACATTCCCGACACGCCTTCGTGCGTTAATGGAAAATAAGAACGGAATAAGTCCATTAAAGCGGAGCGTCTCACAAACTGAACTTGCAAAGGAAATTGGCGTTACCCGCCAAGCAATCAGCACATATGCTCTAGGAACTTCTGCACCAGATATTATAAAATTCAAAGCGATTGCGGATTATTTTCATGTTAGTTCTGATTATCTGCTTGGATTTACTACAGAACGAACGCAAAACAAAAATCTTCAGCAAGCTTGTAAAACAACTGGTTTATCGGAATCAGCTATTCAAGCGCTTCAATTTGATAAGCAGCAGAGCAAAAAGGCAAATTTATTCGATGTAGAGGATTTTTTAATCAGGGGGTTCTATGTCTCTAGCTGGGCATCCTGTCTAAAAAGATTTGTAAAAAACGCAGTTCAAATCAAGTCGTTACAATCAAAGCTTGGCACGGATATAGTTGAGGACCAAACAGCCTTTTTCAAATGGCAAGCGCTATGCGAATTTGAAAAAACATTCAATGATGCTATAAAAGAATTTGGTCCGCTCTATGTGAATAGCCTTTGGACTGAAGATCAACAAAAATATCTTGCAGATTGAAAGGCAGAGTTCCAGCGTTTCATTGAACGTATCGAAGCCATTCAAGCAAATAGCAAAAGCAGTTCTACGCCAGTAGGTGACTAAACTGTGGCTAATATCAAGCGCATCAACGGCAAAACCGGCGTCTCTTTCCAGATCACGGTCACGCAGGGGCGGGACATCAACGGCAGGCAGGTGCGCCATTACCGTACCTGGAAGCCGGAGGGCAGGATGACCGAGCGGCAGATGCAGCGGGCTGTGGAGCGGGCGGCGGCGGACTTTGAGCGGGAGATCGAGCAGGGCTTCCAGACAGACAACCGCCAGACGTTCTCGGAATATGCGCGCTATGTGATCGCCCTCAAACGAAGTGCGGGCATCAAGGAGCGGACGCTTGCCCACTATGAGTACCTGCTCACACGCTGCGACCGGGCGATCGGTCACCTGCGCCTCTGTGACATCCGCCCGCAGCACCTGAACCTGTTCTATCAGAATTTGCAGGAGGAGGGCGTCCGCACCGGCAAAAACCGCGCGACCGCAAAGCTCGACCTCGGCGCGTACCTCAAAAAGGAGGGCGTCACGCGGGAAGCGCTGGCTGCCCGGGCGGGCGTATCGCCGACCACGATCACGACCGCCTGCCGCGCGCAGCCCATTCTGGAAGCCAAAGCCGCCCAGATCGCCGCTGCGCTGGACAGGAAAGCAGGCGACCTGTTCACCGTGGATCAGGACAAGACCCCGCTCTCGGCAAAAACCGTCGCGGAGTATCACCGCTTCATCCACACCGCTTTGCAGCAGGCGGAGGACGACCTGCTGCTCCCCTACAATCCGGCGGCAAAAGCCGCGCCGCCGAAGATCACCAAAAGCGCCCCGGACTTTTACGAGCCGGACACTGTCGCCGCCATTCTGGAGGCAGCGGAAAGCGAGCCGATCAAGTGGCGGACGATGCTGCACCTGTTTCTGATCACCGGCAGACGCCGCGAGGACATCTGCGGTCTGAAATGGAGCAAGATCGATTTTGACACCGGCATCGTCTGCATCGACACCGCGCTTTTGTACCTGCCCAAGCTCGGCATTTACGAGAGCAGCACAAAAACGGAAAATGTGATCTACCTGCCGCTCCCGCAGGAAACGATGCAGCTTTTGCGGGAATACCGGGCGTGGTATAACGAGCTGCGTCTCAAAAACGGCGACCGCTGGCAGGACAGTGGATTTCTGTTCGTCAAAAACAACGGTGCGCCCATCCACCCGGACAGCTTCGCGGGCTGGCTGCGCAGGTTCACAACGCGTCACGATCTGCCGCACCTGCACCCGCACGGCTTCCGCCACGCGAACGCCTCCATGCTGATCGGAAACGGCGTGGACGTGGTCACAGTCGCAAACCGGCTTGGTCACGCGGATGTTTCCACAACGCTGGACATCTATTCCCACGCCATCAGTGAGGCAAAAGCGAAGGCGTCGGAAACGCTTGCGGACGTCATGTTGCGGCACAAAAAGGCATGAAAAAACGGCGGACAAAAAGCTGTCCACCGTGATTTTTGTGCGGTCGCGCGGTAAATGTGCGGTAAATCAAAATCCGTCCTTTCGAAACACCGCCAGAAAATAAGAAAAACAGTCGTTTTCTCAAGGAAAACGGCTGTTTTTCTGGTACGCCGGAAGGGACTCGAACCCCCGACCTACTGGTTCGTAGCCAGTCACTCTATCCAACTGAGCTACCGGCGCGTACCGCGCTCAACGCGCTAAAGTATACTAGCACATCCGCCGCAAAATTGCAAGGGGAAATTTCAAATTTTCGCGGCAAAATCGTAAATTTTCCGCCCGGCAGGCAAAACGCCTTGCGGCGCGGCGCGCGGCACGGTATAATAAGCCCATCCTGAACGCTGCGGAGGTACGCCATGAGTTCCCTGCTGATCCGAAACATTCAAAGTCTCGTCACCTGCGACGACTTAGACCGCGTGCTGGAGCACGCCGATATTTACTGCGAGGACGGCGTCATCCGCCGCATCGGCAGCGCGCTGGACGTGCGCGCCGACGAGGTGCTCGACGCCAGCCATATGCTCTGCTACCCCGGGCTTATCAACACGCACCACCACCTGTACCAGCAGTTCTCGCGCAACCTGCCGCAGGTACAGAATATGGAGCTGTTCGACTGGCTCAAAACGCTCTACGAGATCTGGAAAAACCTTGACGCGGACGTCGTGCGCCTGTCATCGCTCACCGGCATGGGCGAGCTGATGAAGCACGGCTGCACGACCTGCTTTGACCACCACTACGTCTTCCCCGCCGGCAGCGGTGACCTCATCGGCGCGCAGCTGGAGGCGGCGGAGCGGCTGGGCATTCGGATGCACTGCTCGCGCGGGTCGATGGACCTGTCGGTCAAGGACGGCGGTCTGCCGCCCGATTCCGTCGTGCAAACGGTGGATGAGATCCTGGCGGACAGCCGCCGCCTGATCGAGCGGTATCACGACGCGTCGTTCGGCTCGATGCGGCGGATCGCGCTCGCGCCCTGCTCGCCGTTTTCCGTCTCGGCGGAGCTGCTGCGGCAGAGTGCCATCCTCGCGCGGCAGTACGGCGTGCGCCTGCACACGCACCTGTGCGAAACGAAGGATGAGGAGGATTATATGCTCGCGCGCGAGGGGATGCGCCCGCTGGCATTCATGCAGACGCTCGGCTGGGTCGGCGCGGACGTGTGGTACGCGCACGGCATCCATTTTAATGAGGAAGAGCTGCGCCTGCTCGCCGAAACGCAAACCGGCGTGTGCCACTGCCCCATCTCCAACATGAAGCTCGCCTCGGGCGTCGCGCACATCCCGGAGATGCTGAAGCTCGGCGTGCCGGTGGGGCTGGGCGTGGACGGCTCTGCGTCCAACGACGGCTCGAGCCTCATGGAAGAGCTGCGCACGGCGTTTTTGCTGCACCGGCTCACGGCAAGCCACAACGCACCGTCGGGCTACGACGTGCTGAAGATGGCGACGCGCGGCAGCGCGCGGCTGCTGGGGCGCGACGACATCGGGCAGCTCGCCGAGGGCAAATGCTGCGACCTGTTCCTCATCGACGCGCGCCGTCTGGAGCTGACGGGCGCGTGCTACGACCCGAAGTCCGTGCTGGCGACCGTCGGCGTGCGCGGCGCGGTCGATCACACCGTCGTGCACGGCAAAATTCGCGTCCGCGACGGACACCTCACCGGCATCGACGAGCCGCTGGTTGCCGAACAGGCACGGAAAAAATGCGAGGAATATCTGAATATGTAAAGAGAGTGGGCTGCCAACCGGCAGCCCACAGTTTTTGCACCCCAAGGCGTTCGCAAAATCCCCTAAAAATGCGTAGGGGCGGGGGTTCTACCCCGCCCGCGCGGCAGGACGTTGCAGATTTGACCGCACCAATGCGCACACGCACGCACCCGTAGGGGCGGACGCCTCTGTCCGCCCGGCGGCACAAACCCGCAAACACGAATGCACCAATGCGAATCCGTACACCGTTTGTAGGGGTCGATGCCCACATCGACCCGCACGCCGCACGTCCGTTTTTACGATACGTCGCGGAAAAACCGCAATTGCCAAACGGGCGGACAGGGTCGTCCGCCCCTACAGGACGTTTTGCGGTTTCGCCGAAAATGTGTGCAATTTTGCGATCGCATTCTGCCGGGTCGATGTGGGCATCGACCCCTACGGACTTCCCTTGGTCACCAAGGGAAGCCTTGGACTTCTGCAAACCATTTCTTCCTCAGAAAAACGGCGGGAGGGGCAAAGCCCCTCCCCTACATTACGACGAACCGTGCCGCCGCTCAAAAACCTTTACAACTCATAATAGTACGGGCAAATGTCCTCAAAGTGTCCGTCCTTCATGCGGAAGCCCTTGGGGATCGTGCCGAGCTGGACAAAGCCGAGGCGCTCGTAGAGATGGCGGGCGTGGAGGTTCGTCGCCACGACAGCGTTGAACTGCATCACGCGGAAGCCGTGCGCCTTTGCCTGCTGTAAGCAGTCCGTGACCAGCTTTTCGCCGATGTGCAGCCCGCGCGCCGTGCCGCGCACGGCGTAGCTCGCGTTGGCGATGTGCCCGCAGCGCCCGATGTTGTTCGGGTGCAGGATGTATAGCCCGTAGATCTTCCCGTCCGCCCCCACCGCCACGGCGGTGTAGGTCTGTTCGGCAAAAAACGCCGCGCCGGTCTGCGCGTCCAAAAAGTCCTCCTGCGGAAAGGCGACGCCGTCCGCCACGACCTCGTTCCAGATCTCGTTCATCTGCGCCACATCCGCCGGGGCATACGCCCGCACCGTAATGTCCATGTTTGCGCCTCCCTGCGTGTTTTTTCGCATTATACCACCGCGCCCGCCGCACCGCAAGCGGGCGCTTTCTGACATTTTGCTGAATTTTGACCGTGCATTTTTGTAAAAAATACCTCTTCAATTTTTCGCTGACATTTCTTATAATTAGAAGCAGCAGGAGATAAGATGACTGTGCTGATCGCGCAGCAGATTTTTCGATAGCCCGGAGAAAAGCCGCAGGGAATCCTTTGTGGATTCCCGAGGATTTTTATCCGGGATAGCGGAAAAGATGCAAGCGAGCGGCGCGGTCAGATTATTGGATGCTGCTTCAATCAAAGATGGTAGCTGTAAGGAAGTGTTTCGCACACGGGCTGCAACTATCACTCGGCATGATGCTTGAGTGTTTCAGACCAGACGGTCTGGAACATTTTTTGTTATCCGGGTGATGGAACGTAAAAAGGAGGAACTGCAATTGTACATTCTCACCAACGGCAAACTCATTACGCGCGACCCCGCTGCGAAGGGGTATTATGAGCACGGCGCGGTCGTGTTCGAGGGCACGAAGATCGTCGAGGTCGGCGACGCGGCGGCGCTGGCGGCAAAGTATCCGCAGGCGGAAAAGATCGACGCCAGAGGCGGCGTGATCATGCCCGCGTTTATCAACGCCCACACGCACATCTATTCGGCGCTGGCGCGCGGTCTGTCGATCGCCGGCAACAACCCCACGAACTTCTTTGAGGTGCTGGACGGCACATGGTGGGCAATCGACCGCCGCCTGACGCTCGAAGGCACGCGCGCGAGCGCGGACGCGCTGTACATCGACTGCATCAAGCAGGGCGTCACCACCATTTTTGACCATCACGCCTCCTACTGTGAGATCCCCGGCTCGCTGTTCCAGATCGCGGAGAGCGCCAAAAAATTCGGCATCCGCTCCTGCCTGTGCTACGAGGTCTCCGACCGCGACGGCGAGGAAAAGTGCCTGGAAGCCATCCAGGAGAACGCCGACTGGATCACATACTGCAAGGAGCACAATGACCCGATGCTCGCCGCCATGTTCGGCGGTCACGCGCTGTTCACCATCTCCGATAAGACGTTCGACCGCATGGTCGAGGCGAACAACGGCCGCACCGGCTATCACATCCACGTCTCCGAGGGCATGAACGACGTTTATGACTCTCTCCAGAACTACGGCAGACGTCCCGTCCAGCGGCTTCAGGATCACGGCATTCTGGGCGATAAGACCATCCTCGGTCACTGCATCCATGTGAACACCGCCGAGATGGAGATCATCCAGCAGACCGATACGATGGTCGTCAATAACCCGGAGTCCAATATGAGCAACGCCGTCGGCATCTGCCCCGTGCTCCAGCTCTACAAGCGCGGCATCCTGCTCGGCATGGGCACGGACGCATACACCAACGATATGCTGGAATCCATCAAGGTCGCCCTGTGCTCGCAGCGCAGCCAGAACTGCCTGCCGAACGTCGGCTGGTGCGAAGTGACGGATATGCTCTTTAAGAACAACGCCAGGATCGGCGCAAAATATTTCCCGGACGAGCTGGGCGTTCTGAAAGCGGGCGCGGCGGCGGACATCATCGTGATGGACTACAAGCCGTTCACCCCGTTCAGTGACGAAAACATCGACGGGCACATGATCTTCGGCATGACGGGCCGTCAGTGCCAGACGACCATCGCCGCCGGTAAGATCCTGATGAAGGATCGCGAGCTGGTCGGCATCGACGAGGAAGCCGAAAACGCACACATCCTCGAAGCCGCCAAAAAGCTCTGGGGCAGCCTGAACCACAGAGAATATTAAGACGCACCGCAGGGGGCACAGCTCTGCTCCGCCCTCCCTGACAGGCAGAAGCAGAATTTGTATGCACGACCGAGCGGCGCGCACCCATGCCTTCCCCTCCGGGGAAGGTGGCGCAAAGCGCCGGATGAGGGTCGGGGAGCACTGACGAATAGCTTTGCAGTTATGCCAAAACGCAGCTGCTCCCCGACCCTCATCAGTCTGCGGAGCGAAAGCTCCGCAGACAGCTTCCCCCCAGGGGAAGCCATTTGGATGGTGCAAACCGCTGCTGCTCAAAAATACGACGGGAATGGCACGCCGCTACCCTATTTTACGATGAAACGCGTCACATCTCACCCCCCCCTTCATCCGTCGGCTTTGCCGGCTGTTTCCCCACGAAGAACATCCTTCGCAAACTTCCAATCACAGGAGGAACAAATATGTCTGAGAAAATGTATCCCATCCCGTTCAAATCCCTGATGAACTGGATCACGACCGAATATGCCGCCACGGGCGATATGTTCGGCGTTCATAAAGCCTATCACGCCAGCGGCAAGTCGCTGCCCATCTTCGGCGAGCGCATTGAAACGCCGTTTGGTCCGGCAGCCGGCCCCAACAGCCAGCTCGCGCAGAACATCATCGCGTCCTACTTCGCCGGCGCGCGCTTCTTTGAGGTCAAGACCGTTCAGAAGATGGACGGCGCGGAGCTCGCCGCGTGCGTGCCGCGTCCCTGCATTCTGGCAAATGACGAGGGCTACAATCAGGAGTGGTCCACGGAGCTTGAAATTCCGCAGGCGATGAATGAGTACATCAAAGCCTGGTGCGCGCTGAAGGTCCTGTCCAAGGTCTACGGTCTGGGCGACCCCGACGGGTTTGTGTTCAATATGTCCGTCGGCTACGATCTGGAAGGCATCCGGGGCGACAAGGTCAATACCTACATTGACGGCATGATGGACGCTACCAAAACGGCGCAGTTCCAGGAGTGCCTCGCCGTGCTCACGGAGCTGTTCCCGGAGGAACGGGACTTCATCGCGTCCATCTCCCCGCGCGTCTCGCGCTCCGTCACCGTTTCCACGCTGCACGGCTGCCCGCCGCAGGAGATCGAGCGCATCGCGTCCTACCTGCTGACGGAAAAGGGTCTGCACACATTCGTCAAGTGTAACCCCACCATCCTCGGCTACAGGACCGCCCGCACCATCCTCGACTCCATGGGCTACGACTACATCGTCTTTGACGAGCACCACTTCAACGAGGACCTCCAGTGGGCGGACGCCGTGCCGATGTTCGAGCGTTTGCAGGCGCTGGCGGACAGCCGCGGGCTGGAATTTGGTCTCAAGCTGTCGAACACCTTCCCCGTCGATACCACGCGCGGCGAGCTGCCCGGCAATGAAATGTATATGTCCGGCCGCAGCCTCTTCCCGCTGACGATCGAAATGTGCAGCCGCATCTCCCGCCAGTTTAAGGGCAAAATGCGCATCTCGTTTGCGGGCGGCGCGGAATATTTCAACTGCGACAAGCTCTTTGCCGCCGGCATCTGGCCCGTCACCGTCGCCACGACCATCCTCAAGCCCGGCGGATACAACCTCCTTGCGCAGATGGTGGAGAAGGTCGAGGATATGCCCTATGCCCGCTTCTGCGGGACGGACACCACCGCCATCGCCGAGATGAGCGCCGCGTCGCATACCGACTTCCATCACTTAAAGCCCCTCAAGCCCCTGCCCGCGCGCAAGTCGGCGGATGCTGTGCCGCTCATCGACTGCTTCACCGCGCCCTGCAAGGGCGGCTGCCCCATCCGGCAGGATATTCCCGAGTACATCGAGCTCTGCCGCCGCGGGCTGTACGGTCCGGCGCTGAAGCTCATCACCGAAAAGAACGCTCTGCCGTTCATCACCGGCACGATCTGCGCGCACCGCTGTCAGAACAGGTGCTCCCGCAATTTCTATGAAGAGTCCGTCCAGATCCGTGACACCAAGCTCGTCGCGGCGGAAAAGGGCTACAGCGCGCTGATGGCGTCCATCCGCAAGCCGGACGCCGTTGCGGGCAAGAAGGCCGCCATCATCGGCGGCGGCCCCACGGGCATCGCCGCGGCGTACTTCCTCGGCAGAGCCGGCATCCAGACCACCATCTTTGAGCGCGAAGAAAAGCTCGGCGGCGTGCCGCGCTACGTCATCCCCGCGTTCCGCATCTGCGACGAAGCGATCGACAAGGACGTGGCGCTCATGGAAAAATACGGCGTGGAAGTGAAGTGCGGCGCGCCCGCTCCGTCCATCGACGAGCTCAAAAAGCAGGGCTACACCCACATCCTCCTCGCCACCGGCGCGTGGCAGGCGGGCAGGCTCGAGATCCCCGGCAATGTGCAGGGCGTCATCGGCTGGATGAAGGACATGAAAACGCAGGTCAAGCCGAACCTCACGGGTCATGTTGTGGTCGTGGGCGCGGGCAATACCGCGATGGACGCCGCGCGCGTTGCAAAGCGCATGGGCGCGTGCTCCTCCACCATCGTCTACCGCCGCACCAAAAAGGAAATGCCCGCCGATGAGCACGAGCTGGCGCTCGCCATCGCAGACGGTGTGCATATGGTCGAGCTGGCAGCGCCCGTTGAGCAGAAGGACGGCAGGCTGCGCCTTGAGAAGATGAAGCTCGGCGAGCCGGACGCATCGGGCCGCCGCGCCCCGGTCGGCACAGGCGAGTTCTTTGAGATCCCGTGCGATCTCGTTCTCTCCGCAGTCGGCGAAAAGGTCGATGCCGCCCTCATGGCAGCAAACGGCGTGGAGATGGAGCGCAAAGGGCCTGCGTTCAAGACGAACGTGGAGAGGGTCTGGTGCGCGGGCGACGCGCATCGCGGTCCTGCCACCGTGGTCGAAGGCATTGCCGACGCCGCCGCGTTCGCGGAAGCCGTCATCGGCGCGCCGCACAGCTACGAGATCCCCGTGGAAGCCTACCCCGCCAGAGCCTGCGCCGTGTCCAGGAAGGGCATTCTGAAAATGGCGAAGGACGCGCGCTGCGAAGGCTCTCGCTGCCTCAGCTGCAACACCGTCTGTGAAAACTGCGTCGATTCCTGCCCGAACCGCGCGAACGTCGCCGTAACGCTGGCAGATCGCCGCGTGCAGATCGTCCATGTAGACAAACTGTGCAACGAGTGCGGCAACTGCACGCACTTCTGCCCCTACGCCTCCGAGCCGTGCCACGATAAGTTCACGCTCTTCCGGACCGCAGAGGATATGGACGACAGCCGCAATGCCGGCGTTCTGTTCCTCGGCGGCGACAAGGTGCGCGTCCGTCTGGGGAATGTCAAGGATTACGACCTCTCCCAGCCCAACGACCTGCAAAAGGACATCGAAGCCCTCATCCTCCGCCTCCGCAGCCACTACAGCTACCTGTATTGCTGAAAACAGAAGCAAGCCCGCGGTGCAAGCGCACCGCGGGCTTTTTTGTTTGCGCCGCACCACCAATCGAGCCGTAGGGGCGGGGCGGAATTGAGGTAATAGGTAATAGTGAATATAGTGAAGAAGTGATTATTTTGCGTAAGGGCGGGGTTCTACCCCGTGGAAATGTCAAGAAATGTGCAGTCGGGAAACACCCAAAATCTGAAAAGCATGGT
>CALACZ010000028.1 GCA_937890735.1 uncultured Bacillota bacterium
TCCGCACTAGCATTCGCTGCTTTAATTTTGCAATTCAACTATTGATTCGCATCCTTGGGGGGAAGCTGTCGGCGAAGCCGACTGATGAGGGGAAGGGTCCTTATTTTTGAACTGCTGCGCGTTTGCACCAGTCAAAGGCTTCCCTTGGTCACCAAGGGGAGGCTTAGGTGTGGTCAAAACGCGCTATAGCTCAAAACGTACAAGCCTTCTCCTCATCCGGCGCTTCGCGCCACCTTCCCCAACATGGGGAAGGCTTTGTCCTCTCCATCATAATCCACCAAGTCCCAAAAGGCAAGTCATCCCTCCTGTGGCTGTGCGAGCACCTGGCGGAGGAAGATCGCGCCGATGGGGAACAGGATCATGCCCGCCACGCCGCACAGGCGGAAGCCGGTGTAGAGCGCCAGGAGCGTGATGAGCGGGCTGAGCCCGACCTGGCGTCCTAGCAGGCGCGGCTCGAGCGCCTGCCGCGTGAGCGCCGCCGCGCCGTAGAGCACCAGAAAGCCCACGCCCCGGCGCGCCTCGCCGCTGGCAAAGCACAAAAGCCCCCATGGGATGAGCGCCGTGCCCGTGCCGAATACCGGCAGCGCGTCAATGAGCGCGATGAGCACTGCCGCCAGCAGCGGATAGTCCGCGCCGAGGAGCATCAGCCCCGCCGTGAGCACGAGAAATGTGATGCCCATGAGCTGGAGCTGCGCGCGCAGCCAGTGTCCCAGCGTCCGGCGCAGGTGCGAGAAGATCGCGCCGCATTTTGCCCGCCACGCGGCGGGGATGCGCCGTTCATACGCCGCGCGCAGCGCGGGCAGCTCGCCGGAGGCAAAAAAGCCGGACAGCACCGACGTCACCACGAACAGCACCAGCCCCGGCGCGCGGGAGAGAAGCCCCGAGGCAAACGTGAACAGCCGCGTATAGAGCGTCCCACCGAGCGACCCGCCGCTCTCAAAAAGCTGGCGGATGCCGCTGCGCAGCCCTGTGCCGATGCCGTCGGGCAGCTTATCCGCCAGCGCGTACAGCCGCTCCTGCAAGCGCTCGAGCGCCGGGGCGAGCTGCCGGCAGAGCGTGGGGATCTGCCGCAGAAGATCGCCCGCCTCGCGGCACAGCACCCGGCAGATCAGAAACAGCGCTCCGCCCGCAAGCGCAAAGAGCGCCAACACGCACAAAAATGACGCGGCGCGGCGCGGCAGCCCTCTCTCATGCAGCGCGCGCACCGGGCGCGCGGCAAGCGCGGCGGCGAGCAGCCCGATGAAAAACGGCGCGAACATCGGCAGAATGACCGCCGCGAACAGCCATACGCCCGCCGCCGCGGCGAGCACGGTGAGCGCCTTGCACAGGAATTTATGCCAGTCCAGCGCCGATTCGCCCCCTTTCACAGAAGTTATGGCAGCACCGCACAATTCGGCAAGCAGATTCGGCGAGAGATTTTTCGCCAAGTCAAGATTTGAAAAGTGCAGGAATACTGTATGTATTTCAAACTTTTCAAACCGCAGAATTGGCGGAAAAGATCCGCCGAAGTGCGCCGACGCAATTGTGCGGTGTTGCCTTATAAATAGCACTTGCATTTTGCAGACACTTGATGTATAGTTACCACAGCACAAAAACATCTGACCACGCACCAAAGACAAACAGGAGGGATTTTGATGCAGAATACCCCGAAATATTATATTGTGGAGGCGGCGGCGCTGCCGGAGATCTTCCACAAGGTCGCCGAAGCGAAGCGGATGCTGGAAACGGGCGAGACGGACAAGGTCAACGTCGCCACGAACCGCGTGGGCATCAGCCGCAGCGCGTTTTATAAGTACCGCGACGCCATCGCGCCGTTCCAGAACATGATGGCGGGGCGCATCATCACCTTCCAGATGATGCTCAAGGACAAGGCGGGCGTTCTGTCGGCGATATTATCCATTTTTGCCAACTGCGGCGCAAATATACTGACCATCAACCAGTCCATCCCCACGGGCGGGCGCGCGATGGTGACGATCTCCGCCGAAACGGGCAATCTGAGCTGCCCGCTGGAGGAGCTGTCGTCGGAGCTGTCGGGCACGCCGGGCGTCGTGCGCGCCGAGGTCGTGGCGGGATAAGGAGGAATTTATGCACAGCTTTACTTACTGCGTTCCCACGCAGATCGTATTCGGCGGCGAGAGCCTTGAAAAGCTGCCGGAATTGCTGAAGGAGCGGAATATCGCGCGCGTGCTGCTCGTTTGCGGCGGGCAGAGCGCGAAAAAGAGCGGGCTTCTGGACCGCGTTGAGGGTCTGCTACAGGCGGCGGATGTGGAATTTGACATCCTGTCCGGCGTGCAGCCGAACCCGCGCCTGTCTCTTGCCCGCGAGGGCGTCAAAAAAGCGCTGGCGCTCTCGGCGCAGCTCATCCTCGCGGTGGGCGGCGGCAGCGTGATCGACACCGCCAAGGCGGTGGCGCACGGCGCGGCGAACCCGGATGTGGACATCTGGGAGTTCTGGGTAAAGCGCGCGGAACTGAAGCGCTCCATGCCCGTCGGCGCGATCCTCACCATCCCGGCGGCGGGCAGCGAGACGAGCGATTCCGCCGTGCTGACGAACGACGAGCTGGGGCTCAAGCGCGGGCTCAACACACCGCTCAACCGCCCGGCGTTCGCCATTCTCGATCCGGCGCTGGCGGCGACGCTGCCGGAGCATCAGGCGGCGTGCGGCGTGACGGATATTATGATGCACACGCTCGACCGCTATTTTAACCCCGTCTGCGACAACGAGATCACCGACGCCATCGCCGAGGCGCTGCTGCGCGTGGTCATCAAAAACGGCGCGCCGGTCGTGCGCGACCGCGGAGATCTTCACGCGATGAGCGAGATCATGTGGTGCGGCAGCCTCTCGCACAACGGGCTGACCGGGCTTGGCGGCAACAAGGATTTTGCCGTGCACCAGCTTGGGCACGCGGTGAGCGAAAAATTCGATATTTACCACGGCGACAGCCTCTCCTGCGTCTGGGGCAGCTGGGCGCGGTATGTGTGCCCCGCGAACCCTGCGCGCTTTGCGCAGTACGCCCACAATGTCTGGGGCGTGCAGGCGGCGGACGACGAGACGGCGGCGCGGCAGGGCATCGAACAGACCGAGGCGTATTTTGCCTCGCTCGGAATGCCCATCAGCCTTGGGCAGACGCGCTGCGGCGTGCAGGATGAGGCGGGGCTTCAGGAGCTTGCCGCGCGGTGCAGCTTCCAGAAAACGCGCGCCATCGGCACGTTCCGCAAACTGGACTTTGACGATATGCTGCGCATTTATCACATGGCGAACAAGGAGTAAACAATCATGAAAATAGCAATTGCCGGCTACGGCACGGTCGGCGGGGGCGTGGCGCGGATTCTGGAGAAGAACGCGCAGACCATCGCCCGCCGTGCGGGGCAGCCGCTGGAGCTGGGCGCAATTTTAGTCCGGCGGGACTTCCCCGGCGACCCGTTTGAGAGCCGCATGGTGCGGGATTTTTCCGCCATTGAGAACGACGACGCAACGCAGCTCGTGGTGGAGACCATCGGCGGCTGCGGCGTCGCGCTGGACATTTGCACCCGCGCGTTGCGGCGCGGCAAGCACGTCGTGACCGCCAACAAGCAGCTCGTTGCCGAGCATGGCGCGGAGCTCATCGCGCTCGCGCAGCGCCACGGCTGTCAGTTTTTGTTTGAGGCGTCGGTCGGCGGCGGCATCCCGGTGCTCCATCCGCTCAATGAATGTCTGGACGCGAATATCATCACCGACGTGACGGGCATCCTCAACGGCACGACAAATTATATTCTCACGCAGATGCTCGAAAACGGCGCGGAGTACGCAGACGCGCTGGCGCAGGCGCAGCAGCTCGGCTATGCCGAGGCAGACCCCACCGCCGACGTGGAGGGCATCGACGCCGGGCGCAAGGCGTGCATCCTGGCGGACATCGCCTACGGGCGGCAGATCCCGCCGGAGCGGGTGTCCATGCGCGGCATCTCCGGCATCACGGCGCTCGACGCACGCTTTGCCGCGGCGGCGGGCATGAAGATCAAGCTCCTCGGACGCGCCGTCCGCGCTCCCGGCGGGGTATATGTGTTCGTCTGTCCTCATTTTATTCCGCAGACGCAGATGCTTGCCTGTGTGGGCGATGTTTTTAACGCCGTGTCCGTCAGCGGCAGCGAGGTCGGAAACGTTGTGTTCTACGGTCCGGGCGCGGGGCGCTTCCCCACGGCGAGCGCCGTGGTCGGCGACCTCATCGACATCGCGCGCAACCCGAACCGCCCGCAGCCCGTCTGCTGGGAGCCCGACGGCGCGGCGGCGCTGCTGGACGCAGACGATCATCCCGCCCGTTTTTTCGTCCGCTCCCGCGATACGCGCGAGGCTCTGGAGCAGGTGCTCGGCAAGATCGACTGGCTGCCGGAGCAGGAGGGCGTGAACGGCGGCTTCACCGCCGAGACGACCCGACGCGCACTGGACGAATCCGGCGCGGCGCTGGACGCAGTCTACCCGGTCTATGAACTTTAATATCCCAGGAGGCATATCATGGCACTGATCGTACAGAAATTCGGCGGCAGCTCCGTAGCGGACGCCGAGCGCATCTTCCGCGTGGCGAAGATCATCACCGATACCTATCAGGCGGGCAATCAGGTCTGCGTCGTGCTCTCGGCGCAGGGCGATACCACCGACGATCTCATTGAAAAGGCACAGGAGATCAACCCCGACGCCTCCCGGCGCGAGATGGATATGCTCCTCGCGTGCGGCGAGCAGATGTCCATCGCGCTCATGGCGATGGCGATCGAAAAGCTGGGCTTCCCGGTCGTGTCGCTGTGCGGCTGGCAGGTCGGCATGAATACGGATACGAACCACTCCGGCGCGCGCATCAAAAAGGTCGAATGCGACCGCGTGCGTGACGAGCTGGACCAGAAGCGCATCGTGCTGGTCGCGGGCTTTCAGGGCGTTGACCGCCACGGCGACGTGACCACGCTCGGGCGCGGCGGCTCGGACACCACGGCGGTGGCGCTGGCAGTGGCGCTGGGCGCGGACCTGTGCCAGATCTACACCGACGTGGACGGCGTGTACACCTGCGACCCGCGCGTCGTGCCCGAGGCGCACAAGCTCGACGAGATCACCTATGACGAAATGCTGGAGCTGGCGTCTATGGGCGCGCAGGTGCTGCATAACCGCTCGGTCGAGCTGGCAAAAAGCTATAATGTCCGGCTGGAGGTGCTCTCCAGCTTTACCGGCAATCCCGGTACTATCGTGAAGGAGGCTGCAAAGAAAGTGGAAAAAACCTATATTACCGGCATCGCGCAGGATAAAAAGATCGCCCGCTTCGCCCTCGTCGGGCTGGAGGATGTGCCGGGCGTTGCGTATAAGCTCTTCAGCGTGCTCGCCAAGGGCAAGATCAACGTCGATATGATCATTCAGTCCCTCGGCAGGGACGAGCAGAAGGACATCATCTTCACCGTCGCCGATAAGGACGTGATGGACTGCGCCAAGCTGCTCGACGCGAACAAGGACACGCTGAATTTTGACCACATGGACATCAACACCGGCGTTGCGAAGGTCTCCATCGTCGGTGCGGGGATGCTGGAAAACGTCGGCATCGCCGCCAAAATGTTCGAGGCGCTCTATCAGCAGCATATCAACATCCATATGATCTCGACCAGCGAGGTCAAAATTTCGGTGCTCATCGACAAGGATGATTCCGACAGAGCCGTCCGCGTGCTGCATAATCAGTTTTTTCAGTAATATAATGTAGAAAAAGGAGGGGCAGCGCCCCTCCTTTTTTCGTTTATGGACAGTGCGGTGTATTTCGTCGTAACGTAGGGGAGGGGCGAAATGAGGTAAGAAGTAATAGTGAATAGTGAATAGGTGTTATTTAGTCGTAATGTAGGGGAGGGGCTTGCCCCTCCCGCTTGTTGCAGGCTTCAACCGCGCCGCCGCGTTTGCGCCGCACCAAAGCCTCCCTTGTGTAAAGGGAGGTGGCACGGCGAAGCCGTGACGAAAGGATTGTGCGGTACAACGTGGCAAATCAGAACGCACCAATGCGAATCCGTACAATGCATCACAATTGCCGTAGGGGAGGGGTTCTACCCCTCCCGGCAGCACAACGCCGCAAACCCGCACGCACCAATGCGGAACGGTACGCACCCGTAGGGGCGGACGCCTCTGTCCGCCCGGCAGGACGCACCGTCGTTTTCACGAAACATTGCGGCGAAACCGTAAATGCCCAACGGGCGGACAGAGGCGTCCGCCCCTACAAAACATTGTGCGTAGTCGCCGTTCGCTGTGCAATTTTGATGGTGCGTTCCGCGCGGGCGGGGTAGAACCCCGCCCCTACGCAAATTTGATAGATTCTGCGAGGTCGCCGATGGTGTGTGCAGTTTTATTATTGCCTGCTGCGCAATCCCTCAGTCGCCTTCGGCGACAGCTCCCTTTACACAAGGGAGCCTTTGGAGTGTGCGTGTTATTGGTATGCACAAATTTGCTTTTGCATTCTGCGCGGGCGGGGCAAGCCCCGCCCCTACGTTATGATTAAGAACGGACACTGTTTCTGTTCTCATCTCCCTCGCACAGGCATACCCTTTTGCGAGGGGGAGTTACCATGAAAAAACGCTATGTTCTTGCGTTCTTCCTGACGGCGCTGGCGGGGACGCTGCTGCATTTTTTGTACGACTGGCTGCCTGTGCCGCTGGTGGGGCTGTTCGCGCCGGTCAATGAGAGCGTGTGGGAGCATCTCAAGCTCCTGTTCTGGAACGTGCTCGCGGCGGGGTTTATTCTGTGCCGCAAAAAGCCGGATGCGCAGCGGGCGTGGTCGGGCTTTCTCGCGGCGCTGCTGCTCATGCCGCTGGGGCTGTTGGGAATTTACTATCTGCTCGCGGCGGGCTTTGGTGTGACGGCGCTGTGGATCGACCTGACGCTTTACTATCTGACGCTTGCGGGCGGCTTCTGTCTGGCGTATTCGATGGAAAAGAGCGGGCGATGGAGCTTTCTTTCGGGCGTGATGGTGCTGCTGGTGGGGCTTTACGGCGCGGCGCTCATCCTCTTTACGCTCGCGCCGCCTCAGCTTCCCATTTTTCTGCCGCCGGGCGCGTAAAAAACCAGCCGGGCGCGTAAAAATCCAAAAAAGTTGTTGACAAGCGGCAAAACTGCCACTATAATAGGCGGAGACAACAAAGAAGGAGCTTCATGCACCCTCACCTCCAGCAATCGCGCGAAGAGGTCCATAGTTCTTTTGACGGAATTATGTGCGGGTGCTTTGCGGCATCCGCACTTTGCATTTGGAGGTGCTTTACCATCGGGAAATTAGATCATCAGATCAACGAGGAGATCCGCGACAAGGAGCTTCGCGTGATCGGGGACAATGGCGAGCAGCTCGGGATCATGTCGTCCGCGCAGGCGCTCGCGCTGGCGGAGGAAAAGGAGCTCGACCTGGTCAAGATCGCGCCGCAGGCAACGCCGCCCGTGTGCAAGATCATGGACTACGGCAAATTCCGCTTTGAGCAGCTCAAGCGCGAAAAGGAAGCCCGCAAAAATCAGCGCGTGGTCGAGATCAAGGAGATCCGTATGTCTCCCGGCATCGACACCAACGACCTGAACACCAAGATCAAAAACGCCATGAAGTTCCTGAAAGATGGCAACCGAGTGAAAGTCACCGTCCGATTCCGCGGTCGTGAAATGGCGCACACCTCGCTGGGCGAGGTCCTGCTGAAGAAATTCGGCGAGGATTGCGCCGAGGTCGCCACGGTCGAAAAAGGCGCAAAGCTGGAGGGACGCAATATGTCTATGTTCCTCAGCCCCAAATCCACGAAATAAGAAGCAAGTAAACATTCGGAAGGAGAAACCACCATGCCCAAGCTGAAATCCCATAGCGGCGCGAAAAAGAGATTCAATCTGACCAAGACCGGCAAGGTCAAGAGAGCGCACGCCTTCAAGAGCCATATCCTCACCAAGAAGACGACCAAGCGTACCCGCAACCTGCGCAAGAACGGCTACGCCGACGTCACTGTGGAAGATATTGTCAAGAAAATGATCCCGTACAAATAATCGGGTTCGACGACACATAGGAGGATTTAATAATGGCTAGAATCAAAGGCGCAATGATGACGCGCAAAAGAAGAAATAAAGTCCTGAAGCTGGCGAAATCCTACTGGGGTTCCAAGTCCCGCCACTTCAAAATGGCAAAGCAGGCGGTCTATAAGTCCGGCGTGTACGCCTACGTTGGCCGTAAGCTGAAAAAGCGCGAGTTCCGCAACCTGTGGATCACCCGCATCTCCGCAGCGGTCGCTCCGTTTGACATCAACTACTCCCGCTTCATGAACGGTCTGAAGAAGGCCGGCATCGAGATGAACCGCAAGGCTTTGTCCGAGCTCGCCATCTCCGATCCCGAAGCGTTCGCCGTCCTCGTGGACACCGCGAAGAAGGCGCTGTAAGAGAAAAACAAAAACGCCGCCCAATTGGAATTGGGCGGCGTTTTTTTGATTGCCTAAAAAGCCTCGCAGAGTTTTGCGCCCGCAGGCGGCGAAAGCGGTTTTCGGTTGAATGCGTGTCAAAATACTTTTTGACACGCATAAAGAAAAACCGTAAGCAAGTGACCAGCTTGCTTACGGCCTTCTCAAAAAATATATGAGGGGAAAATGAAAAAGTGCATATCGCTTCTTGCAGGATTATAATATCAGGGGGTTATTAAATAAATTAGAGGGTAGTTATTAAATCTTTTTTAAGTGCGGATGTTTTTTTGCGCGCCGCCGCAGAATTTACAAAAATGTCACATCTGGATGCGCCTGACCCATTGACAAAAAATGAAACCGGGAGTATTCTATAGACAAATGGGTTAGCACTCTTTGCGCTAGAGTGCTAAATTAGGGAGGCGCTTTTATGAACGCTCAGAAATATACGCAAAAATCGCTTGGCGCGGTGCAGGCCGCGCAGGCGCTGACAATTGAAAACCAGAATCAGCAGATCGAGCAGGTGCATCTGCTCGCCGCCCTTTTGCGGCAGGACGGCGGACTTGTGCCGCAGCTGCTGCGCAAGATGGGCGTGACGGTGGAGAGCTTGGACGCCGCCGTGCAGCAGCAGCTCGACAAGCTGCCGCGTGTGACCGGCTCGGGGCGCGAGGCGGATAAATATTACGTTGCGCGCGCCGTGGACGCGTGCCTGACCCGCGCGGAGGGCATGGCGGACGAGATGCACGATGACTTTGTGTCGGTGGAGCATCTGCTGCTGGCGCTCATTGAAACGGCGGACGCGACGCTGAAAAAGCTGTTTGCGGACTACCGCATCACAAAAGAGGGATGCTTGCAGGCGCTGCAAAGCGTGCGCGGCAACCAGCGCGTGACGACCGACTCGCCGGAGGATACCTACGAGGCGCTGGAGAAGTACGGCACGGACCTTGTCGCCCGCGCCCGCGCACAGAAAATGGATCCCGTCATCGGGCGTGACGAGGAGATCCGAAACGTCATCCGCATCCTGTCCCGCAAAACGAAAAACAACCCCGTGCTCATCGGCGAGCCGGGCGTCGGCAAAACGGCGATCGCCGAGGGGCTGGCGCAGCGGATCGTCGCGGGCGACGTGCCCGAAAGCCTGAAGGACAAGACCATCTTCTCACTGGATATGGGCGCGCTCATCGCGGGCGCAAAATACCGCGGCGAGTTTGAGGAGCGGCTGAAAGCCGTCCTGTCCGAGGTCAAAAAGTCCGAGGGGCGCATCATTCTGTTCATCGACGAGCTGCACACCATCGTGGGCGCGGGCAAGACTGAGGGCTCGATGGACGCGGGCAACCTCTTAAAGCCGATGCTCGCGCGCGGCGAGCTGCACTGCATCGGCGCGACCACGCTGGACGAATACCGGCAGTATATCGAAAAGGACCCGGCGCTCGAGCGCCGCTTCCAGACCGTGCTCGTGCAGGAGCCGACGGTGGAGGATACCATCGCCATCCTGCGTGGTCTGAAGGAACGCTACGAGGTGTTCCACGGCGTGGAGATCACCGACCCCGCCATCGTCGCGGCGGCGACGCTCTCGAACCGCTACATCACCGACCGCTTCCTGCCGGATAAGGCGATCGACCTCATCGACGAGGCGTGCGCCATGATCCGCACCGAGATGGGCTCAATGCCCACGGAGATGGACGTGGTGGATCGCAAGATCATCCAGCTCGAAATGGAGGAGGCGGCGCTTAAGAACGAGGAGGACGAGCTGTCGAAGGCACGGCTTGCCGAGCTGCGCAAGGAGCTTGCCGAGCAGCGCGATGAGTTCGCGTCCATGAAGGCAAAGTGGGAGAACGAAAAGAACGCCATCGGGCGCGTCCAGCAGCTGCGCGAGAAGATCGAAAACATCAATCGCCAGATCGAGCAGGCAGTGCAGACCGGCGATCTTGATAAGGCAGGCAAGCTCAAATACAGCGACCTGCCGGAGGCCAAAAAGCAGCTTGCCGAGGAGGAGCAGAAGTCCGGCAAGTCGCATGAAAACTCGCTTCTGCGTACAAAGGTCACAGAAGAGGAGATCGCCAAGATCATCGAGCGCTGGACGGGCATCCCGACCAGCCGCCTGATGGAGACCGAGCGCGATAAGCTGCTGCATCTGGAGGATATTCTTCATAAGCGCGTCATCGGGCAGGACGAGGCCGTCCGCTCCGTAACAAACGCCATCCTGCGCTCGCGCGCGGGCATTCAGGACCCGAACCGCCCGATCGGCTCGTTCCTGTTCCTGGGACCCACCGGTGTAGGCAAGACGGAGCTTGCCAAGGCGCTGGCGCAGAGCCTGTTTGATGATGAAAAGAATCTGGTGCGCATTGATATGTCGGAGTACATGGAGAAATTCTCCGTGTCGCGTCTGATCGGCGCGCCTCCCGGATACGTCGGCTATGAGGAGGGCGGTCAGCTCACCGAAGCCGTCCGCCGCCGCCCGTACAGCGTCGTGCTGTTCGACGAGGTGGAAAAGGCGCACCCGGACGTCTTTAACATCCTGCTTCAGGTGCTCGACGATGGGCGCATCACCGACTCGCAGGGCAGAACGGTGGACTTTAAGAACACCATCCTCATCCTCACCTCCAACCTCGGCAGTCAGTTCCTGCTCGACGGCATCGGCGAGGACGGCGAGATCAGCCAGGAGGCGCGCGAGCAGGTGCAGGCGCTGCTGCGCCGCACGTTCCGCCCGGAGTTCCTGAACCGTCTGGACGAGATCGTGTTCTACAAGCCGCTGACGCGGGACAATATCACCGCCATCATAGACCTGCAAATTGACGCGCTCAACCGCCGCCTCGCCGACAAGCAGATCACCTGCCGCCTGACGGAGGCTGCCAAGCAGTATATCATCGACGCGGCGTACGATCCGCAGTTCGGCGCGCGTCCGCTGCGCCGGTATGTGCAGCACACCGTGGAGACGCTACTGGCGCGCCGCCTGCTCGAAGGCAGCATCCTGCCCGGGCAGACGCTTGCGGTGGACGTGGAAAACGGCGAGCTCGTCATCCGCGCGGAAAAAGCGTAATAAAAATTACGGAGACCCGATTTTTCGGGTCTCCGCGATTTTTTTGTGCCGGTTTGCCGCCGGTATGGTATCCTATTGACAGAGCAGATGCGGCGGGAAAGCCGCATGGAAGGAGACAGAACGATGGCAAAGGAAAAACGCTTTGAAAAGACCTATATCCAGTCCGAGTCGCTGACGGGCGGGATGGAAATTTGGGTGGACACGCAGACGGGCGTGAACCATCTCTATCGCTGGAGCGGCTACTCCGGCGGCATGACGCCGCTGCTGGACCGCGACGGCAAGCCCGTCGTCACGACCGTGGAGCGCTGAATAAAAAACGACCGCTGATGCTGAAAAAACAGCATCAGCGGTCTTTTTTGTGCTGTCTAAAAAGCCTCGCAGAGTTTTGCGCCCGCAGGCGCAAAAGCGATTTTGATCATTTTCTGCGGCGGCGTGTACGTCGCAGAAAATACTGCTCACGGAGCGGAGTGTAGAATTTGTGTGCTGTGCGCACAAATTCTGCGCGTAGCGCAGTGCAAACTCTGTTCAAACGAAAACCCAGCGAAGCGGTTTTCGTTTGAGAGCGGTCAAAAAGCCTTTTTTGACACGCTCAACACGGCGGCTTCGATGTCGCCTACCATGTACAAAGAGCCGTATGCCAGCACCACGCCGTCCGCGCCCGCCTGCCGGATGGCTTCGCGCACGCCCGCGTCTACGCTGCTGCACGCCGTAACGGGCTTGCCGAACTGCCGCAGATATTCCGCCAGCGCCTGCGCGTCCAGCGCGCGGGGATTGGGCGGCGTGACGGTGATGAAGCGCGCGGCAAACGGCGCGACGCTTGCGTACATACAGTGGTAGTCCTTATCCGCCAGCACGCCCGTGAGGACGGTCAGCGGCTGCCCGGCGAGGTACTGCCGGATGTTCTGCACCAGCGCCTCAATGCACTGCGGGTTGTGCCCGCCGTCCACGATGAACAGCGGCTCTTTGCGCAGCAGCTCAAAGCGACCCGGCCAGCGCACCGCGGCGAGCCCCTCGCGGATGTTCTCATCCGAAATGTGCCAACCGCGCGCCTTCAGCACGTCTGCCGCCGTGAGCACCACCGCGGCGTTTCGCAGCTGGTGCGCGCCGAGCAGCGGAAGGTGCAGCGCCGCAAAGCGCCCAAAGTCGAACACCTGACCCGTGAGGTCGTGCCGGAGGAGGTGAATGGCGTCAAAATCCGCCTTGTAGAGTTCAGAGCCGACGGCGCGGCATTTTTCCTCGAACACCGCCTCCACCGACGGCGCGGCGCGGTAGATGACTGCCGGGCAGCCGGGCTTGATGATGCCCGCCTTCGCCGCTGCGATCTTTTCCAGCGTGTCGCCGAGCACCTCGGTGTGGTCGAGTCCGATGTTGCAGATCACGGAGACCTCAGGGGATTCGATGACGTTCGTCGAGTCCAGCTCGCCGCCCATGCCGACCTCCATCACCACGATCTGACAGCCGCGCCGGACGAAATACTCCATCGCAATGCACGTCACCAGCTCAAACTCGGTCGGCGACTCCGTCATGGACTGCGCCAGCGGGCGGATGTACTCAGTGATGGCGCACAGCTCCTCATCCGAGATCATTTCGCCGTCCACCTGCATCCGCTCGTGGAACTTGATGATATACGGCGAGGTGTAAAGCCCCGTCACGAAGCCAGCCTGCCGGAGAATGGAGGCGAGCATCGCCGCGGTCGAGCCCTTGCCGTTCGTCCCGGCGACGTGGACAAAGCGGAGCTTTTTTTCGGGGTTTCCCATCTTGCCCAGCAGCTCGCGCGTGCGCGAGAGCCCGGGGATGCTGCCCTTCCAGCAGACGGAATGGATATACGAAAGTGCTTCGGAAACGTTCATAAGGTCCTGACTTCTTTCTGTGATTTGTTATTTCCAGAGCTTCGTGGCGGTAAAGACGTGCGCGCGACCCAGCAGCCACACTGCCAGCACGTCCAGCACGAACGTCACGGCAAACTGGATGCTGCGCGAGGCGAGCTTTGTGAGGAAAAACGCCTCGAACGCGTCGCCGCCGTACACGAACGCGAGCGACCAGCTCTGGTAGAGGATCGAGCCGAGCACCACGGCGGGCAGGAATGCCAGCGCGAGGCGCGGGATGGTGATTTTTTTACGGAGCATCGGCGAAAACAGCCCCGCGCACAGACCGTAGAGAATGGGCGGCACGCAGAACAGCGGATTGTAGCCGTAGCCGGAGAACAGGCAGCCGACGAGATCCGCCACAAAGCCGACCAGCGCGCCCGGCAGCGGCCCGAACAGCATCCCGGCGATGAAGATGGGGATGGCTTCGAGCGAGAAGCGGGTGGTCTCATTGGGCATGGGGATGACGAGCCGCGCCAGCACGACGGACACAGCCGCCAGCAGCGCGCACGCCGCCAGCGTGCGAACGGGGAATGCGGCGCGGCGGACTGCCGTGTCGGTAGTCATTTTGGACATAAAAATAGCCTCCTGAAAAATCTTAGGAGGAGGTTGGGTAAGTGTTTACTTTTTCACAAGCAGTACAATTTCCTGTTTGATCAAGCGGATGCGAAATGACACCGCGGGAAAACTTCCCTTCGCCCGGCGGCAACCTCCCATCCAGCCGGTACTTGACGCGTCATTTCTACTCATGCAAGCGTCAGTTGGCAAGAGTACGCGCGCTTGCGGACCGATTCGGACCGCCGTCTGCCGCGTTATCGTCCTTGACTTGCGGCAGCAAGCCTGCGTCCTCTGCCTTGCAGACAACGCCCCGGATCGGGCGGCAAGTCCGTTTTTCGCGGAGGATAAACGGCGGCTGGCTAGGCAGACGAGGCAGGTGGGCTGTCGCCCACCAACGAGGATAACGACGCCGGGCGTTGTTTTGCCCCGTGAAAAACCGCGTGTATTCTTGTCAACTGACGCAACTGTCGGGTACGCATGGAATTGTTAAATTGACAGACTCACATCTTTCTGCCCTTCGGGGACGCTCCTTCCTCATTTATTGTATTGATATTTTCAAAAATAGCAAGAGGTAATTTGCAAAAATCCGCAATAAATCCGCCGCGCGGCGATGAAGATTGCAATCTCCGCGCCCTGGTGGTAAACTGAGACGAAACAGGACGAAAAGAGGGCGTATTATGGAGATCAGAAAAGCAGTGCAAGCCGACCTGGACGGCATCGAGAAAATTTACGACCGTATTCACGACGGCGAGGCGCGGGGCTTGAGCACGACAGGCTGGCTGCGCGGCGTGTATCCCACGCGCCGGACGGCGCAGGACGCGCTTTCGCGCGGCGACCTGTTCGTGCTGACGCAGGACGGCGCGGTCGCCGCGGCGGCGATCATCAACCAGACGCAGGTCGATGTGTATAAGACTGCCGCGTGGAAGCACGAAGCGCGGGAGGAGGAGGTCATGGTGCTGCACACGCTGACCGTCGATCCGCAGCTGGGCGGCAGGGGCTTCGGACGCGCGTTCGTTGCGTTTTACGAGGACTACGCTAGAGCGCACGCCTGCCCCGCCCTGCGCATCGACACCAACGCCCGCAACACCCGCGCCCGCAGGCTCTACAAGTCGCTGGGCTATGAAGAGATCGACATCGTGCCGTGCCGCTTCAACGGCATACCCGATGTGCAGCTGGTGTGCCTGGAGAAGTATTTGGGATAAAAAACGTCAACGTCAGGCGGACTTTGCAGAAAAAAGAACAAGTCCGCCGTTTCCGAAGCCATCTCTTCAAATTGCCCGGCGACGGCGGCAGAAACGGAAATTATTCTTCCAAACTTCGGAAAAGAATGGTACAATAGCCTTGAGGTGATCGAATTGCTGAAGGTTTTTCTGGTGG
>CALACZ010000029.1 GCA_937890735.1 uncultured Bacillota bacterium
CAACGAGCGGAATCTTCGCGCGATCCTCCCCGCCGACCCCGGCGGCAAGGTGCGCAGGCTGCTTCCCGGGCGCGAGGTCGCAGACCCGTGGTACACGGGCGATTTTGAGGCTACGTGGCACGACGTGCTCGCGGGCTGCGAGGCGCTGCTCGCCGAACTGGATGGGTAAAACTGCACAAAAATACCCGCGCGATTTTGGGAGCTTTCACGCACGAAAATGTGCTAAAATAGAGGCAAAGCAAATAGCAGGAGGCGTTTTCCTATGCGCATGGTCGATCTGATCGAACGCAAAAAACTCGGCGAAGCGCTCACTGACGCGCAGATCCGATTCATCATTGAAGGCTTTACAGACGGCAGCATCCCGGACTATCAGATGTCCGCGTTTGCGATGGCGGTGCTGTTCCGCGGCATGGACGATCGCGAGACCGCCGTGCTGACCGACGCGATGATGCGCTCCGGCGACACCGTGGACCTCAGCCGCTTCGGCGACAAGTCCGTGGACAAGCACTCCACCGGCGGCGTGGGCGACAAGACGACGCTCATCGTCGCGCCGATCGTGGCGTGCCTGGGCGGCAGGGTCGCCAAAATGTCCGGGCGCGGGCTCGGGCACACGGGCGGCACGGTCGATAAGCTCGAAGCCATTCCGGGCTACCGCACGGTGCTCACGCCGGAGGAGTTCATGCAGCAGGTGGCGGACATCGGCATTGCCGTCATCGGGCAGAGCGGCAATCTCACGCCCGCCGACAAAAAGCTCTACGCCCTGCGCGACGTGACGGCAACGGTCGATTCGCTGCCGCTCATCGCGTCATCTATCATGTCCAAAAAGCTGGCGGCGGGGTCGCATTCGATCGTGCTGGACGTGAAGATCGGCTCGGGCGCGTTCATGAAAACGCCGGAGGACGGCGCGCGGCTGGCAGAGCGCATGGTCGCCATCGGGCGGCACTGCGGCAGGCGCGTGCGCGCGGTGATGACCGATATGGACATCCCGCTGGGAAAGAACATCGGCAACGCCCTGGAGGTCGCCGAAGCGGCGGATGTGCTGCTGGGCAGAGGTCCTGACGATCTGCGCGAGGTGAGCTTTGTACTGGCGCAGAATATGCTGGAGCTGTGCAACGGCTGGTCCGCCGACGAGGCGCGCTCGCGCGTGGAAGAGGCGGTGGCGTCGGGCGCGGCGTTCCGCAAGATGCAGCAGTGGGTCGCGGCGCAGGGCGGCGACGCGCTGGCGCTGGAGGATCATACGCGGCTGCCGCAGGCGCGGCACGCGCTGCGCGTGACGGCGGCGCACGGCGGCTATATCACCGCGACGGACGCGCAGCGGATCGGCGAGGCATCGTGCATCCTCGGCGCAGGGCGCAAGACGAAGGACGACGCCATCGACTACGCCGCCGGCATCGCGCTCCACCGCAAACCGGGCGACCGGGTGAAAACCGGCGAGGAGCTGGCGGTCTTATACACGAACGACGAAAAAACGCTCGCGCCCGCGAAGGAGCTGCTGCTGAGCGCGCTCACCTGGGGCGAGGAAGCGCCCGAACCGCAGCCGCTGATCCTGGGCGTTGTGGAATAAAGGCAGAGATAGAGGAGATAGGACTGTGGGGGATCAGAACATTATCGTCATCGGCGTGGCAGGCGGCACGGGCAGCGGCAAAACGACGCTGGTGAAGGCGCTGATGAACCGCTTCGGCGAGAACATCACCGTGCTCAGCCACGACAATTACTACAAGCAGCACAACGAGCTGACGTATGAGGAGCGCGCGAAGCTCAACTACGACCACCCGGACGCGTTCGACACCGACATGATGATCGAGCATCTGCGGCTGCTGAAGCAGGGCGTCGCCATCGACTGCCCGACGTACGATTTTACGGTGCACAACCGCGCCGAGGGCATTTTGCACATCGAGCCGGAGACGGTCATCGTGGTGGAGGGCATTCTGATCTTTCAGGATCTGGAGCTGTGCCGCGAGATGGACATCAAAATATTTGTGGACACCGACGCCGACGTGCGCCTGTGCAGGCGGATCCGCCGCGACGTGCGCAAGCGCGGCAGGACGATCGAGTCGGTCATCGACCAGTACCTGACCACGGTCAAGCCCATGCACGAGCAGTTCGTCGAGCCCAGCAAGAAAAACGCCGACCTCATCGTCCCCGAGGGCGGCAAGAATCTGATCGCGCTGGAAATGATCATCGGGCGGATACAAAGACATATCGAGCAGCACTGAAAATCGCCCCCGGAGGATTTTCCTCCGGGGGCATCCTTATCTTTTTACAGCGCCACGTCGATGGTCTTCATGACGGCGGCGCAGCGGGGGCAGAGACCCTCTTCATTCGCCTCGAGCGAGTGCATCCAGCAGCGCGGGCACTTGGTGCCGGGGGCGTTCAGGACCTCGATGACAAGACCCGGGAACGCACTGCCGCTGCCGACGACCGCGTCGGCGGAGTCGGTCTTTTTCTCGGCGAGCTTCACGTCGGACACGATGAAGATCTCCGCCAGCTTCATATCGGCGACCTGCTTGAGCGCTTCCGCCGCGGGGGCATCCAGCGCGGAGAGGACGACCTGTGCCTCAAGCGCCTTGCCGATGCGCTTATCGGCACGCGCCGTCTCCAGCACGCCGTTGACGTCACTGCGGATCGCCAGTGCGGTCTCCCACGCCGCCATCTTGCCGGCATCCAGCGCGTACTCGGCATAGCCCTTCGTCATCTCGTTCAGCACGACGTTGCGCGCGTCGTCCGTATCGCGGTGCGGCATCGCCAGCCAGATCTCGTTGCAGGTGAACGCCAGGATGGGCGCAAATTCCTTGGTCATCGCGTCGAGGATCATCCACAGCGCGCTCTGCGCGGACTTGCGCGCGGCGGAGTCCTTCGCGTCGCAGTACAGGCGGTCCTTCACGATGTCGAGGTACAGGCTGGAGAGCGTCACGACGCAGAACTCGTTGATGGCGTGCGAGACGGTGAGGAACTCGTAGTCCCGATACGCCTGCTCGCACTTTTCGAGCAGCGCGTTCAGCCTCGTCACCGCCCAGCGGTCCAGCGCCTGCATATCCTCCGGCTTTGTGAGCGTGTTCGGGTCGAAATCGACGAGGTTGTCGAGGCAGAACTTCGCCGTGTTGCGGAACTTGAGGTAGTTCTGGCTGAGCTGCTGGAAGATGGCGTCGGAGCAGCGCACGTCCACATGATAGTCCGCGCTGCCCGCCCACAGGCGGCAGATGTCCGCGCCGTATTTCTTGAACACGTCCTCGGGATCGACGCCGTTGCCGAGCGATTTGTGCATCGCGCGGCCCTCGCCGTCCACGGTCCAGCCGTGCGTGACGCACTCCTTGAACGGCGCGCCGCGCCCCAGCGCGCCCACTGCCGTGAGCAGGCTCGACTGGAACCAGCCGCGGTACTGGTCAAGACCCTCCAGATACACCGTCGCCGGCCAGAAGCCCTGATCGCGCTGCATGGAGGCGAAATGCGTCGAACCGGAGTCGAACCAGCCGTCGAGCGTGTCGGTCTCTTTATCAAAATGCTTTCCGCCGCAGTGCGGGCAGGTGAAGCCTTCAGGCACGAGCTCGTCTGCCTCCCGCTCAAACCACACGTTCGAGCCGTGCTTGCCGAACAGCTCGGAAATGCGGGCGATGGTCTCGTCGGTGCAGACGGGCTTGCCGCAGTCCTTGCAGTAGAACACCGGGATGGGCAGACCCCAGCGGCGCTGACGGGAGATGCACCAGTCGGCGCGCTCGCGGATCATCGCCTTCATGCGGTCGATGCCCCACGCGGGCACCCAGCGCACATCATCGCACGCGGCGCACGCCTCGTCCTTAAAAGAGTCCACGGAGCAGAACCACTGCGGCGTGGCGCGGAAGATGATCGGCTTTTTGCAGCGCCAGCAGTGCGGGTAGGAGTGGACGATCTGCTCGGACGCGAACAGTCTGCCAGACTGCTTCATGTCCTCCAGAATGACGGGGTTCGACTCTTCGACGAGCATCCCCTCGTACTTGCCGGCGTAGTCGGTGTGCCTGCCCTGATCGTCCACGGGCACGACCATGTCCATGCCGTAGCGGCGGCAGGTCTGGTAGTCGTCCGCGCCGAAGCCGGGCGCGGTGTGCACGCAGCCCGTGCCGGAGTCCATCGTGACGTAATCCGCCAGCACGAGGCGCGAGGTTTTGGGCAGGAACGGATGCTGCGCGAGCATATTCTCATAGAAATTGCCGGGGTGTTCTTCGACGACGGTGTACTTCTCGACGCCGCCCACGCCCATGACCTTTTCGACGAGCGCCGAGGCGACGATATACATCTCGCCGGTCTCATCGTTTTTCACGATGGCATACGGCTCATCGGGATGCAGCGCGATGGCGAGGTTGCCGGGGAGCGTCCAGATGGTGGTCGTCCAGATGACGAAGTTCAGCTTG
>CALACZ010000030.1 GCA_937890735.1 uncultured Bacillota bacterium
CTTGAGGGGAAGGTGGCTCGCGCAGCGAGACGGATGAGGAGAAGGGTCGTACGTTTTGAGATGTTGCCACGTTTCGGCTCAAAAACGCGCCACTGCTCAAAAATAAGAGCCCTTCTCCTCATCAGTCACCTTCGGTGACAGCTTCCCCTCAAGGGGAAGCCTTGGGCTTGCGCAAATCGCCGCTGCCGCAAAGAGCGACGGGCGGGGTAGAACCCCGCCCCTACGCGAAGCTATCCATACTGCTCTGCCATATACAGGCTCACTCTCGCCTGTATATTTTTCGCCGTCTGCTCCGGCGTTGCCTCGCCGCGCAGCATCGGGGCGCACTCGGTTTTTAGGATCTCCATGACGTTCTCGTCGCGGTAGCCCATCACGCGGCACGCCTGCGCGGCGGCGATGTAGGTCTGCACGTCCTCCTCCGTCGCCTTTGTGTACTGCCCGGCTTCCTCGTTTCGCAGCGCGACCTGCTCGCGCATGAGCGGCGCGTAGACCGGCGAGCCGTAATACGCCGCGTCCGCGCCGTTTTTCAGCGTATATTTGATAAATTCCCAACACCCCTCTGGGCTCGCCGCGGCGGCGAACGCGCCAACGTCGCCGTATAGCCGCATCACCGAGCCGCAGCTTCCGTCCGCCGTCGGGTAGCCGATGTATGCAAGCGTCTTGCCGCCCTGCACGCGGTCAAACGTCACGCTGTTCGGCGCATCCAGCCACGTTGCGCAGCACATCAGCTCGCCCGCCTCCAAACGCCAGCTGACAGGTTTCCCGGCATAGTCCAGCGCCTCATACTGCCCGCATTCCAGCGCGCCGTTCAGGATGCCGATCAATTCGGCGTTGTCAAAATCGCACGTCCCGGCGTCCAGATCGAGCGCTTTCGCCAGATACCTGCCGCCCATCTGCTCCAGAAATTCCTCCGGCGACATATAGTAGATCATCTGCTGATTGTCGCGCAGCCCGCGCTCGATCTCCAGATAGTCCGCCACCGTCCAGCCCTTGTGCGCGTCATAAAAATCCTGCGAGCACATAAGCGTCTCCACCACGAACTGCCGCGCCAGCACATACAGCCCGCCGTACTCATGCAGCGCGTCCCAGCCCAGAATATCCTCCGGCAAAATGTCCGCGTCCGCCGTCAGATACGGATCAAGATCGAGCAGCAGCCCCTTGCCGAGATACGGCAGCGGCGAGAGCGCGTCGAACACGATCATATCCGGCACATTCCCGGCGATGATGTCCGTATGCAGGCGCGTTTTCGCATCCGCGAGGTCTGCGCGGTAGCGCTCCATCTCCTCCTCACTCGGCACGCTGCCGCCCTCTACGAGCTCGCCGGTAAAGTAATCGCGCAGCTGTACGATGTAGTCCGCGTTCTGTGCATTGAACTGCCCGGCGAGTGCGTCCCAGCCATAGTCCTGCAAGCGCACGCCAGCCAGCGTCAGCACTGTCTTGCCGCTCGTCTTGTCGATCACCGGCTCGCGCACGGGCGCAGGAGTTTCCGCAGGAGCAGGCACGGTTTCCGTCGGTTCAGCCGGCGCAGCCGTCGCCGCACCATCGGCACGCTCCACCGGCACAGCCGTTTGTATTACGCAGCCAGTCAAAAGCAACGCAAATAAAAGCAGGATTGCCAATATTCTCCGTTTCATATCCAACCTCCCACGCGCGCAGTTTGTTTCGTTCGAGTCCAGCATACCACGCACCTCCCCGGTGCAGGTCTGAAAAATTCTTAATTTTCACCATTGCCGCCGCGTTTGCACCGTACCAAAGCCTCCCTTGTGTAAAGGGAGGTGGCACGGCGAAGCCGTGACGAAAGGATTGTGCGGTAGGGCGTGGCAAATCGGAGCGCACCAATGCGAATCCGCAAAATTAACCCCCGTTGCGTAGGGGAGGGGTTCTACCCCTCCCGCGCAGGACGCACCCACAGAATTGTACAATCTTCGGCAAAAACGTAAAATCTTTTGTAGGGGCGGACACCTCTGTCCGCCCGTTGGGCGATTACGGGTTCGCCGCAACGTTTCGCAAAAACGGTCGTGCGTCCTGCCGGGCGGACAGGGTCGTCCGCCCCTACAAGTGCATTCGATTTCGCATTGGTGCATTTCAATCTGCGTCATGATACCGCGCGGGCGGGGTTGAACCCCGCCCCTACGGCTCGATCGGAAATGCGGTCAAAACCTGCAACAGCGGGAGGGGCAAGCCCCTCCCCTACGCAAATTTGATTATTGGGTGCAAACGTAAAACATCTCAAAAACGCACGCCCCTTCTGCTCATCCCTCAGCCTTCGGCTGCCACCTTCCCCACATATGCGAATCAATAGTAGAAAGCGAAAAAAAGATGACAAAAGGCGCAAAAAGTGAG
>CALACZ010000031.1 GCA_937890735.1 uncultured Bacillota bacterium
GGTCTCCCCGGTCGTCGGCCAGCTGAAGTTCCCCGGCTCCAAGGTCGCGGGCTACGCCAACACGTTCATCTTCCCGTGCATTGAGGCCGGCAACATCGGCTACAAGATCGCGCAGCGTCTGGGCGGCTTTGAAGCCTACGGTCCGATCCTGCAGGGTCTGAACGCGCCCATCAACGACCTCTCCCGCGGCTGCAACGCCGACGAGGTCTATAAAATGGCTATTATTACTGCCGGCATGGCATAAAATACTCAAACGAAAACCGCTTCGCTGGGTTTTCGTTTGAACAGGCTGGCACTCTGCCGCGCGCATAATTTTTGCGCAGAGCGCAAAAATTCCACACTTGCAGAGCGTAAAGTATTTTTGCCGACGCGCATGTCGCCGTCAAAAATGATTTGAACTTTATTTTGCGCCTGCGGGCGCAAAACTCTGCGAGGCTTTGTTCTTGCGCTTGCAGGTAAAGCTGGTGCAAACGTGCCGCTGCCTCATAGGTCTCTCACGCGACCGTCTGAAAAACTTCGTGGGAATGCCGATTTCGGCATTCCCACATTTTTATCAAACCTCGGAGAAAACATATGAAACTGACAAATTACCTGGGCGACAAGCCCTTCTGGCGTGTGGCGCTGCGGCTGGCGCTGCCGGTGTCCATCCAGAACGTGCTCTCCAGCTCCTTTCAGCTCGTCGATACGATGATGGTCTCGCGGCTGGGCGACGTGGTGCTCTCCGCCGTGGGCATGGCGGCGCAGTGGGGCTGGCTGTGTATGCTGCTGGGCTTCGGGCTGTGCTCCGGCATGAGCGTGTTCGTCTCGCAGTATTGGGGCGTCAAGGACTTAAAGGGCATCCGCCGCGTGCTCGGCATGGGGCTTTTGAGCTGCCTGGTCGTATCGTTCGTGTTCCTGGGCATCGCGCTCGCCTCGCCGCGCTGGGTCATCGGGCTGTTCAACAAAGACGCCGCCGTCATCGAAGCGGGCAGCCGGTATCTGTCCATCGTCTGCTTTTCCTATCCGGCGATCGCGCTGATGAACGTGCTCTCCACGGTCCTGCGCAACACCGAGCGCGTGAAGCTGCCGATGTACGTCGCCGCCATCACCACGGTCGTCAACGCGTTCGTGGACTACGGTCTCATCAACGGCGCATTCGGAATGCCGCGCATGGGCGTTGCGGGCGCGGCACTGGCAACGTGCATCTCCTCGTGGCTCGGTCCGATCCTGGTGCTGATCTTCTCGGCGGTCGAGAAAAACATCCTCACAGGACCGCTGCGCGAGCTGACGCGCTTTGGACTCAAAAACTTCGGCGCGTTCTGCGCCCGCGCGCTGCCCGTCATGTGCAACGAGGGGCTCTGGGCGCTGGGCATTCTGGTGCTCAACATGGTATACTCCAACATGGGCTATGAATATTACGCCGGGATGACCATTTTTAAGACGTTTTCCGAACTTGCCTTCGCATTTTATGTGGGCATGGGCAACGCCTGCGTCATCATGGTCGGCAAGTCCATCGGCAGCGGCAAGATTCAGCGCGGCGTGGAGGACGCGCGGCGGTTTTCCGTGCTCGTGCCGCTGCTGGGCGTGTTCATCGGCGCGGTGGTGATCCTGCTGCGCAGACCTCTGGTGTCGATCTTCTCCACGGGCGAGACGCTCTCGGCGCTGACGCTCGAGACGGCGCTTGCCGTGACGGTGCTCTGCTCGGCAGAGGTCTGCCTGCGCAACGTTGCATATGTGCAGGTCGTGGGCGTGTTCCGCTCCGGCGGCGATACGCTCACGGGAATGCTCTTCGATCTCGGCGCGCTGTGGCTCGTGTCCATCCCGCTGACGCTGCTGGCGGCAAACGTGCTGCACCTGCCGTTCCTCGCGGTGGTCGCCGTGGCATATCTGGGCGAGGATATTCCAAAAAGCATCCTCTGCCTGCGCCATTTCCGCTCCATGAAGTGGCTGCGCCCCGTCACCCCCGAGGGGCAGGCAGGGCTGGAAGCCTGGCGCGGGAAAAAGAAATAGGCAAAGCCCGGCGGCAAATGCCGCCGGGCAATTTTTCTTGCCGCAGGAAAGCACATCGTTTGCCGCAGTGCAAGAGAGGCTTGCCCCGGCAGAATATGATCGCAAAATCGCACACGCCATCGGCGAAAACGCAAACATTCTGTAGGGACGCACACCTCTGTGCGCCCGATGGGTCACGATCGTTCTGCTGCAACGTATCGTAAAACCGTAACGTTTCCCTCCCCCGCGGCGATTTTGTTGGATCGGACGAACACCCGCATTGGTGCAGCGCAAAAAACAGGGAAGAGCCTTCGCTCTTCCCTGTTTTTTATCTTGTACACGTCAGCACCACATAGCCTGCATACACCACCAGCAGCACTGCGCCCTGCCAGCGGGCGAAGCGTTTGCTGATGAGGGCGGGGATGGTGGCGATAAAGCCTACGAGCAGGCACGCCGGCAGGTCGATCGCGCCCATGGTCGCGGAGACCGGGAGGGGCTTGCCCGAAATGAGCGACGAGAGCGGCATGATGAGCGTCAGGTCCAGAATATTTGCGCCCAGAATGTTGCCCACCGACAGCTCCGACTGCTTTTTGGAGATGGCGGTGATGGTCGTGATGAGCTCCGGCAGCGACGTGCCGATGGCGACGAGCGTCACGCCGATCACGCGCTCGGAAATGCCCACGACCCGCGCGAGCGTGCTGCCGTTATCGACCAGAAGCTGCGCGCCCAGCACGATGGCGGCGGCGCCGCCGATAAATTTCACCACATTCAGCAGCACGGTCTTTTTGCCCGCCGTCTCGGCGGCGACGACCTCCGCGTCCGGCTGCTGCCCGTTCAGGCGGATGGTCTTGCGCGCCTCGCGCACATTTTCCCACAGATACACCGCAAAGATCACCAGCAGCACCGCGCACATTGCAACGCTCACGCTGCCGCGCAGACCGCAAAGCACGATAATGGCGGAGGCAAGGAGCATCAGAATGGATTTGAGCAGGTAATCCCTGCGCCGGATGACGCCGGGCATGAAGATGACCGCCAGTGCCAGAATGAGCCCCAGATTGACTGTGACGCTGCCCACGGCGTTGCCGATGGACATATCGACCTTGCCCTGCACCGCTGCCATGACGGACACGAGCATCTCCGGCATCGTGGTGGCGAGGCTCACGATCGTCGCGCCGATGATGAGCTTGGGGATGCCGCTGCGTTCGGCGATCCAGCTCGCCGCGTCCACAAAGAAGTCGCCGCCCTTGATCGTGAGCACCATGCCCACCAGAAACAGAATGATCGTCAGCGCCAGGTTGTCCATTTGTTGTTCCTCCCAAAATTTACAGCAAACGACCCGGGCACGGCTGTGCCCGGGTCGTAGATCCTGAGAGCCCGCCCATGCGCCGCCGAAGCCATACATGAGTCTCGCAATCCAAAGCAAGCCAGACCGCGAAGCGGCCGGGACTGTTGACTTGCTGCGCAAACGCGCCTGCTACTCCCTCACGGGTATTTTGTTTAAGCGTCATTAAAACACATTTTTCTGGAAAAGTCAAGCAAAAAATTCAGTACTCGAAACAGCTGCCTCCAACGAACTCGCGCACGATCGAGTCGCGCGGGACATAGGGCACGCTCAGCGGCGGCAGCTGCCGCACGACGCGCATGAGCACGTCCAGCCCGTGCGCCTGCAAAAATCCCTCGTCCAGCTCCTCATTCGCGGGCGGGTACTCGCGGAGCGTCCGCGCGAGGATGCACAGCTCGTAGTCGTGGAAGGTGTCGATATGGATGGAGGCGTTGGGCTTGTTGGGCGTGATGTACTGCCGCTCGCCGCGATCGACCTGCTGCGCCCGCTCGATCGTCTCGCGCAGGCTCTTGCCGCGCCCACGGCGGTCGCGCACCATGCGGCGCGCCACGCGAATTTGTTCCGGGTGGATGATCTTGTCGTCGCTTGTGATAATGCGCGTACGCGGGGCGACGTAAACGCCGGTGGCGCGGGCGCGCAGATCGTCAAAGATCAGGGGGTTGAGCATATGGATGCCTTCGGCGATGACGATGCAGTCGGAGCTGCCCTGCATGGGCTTATAGCCGCCGGTGGTGTTATGGACAAAATCATACCACGGCACGTTCGCCGTCTGCCCGCACAGAAGCTGCTCGATGACCTCGCGCAGCTGCTCGCGGTCCACGCAGTAGGGCGATTCCCAGTCCGCCGCCTCGGGCGGGCGCTTATCCAGCGGGAGGAAAAAGTTGTCCATGCTCAGCAGGCACACCGGCACGCCCAAATTCTCAAGATACGCCTTCAGGCGCAGCGCCGTGGTGGTCTTGCCAGAGCCGGACGGTCCGGTGAGCGCGACGATGCGCTTTTGCGGCAGCGCCGAGAGGATCGCCGCGCACGCGGCGGAGCACTTGTCGTGAAAGACCTCCTCACAGCGCAGGACGAACTGCGTCTCGTTGCGCATGGCGTCCATAATATTTTCGGTGTCAATAACGCGCATGATGGTGCTCCTTTCCAGAGTTGCATGGTAAAAACAGGATGTGTGTAGGGGCGGATGACCCTGTCCGCCCGGCAGGACGTGCCCACGCAAACAGGCGCACCCCGGCGAATCCGTACAATTTTTGTAGGGGTCGATGCCCACATCGACCCGCACGCCGCACGACCGTTTTTACGATACGCTGCAGCAAATCCGCAATTGCCCAACGGGCGGACAGAGGCGTCCGCCCCTACAAGGCAAGGTGCGTGGTCGCCGATGGTGGGTGCAATTTTGCAATTGCATCCTGCCGGGGAGAGCGCGGCATCGACCCCTACGGAGATTTTGCATTGTCGCCGGTGCAGCGCATTATTATTATTGCGCATTCGGCAGCTGCTTCCGCACGCGGCGGAAAATGAAAATATAGCAGACGAGGTGGGCAAGCGATGTAAGCACCCAGCTCACGGGGTACGAAACATACAGGCACGGCAGCGTCGGCTCGGCGGCGAAGAGGGTCTTGATCCAGATAATGCGCAGCAGACACGACCCGGCGGCGCTGACGAACATTGGCAGCCAGGCTCTGCCCAGCCCGCGCACCATGCCGCAGCAGACCTCCATAATGCCGCACAGGAAATACGGCGCAACGACCCACCACAGGCGCACCATGCCGGTGTCGATGATCTGGGCGTAATTGGGGTCGGTGCGGGCGATGTAGACGCTGAGAAGGGGTCTGCCGAACACGATGCTGCCGGCGCACATCGGCACGCCGACGAGCAGCACCGCCGCGATGCTGCCGGCATAGATCTTTCCGATGCGCGAGAGCCTGCCCGCGCCGAGGTTCTGGCTCGTAAAGGTCACGGCGGCGTTAAACACCGCGTTCATGGCGGTGTAGGTGAAGTTTCCGAGGTTCGCGGCGGCGGTATTCGCGGCGATGACGACCGAGCCGAAGGAGTTGACCGCCTGCTGGATCATGACGTTGGAGATGTTAAAAATGACGCTTTGCAGTCCGGCGGGCAGCCCGATCTGAATCATGCGCAGCGCCTCGCGCCAGTCCATGCGCAGCTTTTTGAGCTCCACGCGGCACCAGCCCTCCTCCTGAAACAGGCTGCGCAGCAGCATCGCCACCGCCACATACTGCGACACCGTGGTCGCAATGGCGACGCCCGCCACGTCCAGCCGGAACGCGATGACGAGCACGAGGTTGAGAATGACGTTCACAACACCCGAAACGGAGAGGAAGATCAGCGGGCGCTTCGTATCGCCGTCGGCGCGCAGGATCGCCGCACCGAAGTTATACAGGACGATGCCCGGCATCCCCAAAAAGTAAATGCGCAGATACAGCGCCGAGAGCGGCAGGATTTCATCCGGCGTATCCATCATACGCAGCATAGGCTCTGAAAATGCGAGCCCCAGCGCCGTAACGATCGCGCCGAGCAGCAGACTCAGCACCAGCGAGGTGTGCACCGCCGTTTTGGTCTGTTCGCGCTGGCGGCTGCCGATGTAGCGCGCGATGAGGATATTCGAGCCGATGGAGATGCCGATGAATGCGCCGATGAGCAGATTGATGAGCGAGCCCGTCGCGCCCACGGCGGCAAGCGAATTGCTGCCGGAAAATTTGCCGACGACGATGGTATCGGCGGCGTTGAATAGTAACTGCAGCACGCCCGTCGCCGCCAGCGGCAGCGAAAAGCGCACGATCTGCCCGAACGGCGCGCCCTCCAGAAAGTTGATCTTTCGGTCAGCCTGACGGTTCATTGCTTCTCATCCTCCGTTTTGATCTCAGTCCAGTCCGGGGCGGCAAAGTCCGCCGGAAGGGCGAACTTTGTCCATGGCGCGCTGTCCGGCGGGCGCAGCGAAAATTCCAGCGGCGCGCCCGTCTGCGGGTGGAAAAAGCGCAGGCGGTACGACCACAGCGCGATGGCGCAGCCATCGTCGCCGCCCGTGCCGTATTTGCGGTCGCCCACAAGCGGCAGTCCCCGCGAGGAAAACTGGACGCGGATCTGGTGCGTCCTGCCGGTCAGCAGCCGCACCTGCACAAGGCTCATACCATCAGATCGCGCCAGCACGCGGTACAAAAGCCGCGCGCGCTTGGCGTCCTTTCGCGGCTCGGTGACGACCACCGTTCTGCGCGTGGAGCGGTTGCGCCACAAAAGGTCCTGAAGCTCGCCCTCCATCGCCTCCGGCGCGCCGCGCACCACGGCGAGGTATTCCTTCTGGAAGCGTCCATCGCGGATCTGCTCCGACAGCAGCGACGCCGCGACCTGCGAGCGCGCGTAGACCATCACACCCGACACGGCGGCGTCCAGCCGGTGGACTGTGCGGATGCAGGCGTGCTCGTCACCGAGCTGCGCGCGCAGCACGCCCGGCAGCCCGTTTTCATCATCCGTTGACAAAAGCCCCGCGGGCTTGCAGCACACGAGAATGCGCTCGTCCTGATAGAGAATGTCCACGCTCACCGCGCCGCGCCCCCTTTTGGTAGTGTTGTCCGTAGATTATAGCACTTTTTCCTGCGCCGGTTCAAGCCCGACCCTTAATATTTCTTAAAATCCGGCGCTTTGCGGAATTTTTATGATACAATGGCAGCAAATCAAGGGGGCGGTATTTTTCCGCCCGGAGACGGGAGTTTTGGTATGGAGCAGACAGTCCGCATTCTGGTCGTGGACGACGAGCCGGATATTCGCACCATCCTGCGCATTTTGCTTGAGGCAAAGGGCTACAGCGTGCTGGAGGCGAACAACGGCCGCGCGGCGGTGCAGCTCGTGCGGCGGAAGCCAGAGCTGGACCTTATTATTATGGATATTATGATGCCGGAGATGTCGGGTCTGGACGCGAGCGACAAAATTCGCGCGCTCACGGCGGCGCCCATTTTGTTTCTCACCGCGCGCACGCAGGAGCGCGACCGCTACGAGGCATACGCCTCCGGCGGGGACGATTATCTGCCGAAGCCGTTTTCGCAGACGGAGCTGATGATCCGCGTGGAGGCGCTGCTGCGGCGCTACCGCGTATACAAGGGCAAGAGCACCGAGCAGCAGCTGCGCCCCGGGCTTGCGCTGGACGAAGCCGGGCGGCGCGTTTTGTGCGAGGGCGTGCCGGTGGAGCTGACGGAGACGGAGTTTGAAATTTTGCAGTTCCTCGCGCACCACCGCGGGCAGGTCGTGTCCGTGGAGCAGATCTATAACGGCGTGTGGAACGAAAAATATATGCCGTCGTCCACCAACACCGTGATGGTGCACATCGTGAACCTGCGCAAAAAGCTCGAGCGCGACCCGTCTAACCCGCGCCTGATCCGCACCGTCTGGGGAAAGGGGTATCAGCTTGACTGAGAAAAAACGCATGATCCCCCTGCGGCTGCGCCTGCTTGCGATCATGCTGGCGGGGCTGCTGCTGGCGGCGGGGATGTATCTGCTGTGCAGCACCGTCGGCGATGAGATCATCGTCCGCACCTACATGAGCGATGCCGCCGTGCGCGCGCGCAACACCAAGACCATGGAGCGCTTCCAGCGCTATGTGCAGGAAAATCACCTCTCCTCGCACGATACCGACGCCATCGCCCGCTGGACGATGGCGGAGAAGGACGTCTACATCCTCTTTTACCAGAACGAGCGGCTGGCGCTGGAGGCGGGCTGGTGGGGCATCGACACGAGCGGCAGCGAGGACAGGGCGACGCTCCCCGCGTCGATGGAGCTCTACCCCGTGAGCTTTCTCGACGGCGTGTTTCAGGCGGTCGTGTACGATTTTTCCGAGCAGACGCTCTACACCGTCGTGACGATCGCCTCGCTGGTGCTGGGCTGCGCGGTGTTCGCGCTGGTGATGTTACTGTATAATGAGCGCATCACCCGCTCCATCATCGCGCTGGGGCAGCAGGTCGAGCGCATCGGACAGGGCGATCTGGAGCACGCGATGCAGTCGGACCGCCGCGACGAGCTGGGCGGGCTGGTGCGCAGCGTGGACGCCATGCGCCGCTCCATTCTCGATAAAACGCAGGAGGAGACGCTGGCGCGGCAGAAAAACAACGAGCTCATCACCGCCATGTCGCACGACCTGCGAAACCCCCTCACCGCGCTCATGGGCTATCTGGAGCTGGCGCGCAGCGGGCAGTACCGCTCACAGGACGAGCTGCACCGGTACATCGCCGCCAGCTATGAAAAAGCCACGCAGCTGCGCCATCTGACCGACCGCCTGTTCCGCTACACCACGCTCTACGGCGGCGACGACGTGACCGCCGACCCGCAATACTACGACGCGCACATCCTCGTCGAGCAGCTCACGGGCGAGGTCACGGCGCTGCTGGAGCAGTACGGCTTTGCCGTGCGCGCCGCCATCGCGCCGCTCTCGTGCAGCGTGTGTCTGGATATGCTGCTTTTAAAGCGCGTGACCGATAACCTTCTTGACAACGTCCGCAAATATGCCGATCCCGCGCAGCCGGTACACATTGCCGTGCAGCAGGACGGCGCGTGGCTGTCGATGTGCATGGACAACGCCATCCGCCGCGACCCCGACCGCACGGAAAGCAACCGCATCGGTCTGCGCACCTGCCGGAAGCTGCTCGAGCAGATGCGCGGGCAGTTCGTCACCCACGAAGAAAACGGGCGCTTCTGCGCCGAGCTGCTCCTGCCCGCCGGGGACGCGGCAGCGGCAGAGGAACAATCCCCCACAGAATAAGGAGAACTACGATGAAAAAAAACACATCCATCCGTCTGCTGGCGCTGATTTTAGCGCTGGCAACGCTGCTGTGCGGCTGCGCCGCGGGCGGCAGGCAGGACGCGTCCTCGCCCGACGCGGCTTCCAGCCAGAAAACGAACGGCAGTGCGGCAGCAAGCGAGCTTGCCAGCAAGTACACCTACACCGCCAAATACTATAACGCTCCCAGCGCCGCGCAGTATGTGAGCGCCAGCTGCATGGCGGATGGCGCGCTGTACCTCGCCGCCGCGCAGGAGGGCGAGCTGTGCACCTACACCGACGAAGTCTCCGGCGAGAGCTATGAGTATAACGACACCGGCTATCAGGTCTACAAAATGGACCTCACCACCGGCGAGGCGGCGCCCGTGGGCGAGCTCATCTCCGCGTCGCAGGAAGCCGACGCCGAGGGCTGGAACAATTCGCAGGATCTGTTCGACCTCCAGCCGGGCAAGGATGGCTCGCTGTGGCTGTTTTTGACCGTCAGCCGCTACCGCACGAACCTGCCGGAGGATTTTGACCCGGAGACGCAGAGCACCTACGACTACTATGAGGACGGCGGCATCCGCATCCGCGCCATCGAGCTGGCGGCGGACGGGAGCGTCAAGCAGGACCTCTCGCTCGACCCCGGCGACACGTCCGTCCCCGGGCAGGAGTACAGCGCCTTCTATCCGCAGACCGTGCTCATCGCAAGCGACGGCTCGTTTGTCTGCTCGTCCGACCAGTATGTGTACCTCTGGAGCGCCGACGGCACGTTTGCCGCGCGGCTCGACAACACCAGCTACGCCAACATCAAGCGCCTGAACGCCGACACCATCGGCGTTACGAGCTACGCAGACGGTGGCATGACCTTCCAGACGCTCGACACAGCCAGCAAGAGCTGGGGCGAGACCATCGACCTGCCTTCTTCCGCCTGGGATCTTATGCCCGGCAGCGGCGACTATGACTTCTACTACAACGACAGCAGCGCCCTCTACGGCTATAAGCTGGCGGCGAAGGAAGAGGACAAGCTCGTCGACTGGCTCGCCTGTGACATCAACAGCGACTCCCTCAACGGCGTTTATGTGGACGAGTCCGGCAGGGTCTGCGCCATCCTGCGCGATTCCTCCGGCGGCCGCGGCAGCTACTACATCGGCGGCGCAAACATCACCGTGACAGAAGCCGTGTCCGACGCTTCGGACGCAGGCACGTCCGGCTGGCAGGTCGCCGTGCTCACGCCGACCGACAGCGCCGCCGTGAGCGATAAGCAGGAGCTGACGCTCGCGTGCCTGTATCTCGATTCGACGCTGCGCGCAAAAATTCTCGCCTTCAACCGCGCGAGCGACAAATATCGCATTGTCGTGCGCGATTATTCGGAGTATAATACAGACGATGACTACACCGCGGGTCTGACCAAGCTCAACACCGAGATCCTCTCCGGCAGCGTCCCCGATATGCTCTGCACCAGCCAGCTCCCCGTCGCGCAGTATGTCGCCAAGGGCGTTCTGGAGGAGCTGTGGCAGTACATCGACGCCGACCCCGAGCTCTCCCGCGATCAGCTCGTGGAGCAGCCGCTGGAGGCGATGCAGACCGGGGACGGGCTGTATCAGATCACCGATTCCTT
>CALACZ010000032.1 GCA_937890735.1 uncultured Bacillota bacterium
GAGGTGGTAAAATGCCAGTTACGATCACATTCCATATTTTTGGTTTTACCGTAACGATACGCATTAAAAGCCAAAACCGCCACTCGGCAAAGTGACGGTTTTGGTGGCATCGTTGCCACTATACCCTCATTAAATAGCTGAGTCACAACCATTCGCTGTGATGCTCTGCTTTTATTATACCCATTGGGCGCAAATTGTCAAGCATCGTAGCCCATCGGATTCTTTTTCTGCCAATTCCACGAATCGCGGCACATGGCTTCCAGGTCGCGCTGCGCCTGCCAGCCGAGGACCTCTTTTGCCTTGTCGCACGCGGCGTAGACCGTCGCCAGGTCGCCCGCGCGGCGCGGACCGATGACGTAGGGCACATCCACGCCGTTCACGCGCGTGAAGGTGTGCACCATGTCCAGCACGCTGTAGCCGTGCCCCGTGCCGAGGTTAAAGACCTCGCAGCCGGTGTGCGCGGCGGCGTATTCCAGCGCGCAGCGATGCCCTTCGGCAAGGTCGCAGACGTGGATATAATCGCGCACGCCCGTGCCGTCCGGCGTGGGGTAGTCGTTTCCGAACACGGTCAGCTTCTCGCGCCGCCCGCTCGCCACCTGCGTGATATAGGGCATGAGGTTATTCGGGATGCCCTGCGGGTCCTCTCCGATGCGCCCCGACTCATGCGCGCCGATGGGGTTAAAGTACCGCAGCAGCACGACCGAGAGCGTCTCGTCGGCGCGTGCGGCGTCGATGAGGATCTTTTCGATCATGAACTTCGTCCAGCCGTAAGGGTTGGAGCAGCCGCCGGTGGGCGCGCTCTCGTTCAGCGGGGCGGGCTGGTCGCCGTAGACCGTCGCGGATGAGCTGAACACGAACTGGCGGCAGCCGAACTCGCGCATGACCTCCAGCACCGTGAGCGCGGAGTCGAGATTGTTGCGGTAGTATTCCAGCGGCTTCTGCACCGACTCGCCCACCGCCTTGAGCCCCGCAAAATGCACCACGGCGCTAATATCGTGCGCACGGAAGATATTCCGCACCGCCTCTTTGTCGCACACGTCCGCCTCCACGCACACGGGCGTTTTGCCGGTGATTTCCGCGATGCGCCCGACCACCTTGGGCGAGGAATTGCTGAAATTATCCGCCAGCACCACGTCATAGCCCGCCTGCATGAGGCATACGGCGGTGTGGCTGCCGATGAAACCGGCGCCGCCGGTCAGTAAAATTGCCATAAATCATGCCTCCATTTTTAGGATTCGCCCACAGTATAGCACGCCATGCGACCTGCGTCAATCAACTCCTGCGTGGGGGGGCTTGCAGGTCGGCTGAAATTGCGGTATAATGCAATTACAGTCTCCCGCACGCGGACGTTTCCCGCGTCCGCGGGGCAAAAACACAAACATTCCGCACCAAATTTATATAAAAGGAGATCAACGTTATGGCAAACTATCCGACTCCGCATATCGGCGCGACCCCCGCTGACTTCGGTCAGACTGTTCTTATGCCCGGCGATCCGCTGCGCTCGAAATTCATCGCCGAAAATTTCCTCACCGACGCCAAGCTCGTCAACAACGTCCGCGGCGTGCAGGGCTACACGGGTCTGTATGACGGCGTGCGCGTGAGCGTCATGGCGTCCGGCATGGGGATGCCGTCCATGGGCATTTATTCCTGGGAGCTGTTTAACTTCTTTGACGTGGAGAACATCATCCGCATCGGCTCTGCCGGCGCGATGCAGGAGCATATCCATGTGCGCGACATCGTCATCGGTCAGGGCTCGTGCACCGACTCCAACTGGATGGGTCAGTACCATCTGCCCGGCGCGTTCGCGCCCATCGCGGACTATCATATGCTGGAGACCTGTGTGACCCTCGCCAGGGAGATGGGCGTGCGCTATCATGTGGGCAACCTGCTCTCCTCCGACCGCTTCTACGGCGACGATGCCGACCTGCCCGCGCCGCTCAAAGCGGCGGCTGCCTGGGGCAAGATGGGCGTGATGGCGGTGGAGATGGAATCCGCTGCGCTGTACATGAACGCCGCCCGCTGCGGCAAGCACGCGCTGGCGATCTGCACGATCTCCGACCATATCCTCACGCACGAGGCCTGCTCCGCCGAGGAGCGGCAGAACTCCTTCACGCAGATGATGGAGCTGGCGCTCAAGACCGCTGTCAAGCTTGAAAAGTAAGCGGGAGGCTGGGCTATGAAACGCATTTTCCTCATCGTTCTTGACTCCTTCGGCGTGGGCGCGGAGCCGGATGCCGCCGACTTCGGCGACGTCGGGTCGAACACGCTGCGCTCGTGCTCTACCTCCAAGCTCTTCGCCATGCCGAATATGATCGCCGCCGGGTTCGGCAACCTCGACGGCGTGGACTTCCTGCCGAAGTCTGAGCATCCCACCGCCGCCATCGCGCGGCTTCAGGAGCTCTCGCGCGGCAAGGACACCACCATCGGGCACTGGGAGATCTCCGGCATCGTCTCGCCGCAGCCCCTGCCCACCTACCCGCACGGCTTCCCGGAGGAGGTCTTAAAGCCCTTCCGCGAGCAGACCGGGCGCGGCGTGCTCTGCAACCTCCCCTACTCCGGCACGGAGGTCATCAAGGACTACGGCAGGCAGCACATCGAAACCGGCGACCTCATCGTCTACACGTCTGCTGACTCCGTGTTCCAGATCGCGGCGCATGAGGATGTCGTCCCGCCCGAGCAGCTTTATGAATACTGCCACATCGCGCGGAAGATCCTCAAGGGGAAAAACGGCGTGGGGCGCGTCATCGCGCGTCCGTTTAACGGCGACTGGCCCTATACCCGCACGCCGCGGCGGCACGATTTTTCGCTTGAGCCGCCGAAGCAGACGCTGCTGGACGCCGTCTGCGCCGCCGGGCAGGACATGATCGCCATCGGCAAGATCCACGATATTTTCGCCGGGCGCGGCATGACGGAGTTTTCCTATACCACCTCCAACGCCGACGGCATGGCGCAGACGCTCGCCGCCGCGAAGCGCGACTTTACGGGTCTGTGCTTCACGAATCTCGTCGATTTTGATATGCTCTACGGTCACCGCCGCAACATCGACGGCTACGCGAATGCGCTGCACGAGTTCGACACGTGGCTTCCGAGCCTGCTCGCCGAGCTGCGCGAGGACGATCTTGTGATGATCACCGCCGACCACGGCTGCGACCCCGGCTATCTCAAGCACACCGACCACACGCGCGAATACATCCCGCTCGTCATGTTCGGCAAAAAAATCAAGCCCATCAACCTCGGCACGCGCGCCGGCTTCTGCGACATCGCCGCCACCGCCGCCGAGCTGCTGGGCGTCCGGCTGGATACTCCGGGCAAGAGCTTTGCGCGCGACATTACTTGACGGAAAGGGGCATTTTTATGACGCACCCGACCGACGCGCAGCTCGTGCAGCAGGCGATCGAGGCGCGCACACATTCCTACGCGCCGTATTCGCAGTTCAACGTCGGCGCGGCGCTGCTGACGAAGGACGGCAGGGTCTACTGCGGCGCGAACATTGAAAACGCCGCCTTCGGACCAACGAACTGCGCCGAGCGCACCGCGTTTTTCACCGCCGTCTACGCGGGCGAGCGCGAATTTTCCGCCATCGCCATCGCGGGCGGCAAAGCCGGCGCGCTGCCGAAAGACGCGCCCATCTGCGCCCCCTGCGGCGTCTGCCGCCAGGTCATGGCAGAGTTTTGCACGCCGGACTTCCGCATCCTCCTCGCCCGCGGCGACGGCACCTGGGAGGAGACGACCCTCGCCGCCCTCCTGCCGCTCTCGTTCACGCCAAACGACCTGAAATAAAGAAATTCCCCGGAAGAACAGCCGTTCTTCCGGGGAGTTTTTACACGCTTAGTCGTTTTCCAGCGCCATGATCTTGTCGATGCGGCGCTGGTGGCGTTCTACGCCGGAGAAGGGCGTGTCGAGCCAGGTGTCCACGATCTCAAGCGCCAGCATTTCGCCCACAACGCCCGCGCCGAGCGCCATCATGTTGGTGTCGTTGTGCTCGCGCGTGAGACGGGCGGACATCTTGTCGCTGAGCAGCGCGCAGCGGATGCCCTTGATCTTATTGGCGCTGATGCTCACGCCGATGCCGGTCGTGCACAGGACGATGCCGCGCTCGCATTCGCCGGATGCGACGGCGCGCGCCGCAGCGGCGGCGTAGTCGGGGTAGTCGCAGCTCGTTTTGTCGGGGCAGCCGAAATCCCTGTAGGCGATGCCGCGTTTGTCGAGATGCTTTTTGAGCGCTTCCTTCAGGTCAAAAGCGCCATGGTCACAGCCAAGAGCGATCATAAATTGTTACCTCCCAAATTCATCGGGTCAGACCCGTAGTATATTAAAGGATCAGCAGCAGAACAAGCGCCGCCGCGGAGACGGCGAGCAGCACAGCAATGCCGACCGCCGCGCCGCGTCCGCGCTGGAGCCAGCGCGACCAGATGTACGCGCACGGCAGGAGACTGCCGAAGGCGGGCGCGGCGAGGTCCAGCGCCCAGAGCGCCGTCCCGGCGATGAACAGCCACGCCATGAGCAGCCCGCACAAATCGCGCCGCGTGACCGCCAGCCACACGCCGGCGATGGCGGCAAACAGCGCATAGAGCTGCATCGGAAGGCTGAAGATCGCAAGCAGCGGCATGCCGGAGCTTTGCAGCGCGGCAGCGGCGGCGGTGATCTGCGCGCCGAGCGCCGACCAGAAGCGCGCGTCGGCGAACATCTGAAGGAACGGCAGACCCGTTTCCAGCAGCGCGCCGGGGATGCGGATGAGCGTCATCCACAGAAACAGCATCGCCCAGTAGCCCGCGAGCGCGGCAAAAAGCCGCAGCCAGCGGCGCGGGGCATCGGCGTGGCTTGCACGGAAGATCGCGCCAAAGCACACCGGCACGAACAGCAGCACGGCGGCAAGCAGCGTCGGCGGGGCGACATACGCGCCCAGCGCGAGATACGCCGTCATCGCCAGAAGCTCCAGCGCGCACGGAAGCGCCGGGAGCGTCTGCGACGCGCCCCACCAGCGCAGCAAAAATGCCGCCGCAAGCAGCAAAAACGGAAGCTGTTCGGGGTCGTAGTTGACGTCAAACGCCATCAAAAACGCCGCGCAGTACGGCAGCACCGGGTGATCGGTCAGCCGCCGCGCCGCGAAAAAGACGCTCAGCGCACATACGGCGGGCGAGACGGCGTAGATAAGCACGATCTCCAGCCACTCGGCGAGCGGCGCGCTGCGCAAGACCGCCTGCAAAAGCTCCCTCGGCACGCGCAGGCGAAGCTGCAAAAACGCCGTGCCCACGGCGATGCAGAGCAGCAGCACAAGCTCGTACCACGCAAGCTGCGCGTGCACGAGCGGTCCGCAGCCAAAGCGCGGCGCGGGCGGATCGACGAACGTGATCCATTCCAAAGTGCGGCGGCGCGGCGCCATCGCGCGGAAAAAACCGGCAAAATGCACCGCCAGCAGCACGCACATCGCCGCGATCCCGGCAAAAAACCACCCATCCGGCTGCGTCCAGACCAGCACCAAGCGCCCCACCTCCCCGCAGCTTTGCAGATAGACCCATTATAGCGAATCTCGCCGGGAAAAGCAATGGCGATGTGGCGCACACTTTGCCCGTGCAAAAAGCGCCCCCGCTGCAAAAGCAGCGGGGGCGCGCCTTATTTCTTCTCAGAAGATCGCGACCACAGCGCCGTTATAGGTCTTGGCGATGTAGTCCTTGACAGTGTCGGTCTCAAGTGCGTTCACAAGTGCCTTGGTCTTTTCGCTGTTTTCATCGCCCTCGCGGACCGCGATGATGTTGGCGTAGGTCTGCGCGGCGTCGCCAGAGGCGTCTTCCAGCGCGAGCGCGTCGGTGGAGTGATAGCCGGCAGCCAGCGCGTAGTTGCCGTTGATGACGGCGATGGTACCGTCGTCGGCGTTGGCGAGCTGTGCGGGGACGGTGTCAGCCTGGACCGCCTGAATGTTGTAGCCGTGGTCGTCCACGATGTCCAGCGTGGTCACGCCCTCGGCGGCGGAGGCGTCCTCCGGCAAGTCGATCAGCCCCTCCTGCTGAAGCAGCAGCAGCGCGCGGGTCTCGTTGGAGTCGTCCGCCGGGATGATGATGGTCGCGCCGTCCTTCAGCTCGGACAGGCTGGAAACGCCCTTGCCATAGATGCCGAACGGCTCATAGTGGATCGACGCAACCGCGACCAGGTGCGTGCCGTTTGCTTCGTTGAAGCTGTTGAGGTACGGGGTGTGCTGGAAGTAGTTCGCGTCCAGCTCGCCGTTTTCCAGCGCCTGGTTCGGCAGAACGTAGTCGTCAAACACGACGATCTTCAGATCCCAGCCTTCCTTGGCGAGGACTTCCTTCACCTGCTCGAGGATCTCGGCGTGCGGGGTGGAGCTTGCGCCGACGGTGATGACCTTATCGTCGGCGGTGCTTTCGCCGTCGGTGCTTGCGGCGTCCGCGCCGTCTGCCTCGGTGCTTGCGGCGGGGGCTTCGGTGGATGCGGCGTCGGCTGCGGGGGTCTCGGTGCTGGACTGGGCTTCGTCAGCGGACTTGCTTGCGCAGCCAGCCAATGCAAACAGGCTCAGAGCCAGAGTCAGAGCGAGCAAAACGGATACAAACTTTTTCATGGTGATTATCTCCTTTTTTCGTTATTTTGCCTGGTTTTTGGTCTATATGCTTTTACGGCGGGAATTTGCCGGAAAAACCGAAAGAAATTAGTGACGGATGCGTTTGTCGGTGCGGTGCGCGATCGCCGTGCCCGCGATCTGGATGACCTGCACGATGAGCACGATCAGGATCATGCACACCCAGATGATGTCGTTCTTAAAGCGCTGGTAGCCGTAGCTGATGGCGATCTGTCCAAGCCCCGTGCCGCCGATCGTACCCGCCATGGCGGAGTAGCCGAGGATGGTGACGGTGGAGATAACCGCGCCGGTGATAAGCGAGGGCTTCGCCTCCGGCAGCATGACCTTCCAGATGATGGTGAAATTCGGCGTGCCCATCGCCTGCGCCGCCTCGATGATGCCGGGCTTGATCTCGCGCAGCGACGATTCGACCATCCGCGCCACATACGGTGCGGCGGCGATGATGAGCATCACGATCACGGCTTTGTTGCCGAGGCTCGTGCCCACCAGAACTTTCGCCACCGGCAGCATGGCGACCATGAGGATGATGAACGGGATGCTGCGGAAGATGTTCACGAACACGCCCACGAGCGAGTTGAGCCAGCCGATGGGATGGATGCCGTCGCGCGCAGTGACGCGCAGCAGCACGCCCAGCGGCAGCCCCAGTAAGTAAGCCACGCCCGTGGAGATGAGCGTCATGTAGATCGTCTCCCACACGCCGAGCTGGATCAGCCCCTTATCCCAGAGCTGATAAAAGAGGTCTGAAAATGTCATGCCGACTCTTCCTCCTTAAAGTGGATCTGATTGGCTTCCAGCCAGGACTTGATCTTTTCCTGCTGCCGTTTATCCTCCGGCAGCTCCACGATCATGTGCCCGTAGATCACGCCGCCCACGTCGCGTGTGTCGGCAAAGATGATGTTGACCGGTGCCTGACACGCCAGCACCAGATCGGAGATGACTGGGCGGGTCGTGGTCGTGCCGTCAAAGGCGAGGCGGATGCGCTTGCCGGAGAATTTCTGCGGTGCGCGGCGGTCCTTCTGCAAGATCAGCTCCTGTGCGATCGGGGACTTGGGGTTCACGAACACGTCGCTGACCCTGCCGCACTCGGCGATGCAGCTCTGGTCGATGACCGCCACGCGGGTACAGATGCGGTCGATGACGCGCATTTCGTGGGTAATGACGATGATCGTAACGCCGAGCTGCGTGTTGATGCGCTGAAGCAGCTCCAGGATCTGCTGCGTCGTGTTCGGGTCGAGCGCGGAGGTCGCCTCATCACAGAGAAGATACCGCGGCTCGTTTGCCAGCGCCCGCGCGATGGCGACGCGCTGCTTCTGCCCGCCGGACAGCTGCGAGGGATACATCTGTTCCTTGTCGGCGATACCGACCATCTGCAAAAGCTCCCGCGCCCGCGCCACGGCGTCGGCGCGCTTCACGCCGGCAAGCTCCAGAGGAAACAGGACGTTTTTCAGCACCGTGCGCTGCTCGAGCAGGTTAAAGTCCTGAAAGATCATCCCGATCGACCGCCGCGCCAGCAGCAGCTGCTTGTGTGAAAGCTGCGTCAGGTCCTTCCCGTCGATGAGCACCTCGCCCTGCGTGGGGCGCTCGAGAAGGTTAATGCAGCGAACCAGCGTGGATTTGCCCGCGCCGGACAGGCCGATGATGCCGAAGATCTCGCCGTCCTCGATCTTCAGGTTGATGTCCTGCAGCGCCGTGACCGCGCGCCCGCTGCCAACGTCGTAGGTCTTGCTCAAATGCCGAAGTTCGATCAAAACAATTCCCTCCACAAATCAAAAAGGCTGGAAGCGCCTGCGCTTCCAGCCTAAAAGTCTTTCCTTGGTCCGGCTTATTTCGTGACCGGGCACGACGAAGGACATTCCGCTTTCCGCGCACGCCAAAGGCTGCACATCTCCATGGAGATGCACATCATCATGCCCATCATGCAGTTGTTGCTGCGGCGATTCTGCATAGCGGAGAGCTCCTTTCCTCAGTCGTTCGCGTGGGGTGTCGCTTAAGTTGTCAGGATTGTAGCACACGCCCACGCCGGTTGTCAATAGAAAAGCGCCAATTTCCAATCGCCCATTTGCACAAAAAAGCAAGCAAAATCGGCAAAATGTTTGACACCCGGCAAATTCTTCCCTCATAGCCGTAACGTAGGGGATGGGCAGAGCGGAAGTAAGATGTGATAGTGAATAGTGAAGAAGTGATTATTTAGCGTAGGGGCTGGGTTCTACCCCGCCCGCTGGTAAGCACCACCATTCTTTTGAGGCAATGATGATTTGCACAAGCCCCGAGGGGAAGGCATGGGTGCGCACCGTACTGACGGGTTTGCACAATACAGGGGCTTCCCTTGGTGACCAAGGGAAGCTGTTGCCGAAGGCGACTGAAGGGATCAGAACGTTGCAGGTTTGCAGAGCGTCACCCGGTGTGCATCAAAACATACACCTTCTCATCCCTTCCGTCACGGCTTCGCCGTGCCACCGTCTCGCTGCGGCTCGGTCACGGCGTGGGTCTGACAGCCCACCGGGCTGTCATTCAACACCACGCCGCCGCTTCGCTACCTTGGTCACCAAGGGGAGGCAAGGGTGCATTCGTTTTCGCATTGGTGCAATTCATATTGCACTGTCGTACCGTGCGGGCGGGGCAAGCCCCTCCCCTACGTTGCGACGAAAAACGCCACATCTCAAAAATAAAAGGCGGGAGGGTCGCTTCCTCCCGCCGCCCTTCTCTTACAGCACCGCGCCGCTGATCTCCTCCACGACGCACGCTGCGCTTCCCAGCGTCACGCGCAGCTGCAAGCTGCCTGCCGCCACATTGTCCAGACGGTATCCG
>CALACZ010000033.1 GCA_937890735.1 uncultured Bacillota bacterium
CCTGCGCCGAGGGCGAAGTCGACAACTCCGTGTTTGACCGCTATCTGGTGCCGCTGTACAAGCAGGCTTCCTACAAGCCGTACATCATCGCCGCGATGATCTTCCTGTCCCAGGTCAAAGATCCCGTCAACGCGCTGATGGATCTGGACGCTGCCGACAACAAGCGCAAGATGTTTTAATAGCCGGCACAATAGCTGACATACTAATATGGCGGGAGCGCTGCTCCCGCCATAAATTCTGAATTTTGAGGTAATTATCATGGCAAAGAGAATCGTCATCGCGCTGGGCGGCAACGCGCTGGGCAATACCCCGGCGGAGCAGCTCGCGCTCGTGCGGGAGACCGCAAAGCCCATCGTGGACCTCATCGAAGAGGGCAACGAGGTCGTCATCGCCCACGGCAACGGTCCGCAGGTCGGCATGATCAACCTGGGTATGTCCACCGCCGCCGAGGCAGGCGCGATCAAGTCGGATATGCCCTTCCCGGAGTGCGGCGCGATGTCGCAGGGCTACATTGGCTACCATCTTCAGAATGCCATCGGCAACGAGCTTGCCGCGCGCGGTGTGAAGAAGGACGTTGCCACCGTCGTGACGCAGGTGCTCGTCTCGGAAAGCGACCCCGCCTTCCAGAAGCCCACAAAGCCCATCGGCGCGTTCTACGATAAGCAGACCGCCGAGCGCATCGCCAAGGAAAAGGGCTATACCATGGTTGAGGACGCCGGCCGCGGCTACCGTCAGGTCGTTCCCTCCCCCAAGCCCATCGACGTCATTGAGAAGAACACCGTGCAGGCGCTGGTCAATGCTGGAACGGTCGTCATCACCGTCGGCGGCGGCGGCATCCCCGTCATCCTGAAGGACGGCAAGCTCTACGGCACGCCCGCCGTCATTGACAAGGATTTTGCATCCGCCAAGCTCGCCGAGCTGCTCGACGCCGATATGCTCATCATCCTCACGGCTGTTGAGAAGGTCGCCATCAATTTCCGCAAGGAAAACGAGCAGTGGCTCTCCGACCTCACCCCCGCCGAGGCAAAGCAGTACGCCGACGAGGGGCAGTTTGCCCCCGGCTCGATGCTGCCGAAGGTGCAGGCTGCGGTCTCGTTCGCCGAGTCCAAGCCGGGCCGCACCGCGCTCATCACCCTGCTGGAAAAAGCCAAAGACGGCATTGCCGGCAAAACCGGCACGCGCGTGCACCAGTAATTACGAACCCCGAACCTGTAAAAACAGGTTCGGGGTTTTCTCCGCACCAAAGCCTCCCCTTGGACTCTTGCAAACCCATCGGTACGGCACGCACCCTTGCTTCCCCCCTTTGGGGGAGGTGTCCGAGCACAGTGAAGGACGGAGAGAGTCAGCAACGACCACACCGACCCTCTCAGTCAGCTTCGCTGACAGCTCTCCCAAAGGGAGAGCCAAGGAACTTGTGCAAATCCGGCAAATTGGTGCGCACCCATGCCTTCCCCTGGGGGAAGGTGCCCCGAAGGGGCGGATGAGGGTCGGGGAGCACTGACGGATAGCTTTGCAGTTGTTTCAAAACGTAACTGCTCCCCGACCCTCATCAGTCTGCGGAGCAAAAGCTCCGCAGACAGCTTCCCCGGAGGGGAAGCCATGGGGTTCTGCAAACCATCGCTGCTTCAAAAAACGGCGGGGGCAGAGCCCCTCTCCTGCGCAAATACGGAGCGTCCTGCGTTTTATCGCTCCCCGCTCAGTCTGTCAAACAGATGTCCCGCGGCGTAATAAGTCGTTTCGTAGCGCATGAACTGGGGAGTGTGCTCATCCCACAGGAGCTGCAAACTGGGCGGAAACTCCTCATCGCTGCGCCAGAAGCGCATCTGCACCGGCAAAAACGGGAACAGCGGCAGCGTATAGCCGACGTCCGCGCCGGGAAGCTCCGTGCCGCCGAGGGCTTCGCACGCGCGCGCCAGCGCCGCCGGGTCGCGGTCAAAGCGTTTGGCGTAGCCGTCAAACAGGTCGTTGCCGAGCCCCGCCGTCTGCGCGACGCCCGGCAGGCTGTTGACGCGGCAGTACCGCCCGGACAGGCGGCAGCCCGGCTTGGAATCGCACAGCACGTCGTAGATCGTCAGGCTCTCGTTAAAGCCTGCGGCCGCGGGCTCATCACCATCCAGCCGCTCGACCAGCCCCGTTTTGCGGCTGACGCGGTAGGGCGCGGCGACGAAGGTGATATAAAGATACTCCTCATCCAGCGGCAGATCGAATTTTTCCGCCATCGCGGCGGAGTCGTAACCCAAAAAGAGCTGCGCCGCCCGCGCGGTGGTGATCGCATAATTATCGCGCACGGTCAGACCCCCTTCATGGTCAGGCTGATGCGCTTTCGCTTTTCATCGACCTCCAGCACCTTGACCTGCACCACGTTGCCGACGTGCACGACCTCGGACGGGTGCTTGATAAATTGATTGCAGACCTGCGAGATATGAACCAGCCCGTCCTGGTGCACGCCGATGTCCACGAACACGCCGAAGTCGATGACATTGCGGACCGTGCCGGAGAGGATCATGCCGGGTTTGAGGTCCTTGAGCTCCAGCACATCGGTGCGCAGAATGGGCGCGGGCAGCTCGTCGCGCGGGTCGCGCCCGGGCTTGACGAGCTCTTTGGCAATATCGCGCAGCGTCATATTGCCGCAGCCGCACTGCGCGGCGAGCTTGTCATAGCCGAGCGCGGCGGCGCGCTGCGGAAGCTGCGCGATGGCGGGCGTGCCCACATCCGCGGGGGAAAATTCGCAGAGCGTCAGCAGCTTCTGCGCCGCGTCGTAGGACTCCGGGTGCACGCCCGTGCGGTCGAGGATATTTTTGCTCTCCGGCACGCGCAAAAAGCCCGCGCACTGCTCAAACGCCTTCGGTCCGAGCTTGGGGACTTTCAAAAGCTGCCGCCGGGTCGAAAACGCGCCGTTTTCCTCGCGGTAGGCGACGATATTTTTCGCCGTCGCCGTGCTCAGCCCCGCGACCTGCCGCAAAAGCGGCATCGAGGCGGTGTTGAGATTGACGCCCACGGCGTTCACGCAGTCCTCCACCACACCCTCCAGCGCGGCGGAGAGCTGCTTTTCGGGCATATCGTGCTGATACTGCCCCACGCCGATGGCTTTGGGGTCGATCTTGACCAGCTCCGCCAGCGGGTCTTGCAGCCGCCGCGCGATCGACACCGCCGAGCGCAGATTCACGTCATACTGCGGAAATTCCTCCGCCGCCAGCTCCGACGCGGAGTAGACCGACGCGCCGGCTTCGTTCACGATCATATACGACACGCCGGGAAGCTCGTGCAGCAGCTCCACGGTCATCTGCTCCGTCTCGCGGGAAGCCGTACCGTTGCCGATGGCGATATGCCGCACGCCGCAGCGGCGGCACATGGTCTTGAGCGTGTCAATCGCCTCCTGCTTTTTGCGGGCGCTGAAGGTGGGATAGACGACGGCGGTGTCCAGCACCTTGCCCGTCGCGTCCACCACGGCGACCTTGCAGCCGTGCGCGTAGCCGGGGTCGAGCCCCATCGTCACGCTGCCGCGCACCGGCGGCTGCATCAGAAGCGGACGCAGATTGAGCGCAAAGTTTTCGATCGCACCGGCGCAGGCGCGCTGCGTCAGCTCTGCGCGTGCTTCGCGCTCCAGACTCGGCGCGAGGAGGCGGCTAAAGCAGTCCTGCGCAACATCCGCGAGAAACGCCATCGCGGGGCTGCCGGGGCGGACAGTCCGGCGGCGGATCGCCTGCACGGCGGCGGCTTCGTCCTGCTCGATCGTGACCTTCAAAAAGCCCTCGCGCTCGCCGCGGTCGAGCGCCAGGATCTGATGTCCCTGCAATTTTGAGACCGGCTGCGAAAACTCATAATACAGGCGGTAAACGGAGTCCTCCTCCCCCGCCGCGCGGCTGCAAAGGCGCGCCGAGCGCTGAAGCAGCGTCCGCACATCGCCGCGGATAGCGGCGTCGTCCGAAAAGCGCTCCGCGAGAATATCCGACGCGCCCGCAAGCGCGTCCTGCGCCGTCTCCACGCCCTTTTCGGCATCGACATAGCGCTCCGCCAGCACCTCCGGGCGCGGCGCATTGGAATTTTGCGCGAAAATTTCGTCCGCCAGCGGCTCCAAGCCCTTTTCCTTTGCCATCGTGGCGCGCGTGCGCCGCTTGGGACGGTACGGGCGGTAAATGTCTTCGAGTGCCGAAAGCGTTTCGGCGTGTTCGATCGCGGCGGACAGTTCGTCCGTCAGCTCCGTCTGCGCAGAGATAAGCGCGCAAATTTCCTCGCGCCGCGCCTGCAGGCTGCGCAGATAGTCCAGCCGCGTCTGCAAGCGCCGCAGGCGCGTATCGTCCATGCCGCCGTGCGCCTCCTTGCGGTAGCGCGCGATGAAGGGGATGGTATTGCCCGCGTCCAGCAGCGACGCAACGTTTTCGACATATCTGGCATCGCAGTCCAGCTCCTGCGCAAGGGTCGTGAAAATATGATCCATAGAAAACTCCTTTTCGTGTCTTTTTGCATTATAGCACAAAATCCTGTATAATGACAGAAATCATTGATCACGGAGGCACGGTATGCGTTTCAAAGCAGTTCTCATCGACATCGACAACACGCTGTTTCATTTTGACGAAAGCTCCTACAAGGCGCTGAAAAAGGCATTCGCGGCGTATGGCGTGGAGTTTACGCGCGTAATGTTCCACGACTACGAGGCGCTCAACGACCACTACTGGAAGCTGTTTGAGCGCGGCGAGATCGAGCGCGCGCGGCTGTTTTACGAGCGCTTCGACGTGTATTTCGCGCGCATCGGGCTGAAGGCGGACGGGAAGGAATTTGACCATCTCTACCGCATCCACCTGTCAGAAGGCTACGACCTCATGCCGCACGCAGTCGAACTTTTGCAGGCGCTGCACGGCAAATACAAGGTCTTTGTGGTCACGAACGGCGACGCGATGACGCAGGACGCGCGCATCGAGGGCGCGGGACTGGGCAAGTATTTTGACGGCGTGTTCGTCTCGGAGCGCGTGGGGTATCAAAAGCCGGACAAGGCGTTTTTTGACGCCGTGTTCGCCGCCATCGGCGAGGAATACCGCGCCTGCTCGCTGCTTGTGGGTGACAGCCTGTCCTCCGATATGCAGGGCGGGCGCAACGCGGGCATCCCCACCTGTTTTTACGGCAGCCGCGAAAAAGCGGACGACCGCTGCGACTATGTGGTGGGCGATCTGCTGGAAATTCTGCCGATTTTGGAGAAAACTTGATAAGCTGACGAAATTTGTCGATTATTTCTACCATTTTCTGGATATTTCCTATTGAAAAAAATAGTAGTTTATGCTATATTATGGGTGTCACAGCGATCGTTCCATTTTATCTTGCAAAAAATACCAATTATATACGTTGAGGAGAGGTTTTGAGATATGGAAAATCGTGTTAAGATCCTGATTGCCGACGGCAACGAAGAATTTTGTGAACACCTGAGTCGTGCGCTCCAGCAGCGCGGCGTATTTGACGTCACCGGCACGGCGCACGACGGCGAGACGGCAGTGCAGCTTCTGGAGCGCGAACGCCCGGACGTGCTGGTGCTCGACCTGATGCTGGCGCGGCTGGACGGGCTTTCGGTCCTGCGCCGGGCGCAGGAGCTGGAAAAGCCGCCGCTGGCGCTCGTCCTCAGCGGCTACATGACGGAGTACGTCAGCGTACGCGCCGCGGAGCTCGGCGTGCAGTATTTCATGGCAAAGCCGTGCGACTTTGAGGCGGTGGCGAACCACCTGACGGAGATCGTCCAGCTCGACCGGCAGATGAAGCTCACGCCGCAGAAGCGCTCGGAGGTCAATGTGGAGGCGATGGTCACGTCCATCATCCACGAGATCGGCGTTCCGGCGCATATCAAGGGCTATCAGTACCTGCGCGAGGCGATCATGATCGCCGTGGATGATATGGACGTCATCAACGCCATCACGAAGGTTTTGTATCCGCAGGTCGCCAAGACGTTTTCCACCACGCCCTCGCGCGTGGAGCGCGCCATCCGCCACGCCATCGAGGTCGCGTGGGATCGCGGCGATCTGGAAACGCTCCAGCGCTTCTTCGGCTACACCGTGTCCAACACCAAGGGCAAGCCCACGAACTCCGAGTTCATCGCCCTCATCGCGGACAAGCTGCAATTGCAGCTCAAAAATATGGACGTCATCTCCTGATACTTACCCCCCGGACGCACCGTCCGGGGGGATTTTTGCGTGTATCGCCTTGCGGCGCGGCAAAAATTCTGCTATGATGCTCAAAAACAGAAGGTGGGATGTTTTATGGCAAGCTCCAAGCAGTACATTCAATTCGCCTGCGATCAGGTGCAGGCGTTCGGCGCGGTGCGCGCGCAGCTCATGTTCGGCGACTATATGATCTACCTGAACGAGCGCCCGATCATCCTGATCTGCGACGATGTGCCGTTTATCAAAAAGCTGCCGGAGCTCGCGCCGTACCTTGCGGATGCGCCGTGCGGCATCCCCTACGACGGCGCGCACGAGCGCTACATCCTCGACATCGAAAACCGCGAGCTGCTGGAGCAGGTCGTGCCCATTCTCGAGCGGCTCACGCCCATTCCAACACGAAAACCGCGCAAACGGAAAACCCCGTGAGGCAAAGCCTCACGGGGTGATTTCCTTATATGTACCCTGACGGCAGCGGACGCTGGTAAGGGCGGTATGCTCGATGCCGAGCAGGGCATCCATCTCCGCCGCGGCGTTTTCGTAGCAGCTGTTCTGGTGATGGACGAGGATGTAATCGACCTCTTTGATCTTCCCCGCCGCCGCGCGGCAGAACGTGCGCACGGGCGCGGCGAGGCGGAACACCCAGATGGGCGCGCAGACGGTCACATGGTCAAAGGCTGTAAGATCGACCGTGACTGGCTCGATGGGCATATCCCAGCGGTGCATCCCGTACCGCCCGCACCACCAGAAGCCGAGCGTCCCCTCGGTGCGCTCGGTCGCGCGAAGTTCATACACCGCCGCGCCGGTGCGCTCCGCCCGCTCATAGGCGAGCTTGCGCCCGTAGCCCATGCGCGAAAAATATACGACGAGCTGCTTGCCGTCCGTGCCGGCGTGCGGATAGTCGGCGGGGTCAAAGCGAAACGCCTCCTGCCTCTGAAACACGCACGCCGCCCAGCCGGTCGCCGCCTGCGCCAGCCCGAAGAAAAAGTAGATCGTGGACATGAAATTGGGCGGGAACATATAAAATTGAATGCCGATCCACAGCATCAGCGTCACGCCGAACACGCCGCCGAGCACCGCGCCCGCGCGTTTGCGCGCCAGCAGCAGCGCCGCCGCCGTGAGATTCGTCAGTCCGTTGACGATCAGCAGCGCCCAGCCCGAAAATGTGAAGTCCTGAAACAGGGCGTCCGCAAACGGCAGCACCTGAAAATACGGCAGCATCGCGTCCATCCCGAGCGCGCGCCCGCTGGGATCGAGCAGCATCCCGACCGCGCCCGCCGCCGCGCCGATGCCGATGAACAGCGTCCAGAACAGCAGCCACCGCCGCGCGACGGCATATCTCGAATGCGGCATTTTTTCATTCCTCCTGCAAAAAACTCCCACGCATTATAGCAAACGCCGGGCGGAGCGGCATGATAATTTCGATCTTTTCAGAAAATTCGGCAATGGCGAATAGTTTTTCCATAATATCGTACGGCAAATTTGTGCAAAACCGCCGGGTTCTGCTATAATATGTCTGTGCAATTGAACGCTGCGGGCGCAGCGCTTCTTTTTCAGCATCGTTATTCTTTTGAAAAAATATCGGAAGGAATCAAACCCATGCGAACGATCCTCTCACAGCTCGTATCCGAGCACGCGGCGGGGCGCGACTGCGTGCTCGTCTCGCTCATCGCCGACAGAGGCAGCGCACCGCGCGGCAAGGGCTCGCTCATGCTCGTCGGCGCGCAGGGGCGCATTGCCGGAACGGTCGGCGGCGGCGCGATCGAGCGCCGCAGCGAAGCTATGGGCAAAACGCTCACCGCTGAAAAACGCTCCGGCATTCACGAATTTATCCTCCGCGCCAACAAGACCGAGGACATCGGCATGATCTGCGGCGGCGACGTGACGGCGCATTTTCAGTTCATCCCCGCCGAAAGTGCCCTCTGGGACGAGGTGCTGCACATCGCGCAGACGCGCACGGCGGCGCGGCAGCACGGCTGGCTCATCCTGCGTGAGGACGGCGGCACGCCGACCTTAGCCGCGGACGGACAGTGCCTGGCAGGCGAAAATTTGAGCGCCGAAACACTGGACGCGCTCTGCCGCAGGACGTGCACACGGGCGGACGGGCGCTTTTCGCTGCCGCTGCCCACGGGCGACCGCGTCATCATCTTCGGCGCGGGGCACGTTGCACAGAGTCTCTGCCCGGTGCTGCGGAGCGTGGACTTCTCCCCCGTCATCTATGACCCCCGGGCGGAGCTGCTCACGCGCGAGCTGTTTCCTGACGCGCAGGACATGATCTGCGATGAATTTACGAACATTTCCGATCACCTGACCATCACCGATGAAGATTATCTGGTCGTGATGACGCACGGGCACATCCACGACTACGCCGTGGAGGAGTACGCGCTGCGCGGCGAGTTCGCCTACCTCGGCGTGATCGGCTCGCGCCGGAAGATCGCGGCGGTCAACGACCGGCTGCTGAAAAGCGGCATACCGCCCGAACGGCTGAACGATGTGCATGCGCCCATCGGGCTGGACATCAAGGCGGTCACACCTGCCGAGATCGCCGTCAGCATTGCGGGCGAGATGATCCTCGTGCGCGCGGCGATGCGCGAAGAAGCGGGCGGCAATGCCGCGCGCGGCTGCCCGATGCACGGGCACAATGCCTGACCCGGACGGGTCGCTTTCTCCCTGTCAAACGCCTTGCGCGAACCATATAGCATAAAAAAGAAAGGAAGAAGAAACTATGAGAACCATGAAAAAGGGTCTGTGCTGGCTGCTGATGCTCAGCATGATCCTCAGCCTCTTCACCGGGCTGACGTTCGCGGCGAGCACCGATCCCTCGTCGCAGACGCCCGACCCGACCCCGGCGGAAGCATTTACGCTGGAGGACGGCGAGATCGACCTGAACAGCGACTACGACGGCGACCTGACGAACGTCGTCATCCCCGCCGCGATCGACGGCGAGGCTGTCACCGGCATTGCCATGGGTATGTTCATGATGAACGCAGATGTCGAAACCGTCGTCGTCCCGTCTACGGTGACGAGCGTCGGTACGTGCGCATTCGAGTACATGGACAGCCTGGAGGCTCTGTACTTCTACGGCGCGTGCCCCTACGATCTTCTGGAAAACAACTACGATCTGGACGGCAGCGTCACGATCTACTGCAAAGAGGAGCACGCGGACAGCTTCTCGGACTTCGAGGATGACTGGCTGCTTCTGAGCGAGATCAGCGGCGACCTTGCCGACCCCGCATACCCCCCCTCCGGCGGCGAGGAGCAGCCGGAGCAGCCCACCGATCCTGTGCACAACTTCTTCTTTGAGCTGCGCGGCGGCGAGGCGTGGATCACCGGCTATGAAGGCAGCGGCGGCGAGATCACCCTGCCCACGCAGTACACTGCGGACGGCGAGACCTACGACGTCGTGGGCGTTGCCGAGGGCGCGTTCTGCGGCAACGGCAGCTACTACGGCAAAACGGATGCCGACAGCGTTTCCAGGATCACAAGCATCGTTGTGCCCGCCGGTATCAAAACCGTTGAAAAGATGGCGTTTTACTATGTCGGGCGCTACATGACCAAAACGTGGAGCTTGACATCCATCGTCTTTGAGGGCAGCGACACCGTGCTCGGCGCTTCCGCGCTCGGCAGCAACCCCAGTCTGGAAAGCGTCACGCTGCCCAGCGGGCTCACCGCGATCCCCAGCTCGCT
>CALACZ010000034.1 GCA_937890735.1 uncultured Bacillota bacterium
ACACGACTATGCCGATATTTCCGGGATTATGAAATCCCTAAGTTGCACCCGCTTTCGGGGAAGGCTTTTTGATCATTTTCTTACCCAATAATGCGGCGAGCGCCGATGTATTTATTGACGTAGTACGTCTGCTCCAGCGAGTCCACACGCACGCCGGAGGACGGGGTGGAGGCGTGGACAAAGTTGCCGCCGCCGATGTACATACCGACGTGGTCGGCGTAGCCGCCGTAGCCGAAGAACACAAGGTCGCCGACCTGCAGCTCGCTGCGCGAGACCGACGCGCCCTGCTGCATTTGCCCGTCTGCCGTGCGGTTCATCGAGTAGCCGTACTGCCCAAGGCAGTAGTACATCAGACCCGAGCAGTCAAATCCCGTGGACGGTGACGCGCCCGCGTACACATACGAATAGCCGACGAATTGCATCACAAAGTTTGCGATCTCCACGCCCGCGCCGCTGCCGCTGACGTCGATGGTCTGCAATGTGCCGGAGCTGTCGCACAGGTAGCCGCCGTGCACATAGGCGACGTGCCCTTCATAGTTGATGCGATACCAGCCGTTGGAGCACTTACCGGTGATATTGACCGCCTCGCCGCGCGTGAGCGTGCCGACGGCGGTGCTGCTGGACGTCCACGAATCGCGTACATTCAGCTTGTCGGTATCGACGTAGAGCGTGTCGGTATAGTCCTTGACGCTCACGTCGTCCTCATCGTACCCGTCCGCCTGGACAGTGGCGCTGAGGACGAGCCCGTAGTAATACTCATTCACGCCCTTATACGCGCGCAGGAACATCGCCATTGCCTCCTGCCGGGAGGTGTAGCCGGTGGGGTTGAGGACGCTGCCGCCGTCCACCGCCGTGCCATAGACATAGCCGCACTTGTAGCAGATCTGCGCCGCGTCGGATGCCCAGGAGGCAACCTGCGAATAGTCCAGGAACTTTGACATATCCGTGCCGTCCGCGCTGGGGCGGAACGCCGCCGCGTTGCAGAAATTCAGGATGATCTGGAAAAATTCCTGCCGCGTCAGCTTCTGGTCGGGGCGGAACGTGCCGTCGGGATAGCCGGAGACGATACCGGCTTCATACGCCTGCAAAATAACGGTGTCGCTGGTGTCGGAAAAATAATCCGTGCGGGACGGCTCGATGGAGTCCTTCGTGATCTTCTCGAACGCGTGGACCGCCAGACGGCACATCTCGCCGCGCGTGATGTTGTTTTTGAGATCATAGCCCGCAAAGGAATCCGGGATGAGCCCGAGCGTGTTCATTTCCGTAAAGTCGCCGGCAAACCAGCTGCTGTAGCCGGCGACGCTCACGCCGAGGCAGGTGCCGGTCAGCGTCAGCAGCAGCGCAAAGCACAGCGCCAGCGCGCAGAGCTTTCTTCTCGCTTTCAATTCAAAATTCCTCCTTCAGTTCGAGCCCCACCGGGCAATGGTCAGAGCCAAGGATCTCATGGTAGATCGGCGCGGCCAGCACCGCGCTGCGCAGCCGGTCGGAGATGAGAAAATAGTCGATCCGCCAGCCGGCGTTCTTTTCCCGCGCGTGGAAGCGGTAGCTCCACCAGGAGTACGCGCCGGTCAGCTCGGGATTGCGCCAGCGGAACACATCGGTAAACCCGGCGGCGAGGAGCTGCGTGAATTTTTCACGCTCTTCGTCGGAAAAGCCGGGGTTTCCGCGGTTCGGACCGGGATTTTTCAGGTCAATCGGTTCATGCGCCACGTTAAGGTCGCCGCAGGCGATCACGGGCTTCTTCGCGTCGAGCATTCGCAGATGCTCGCGGAATGCGTCATCCCATGCCATGCGGTGGTCAAGGCGCTTCAGGTCCTCCTGCGCGTTCGGGGTATAGCAGGTGACGAGATAATAGCGGTCAAATTCCAGCGTGATGAGCCGTCCTTCGCCGTCCAGCCGCTCATCGCCGATGCCGTACTGCACGGAAAGCGGCTCGTGCCGCGTAAAAATGGCAGTGCCGGAGTAGCCCTTCTTTTCCGCCGAGTGCCAATACTGCCGGTAGCCCGGCAGATCCAGCGCCAACTGATCCGGCTGCATTTTTGTCTCCTGTAAGCAGAAGCAGTCGGCGTTCACGGTCTCGAAAAAATCGAGGAAGCCCTTGCCCAGACAGGCGCGCAGCCCGTTGACATTCCAGGAAATAAACCGCATAACGCACCCTCCTAAGTAACCGCTGAATCAATCGCCTGCGGTTATCGCCGGATCTTTTGCCCCAACTGTGCAGTTTGAAAAACTTGAAATACATACAGTATTCCTACGTTTTCCAAACTTTCATTTGGGGCAAAATCTCTCGCCGATAACTCTTGCCAATTGAATCATCGGCTACTAAACGAGACAAAAATCTCCGAAATCTTTTTCATTATATCAGATTATGACAACCACGGCAAGAGAAAATTTGTTCACACTTCGTTCTCAATATTGTAAAACCGGGGGAATTATGCTATAACATCTGCATGAAACTCAGAACCATTTTCGCGGTGGCGGCGTGCAAGCTCAGCCGCCGCATGATCCGGCTGCTCGGGCGCGGCGGCACGGACCTGCCGGGACGCATCGCGCTCAAGATCGATCCGAACCTGCTGGGAACGCTGGCAAAGGGCGTGACGACGCTGATCGTCACGGGCACCAACGGCAAGACCACGACCTCTCGCATGATCGAGCAGTCGTGGCGCGCCGCCGGAATCTCCTTCTTTGCCAACAGGACCGGCGCAAACCTGCTCAGCGGCGTGACGGCGGAATTTGCCGCCAACAGCACGCTCACCGGGCGCTGCCGCTATACGCACGCGCTCATCGAGTCCGATGAGGCGGCGTTCAAGGCGATCAGCCGCTATGTGGACGCGAAGGGCGTTGTGGTGACGAACGTGTTCCGCGACCAGCTCGACCGCTACGGCGAGGTCACGCATACGCTGGAAAACATCCTCATCGGCATCCGCAACAGCAAAAATGCCGTCCTCGCGCTCAACGCCGACGACTCGCTGTGTACCTCCATCGCAGACCGGGTCGAAAACCGCGTTATCTTCTACGGCGTGAACACGCCCATCTACGCCACGCGCGTGGAGGAGCTGTCGGACGCGCCGTACTGCATCCGCTGCAAGCATGAGTACGTCTACGACTATGTGACCTACGGACATCTGGGCGGCTATCGCTGCCCGGCGTGCGGCTATGCGCGCCCGCAGCCGCAGGTCGCGGTGACGGAGGTCGTGCGCTCTGACAGCGAGCGCTCGCAGGTCATATTTTCCGTGGACGCGCAGAGCATCCCCGCGACGATCTGCCTGCCGGGCGGGTACAATATCTATAACGCCTGCGCCTGTATGGCGGCGGGCAAGCTCATGGGGCTGGACGCGCAGGCTACTGCAAAGTCGCTCGGCGAGTTTGCCTGCGGCTTCGGGCGAATGGAAAAATTCGTCCTGAACGAGACGCCCGTGCGCATGAGCCTCATCAAGAATCCCGCGGGCTGCAATCAGGTGCTCAATTTCCTCACGCAGCAGAAAGAGCCGTTCGTGTTTGCCGTCTGCCTCAACGACCGCGCGCAGGACGGGCGGGACGTGAGCTGGATCTGGGATGTGGATTTTGAGCGTCTGACGGCGATGGAGGACGTGCTGAAGGAAATTTACGTCTCCGGCTGCCGCGCGGAGGATATGGCGCTGCGGCTGAAATACGCGGGCTTCCCGACAGAGCGCCTGCACATTCAGAAGAATTACCCCGCGTTCATCGAGCAGATGACCGCCTCAAAGCTGCCCGTGATCGTCATGCCGACCTACACCGCCATGCTCGAACTGCGCGGGACGATCAGCAAACGGTACGGCTACCGCGAATTTTGGCAGTGAGGTGCGCGGATGGAACTGAAAATTTGTCATCTTTATCCCGACGTCCTGAACCTGTACGGCGACCGGGGCAATATCCTGTGTATGGAGCAGCGCCTGCGCTGGCGCGGGCTTTCTGTCGAGACGACCGGCGTGCCGATCGGCGCAAAGCTGCGCGCGGCGGAGTTTGACCTGTTTTTCATCGGCGGCGGGCAGGATTTTGAGCAGGAGGTCCTGCTCGGCGACCTCGCGGGCGAAAAGACCGCCGAGATCAAAGCCGCCATCGAGGATGAAAAGCCGTTCCTCGCCATCTGCGGCGGCTATCAGATGCTGGGGCAGTATTATAAGACCTGGGACGGCCAGCAGTGCGATTTTACCGGCGCGCTGGATCTGTACACCATCGGTTCGAAGCAGCGCATGATCGGCAACTACCTGTTCACCTGCGACGAGCTGAACGAAAAGATCGTCGGCTTTGAAAACCACTCCGGCAAAACCTACCTCGGCGGCAGCGTCCGCCCGATGGGGCGCGTGTTGGCGGGCTACGGCAACAACGGTGAGGACAAAACGGAGGGCGCGCGGTATAAAAACGTGTTCGCAACGTATTCCCACGGCAGCCTGCTGCCGAAAAACCCGAAGCTGTGCGACCATATCCTGCGCACGGCGCTGAGGCGCAAATACGGCGAGGGCGTGACGCTCGCGCCGTTGGACGACGCGCTGGAAAACGCGGCGCATGACGTTATGTGC
>CALACZ010000035.1 GCA_937890735.1 uncultured Bacillota bacterium
AGGCGGCGGATGAGTGCTCCAAGGACATTGCCAAAAAGCTCATTGCGCTGGAGGCGCAGCTGGCGACCGATCTGCGGGCGTTTCTGTGAGCGGCGGGAGCTGCCAGCCCACGAGCAAAAGCCCAGCGCCGCAGGTGATGCGCGCCGTATCGGCAATGAAGTGATTGCTCACGCCGATCGGGAAGTCGCCCGTGACGTCCGCGTGCGCCAGCGGATATTGAAGCCCCTCCAGCGTTACGTCCCGCTGCGTGCCGCTCATCGCAAACAGCGACACCAGCCCCCACTCGACCTGCCGCGGGAGCGTGAGCGTTTCGTTTTCCAGCACGGTGTAGACAAAATCGCGGTCGTACAGATACCCGTGCGCGCCGTGGCGGCGCAGAAACGCCAGCGTCTGCAAATTTGCCAGCGTGTGGTCCAGCCGCGCGCCGCCTGTGCCGCCATAAATGTAAAACGCGCCGCAGCCGCGTGCAAGCCCCTCGCGCACGGCAAGCATCGTGTCCGTGTCGTCCTTTTCGACCGGCGCGACCACGCAGCCGCCGCGCGGCGGCTTTTCCATCGAATCAAAATCGCCGATCACCAGCTCCGGCTCGATCCCGGCGCTGCGGCAGTTGAGCAGCCCCGCGTCCGCCGCGATGGTCAAGTCGCCCGCGCGGGGCGCTTCGCGCAGACCGTAAAACGTCCCCGCCGCAAAAATAAAGCATCGTTTCATCATCGTAACCCCATTATAAACATTGCCAGCGCAAGCATCGGCAGCACGATCCAGGTAAAATACCGGCTCGCCAGCTCCCAGTCCGACGGCTCTGCCGCCTTCGGGTCGCGCACGCGGAACGACAAGCCCCAGCGGAACAGCTCGTCCGCATACAAAATGGACGCCGCCGTCACCGCGCACACCAGCAGCCCCAGCGCACCCAGCGCCCACTGCCCCTTGTGCTCCGGCTGTAGATCCACCAGCAGCGCCAGCAGCTCAAACGCCGTCGGCTCTTCGGCGGCGGGCGTCTGCTCGCTGTCCGAGAAGGACAGGCTCAGACCGTCCAGATCGCCGTTCTCGTCGTACAGCATCCGATATTCGCCGTTATCGCGCAGGCAGCCGCGAAAAATGACCGCGTCCCCACGCCGCAGCTCCACGCCGGTCGATGGCATATCATACTGCAAAAACTCCACCGGGATGGCGCTCGCGTCCTCGCGCACGGTGTACGGTCCGAATACCGCCCCGCCGCCCCGATACGTCGCCGCGCCGCTTGCGTCCACGGTAAAGCTGACCGCCTCGCCGTGCACCCTGCCGGAATACACCGTGCCCGCATCCGTCCGCGCCGGGGTCAGGATCGCGCCACGAAAGGCGTAGCCCACCCGCGCGAGCGTCACGGGATAGAGTACGCAGAACACCAGTGCCATCGCGCAGATGGCGAGCAGGATCGCCTTTTGCAGCCCGTTCAGCCGCGTAAATCGCTTCATC
>CALACZ010000036.1 GCA_937890735.1 uncultured Bacillota bacterium
TCGCGTCGATATAAATTTTCGGCACGAACGCCGATTTCAGAATGCCCAGCAGGTCGTATTCGTAGAACGTATACGCCGTGTCCAGCATCTGCGCCCGCTGCTTTTCGCTGAGACTCAGCCCGATGGACGCAAGATAGTCCACCATTGGCTGACCTTTTCCGACTTTTGCGACCATTTTCTTCGCCAGCGCGTACATGAGATGCCGCTCCGTCACGCCGCCGCCGTTCGCCGCCTCGCTCAGCGGCAGCACGTCGCGGTCGTAGTCCAGCTCGATACCGGGCAGCAGCGCGTTGATTTTTTCGACCATCGCGCGGTTGCGCACATGGCGCGCGGCGCGGTAGGGCGCGAAAAACGCCTGCACCTCGTCGATGCGGTCGTGCGGGACGGACTGAATGGTCATGTAGCTCACGCCGACCTGGTCGGGGTTGTTCGTCCGCCGACCGGCAAGCGCCGTGCCGTCCATCGACACGCGACACTCCATGCCGACCGTCGCGGGTATGCCCACGATCTGCGCCGCCGCGAGAAATTCCCGCGCGCCCGCGATGGAGTCGTGGTCGATGATCCCCGCCGTGCAAAGCCCCTCCATCCGCGCGGCAAACACCGCCGCCGTAGGGGAGTAGGGCGAGAAGGAATACGTCGTATGGATGTGGTTGTTGATGTACTGCGGCACGACCGGCGGGAATTGGGCAGAAGCACAGACCTCCCGCAAATTCGCCAGCCGCTCGTCCGCCGCCGGCGCGTTCAGTTTGTTGAGAATGGCAATGTCGATCATAAAAAATTCCTCATGGAAAGATGCTTCAAAGCTCGTCGGAAACCAATGCGAACCCGTGAAAAACCATCAAATTTGCGTAGGGGAGGGGTTTTACCCCTCCCGGCGGTACAACGCTGCAAATCGGGGTACACCAATGCGAACACGCACGCGCCTCTACAGGACGTTGTGTGGTTTCGCCGATGGTGCGTGCAATTCTGCGATTGCGCACTGCGCGGGCGGGGTAGAACCCCGCCCCTACCGCTTGATTTCAGATTTTTAATTCAGCATGACCTGCCCGCCGGTGACGGGGATCGCCTGACCCGTTTCATACTTCTGCTCCACGCAGTACATGACGGCTCTCGCCACGTCGATGGGCAGGCAGCCGCGGTTCATCGGGACTTTTGCCTCGTAATACCGCCGCACGTCGGCGACCGTTTTCGCACCCGGCACTTTGCCGGCGTTCAGATACTGCACGAACAGCCCGCGCTCGGGATCGCTCCACAGCGGACCGTCGAGGAAGTTGCCGGGGCAGACGGCGTTGACCTTGATGTTGTACGCACACAGCTCCAGCGCGAACGACTGCGTCAGTCCGATGCCGCCGAACTTCGAGCCGGCGTAGGCAAAGTTCTTGTTCGAGCCCTCAAGACCCGACTTGGAGTTCAGCGTCACGATGTCGAACATCGCCTCGGGGTCAGCCTCGTGCTGCGCCTGCATGATGATGGCGGCATATTTCGCGCAGAGGAAATAGCCGGTGTAGTTGATGTTGGTCACGAACTCAAAGTCCTTCTTTTCCACCTGCGCGATCGGACCGGAGCGGACAACACCCGCGTTCGAGAGCATCAGATCCAGCCCGCCGAACAGCTCCACGGTCTTTCCCACCATGGCGGCGACGGACTCCTCGTCGTACACGTTCACCGCGATGGCGACGGCGCGCGCGCCGAACTCCTCCGCGACCTGCTTGGCAAGCGGCTCGTTCATGTCCGCGATGACGACCGTTGCGCCCTCGTTATAAAGCTCCTGCGCGATGCCCTTGCCGAAGCCCTGCGCCGCGCCGGTCACGATGCAGATCTTGCCTGCCATGCGCCCTTCACCCGCCGGACGGTTGTGGATATTTTTCTTGGCGAGTTCACACCATTTTGTCATGTCAACA
>CALACZ010000037.1 GCA_937890735.1 uncultured Bacillota bacterium
CCCTCTCCGTCCTTCGCTGCGCTCGGACACCTCCCCCAAAGGGGGAGGCAAGGGGGTGTGCCTTTTTGCGGGGTGGGTGTGCAAAATTTGCGGGTGCGTGCCGCCGGGTCGATGTGGGCATCGACCCCTACACAAAATTATTCATTATTCACCATTCATCATTCATTATTCATTAACGAAACAACGGGAGGGGCAAGCCCCTCCCCTACGGTACGACGAAACGCGTAACATCTCAAAAATAAGTACCCTTCCCCTCATCAGTCGGCTTTGCCGGCAGCTTCCCCCCAGGGGGAAGCCAGGGTGCGGCGGACAGCTTCCCCTCAAGGGGAGGCTTTTTTGTGCTTTTGGGGGAGTTGTCTGTTTTCAGGCAACTTTTTCTGGTTTTGGGGGTTTGGGTGAAAGGTGGTGAGGGGCTGCGGGGACGATGGCTAATTCGGATTTGGAGCGGATCAGGCGGCAGCTTCGGAAGATGGCGTTTGGACGGGTGAACGACTGCGTGAAGCTGGCTTTGAGCGAGTATGACGACATCGCAAAGCTCGACCTTTCGATGCTCACCGAGATCAAGCGCAGCGACAAGGGCGGCGTGGAGCTGAAGCTGCTGGACAGGACGAAAATTCTGGCACAGCTCGCGCAGCTTTGCGAGGGCGACGAGCGGTCGGCGGCGGCGCGGCAGCTTTTGAAGGCGCTGGATGAGGAGCACGAGGCGGACGATGGAGCGTAACGGCGGGTTCTCGCCCAAGCAGCGGCGGGCGATGCTCTGGTGGCGCGCGGGCAGCCCCGACCGGCGGTATGAGGCGATCGTCTGCGACGGGGCGATCCGCTCGGGAAAAACGTTTGCGATGACGCTGGGGTTTTTCCTGTGGGCGATGAGCGAATTTACGGGCAGGCGCTTTGCACTGTGCGGCAGGACGGTGGGCGCGCTGCGGCGAAATGTATTGGCGGACACGCTGCCGGTGTTCCGCGCGCTGGGGATGGATTTTTCCTGGCGGGCGGCGGACGGGTGCTGGCGAGTGCGCTTCGGCGGGCGGGAGAACGACTTTTTCCTGTTCGGCGGGAACGACGAGCGGTCGGCGGCGCTCATTCAGGGCGTGACGCTGGCGGGCGTGTTTCTGGACGAGGTGGTACTGATGCCGCGCTCGTTCGTGGAGCAGGCGTGCGCGCGGTGCTCGGACGCGGGCAGCCGCTTGTGGTTCAACTGCAACCCCGAAGGTCCGCAGCACTGGTTTTACCGGCAGTGGATCATGCGGGCGGAGGAGATGAACTGCCTGCATCTGCATTTTACGATGCAGGACAATCCCGCGCTCTCGCCGCAGATCCGCAGGCGGTACGCGCGGATGTATGCGGGCGTGTTTTACCGGCGGTTCGTACAGGGGCTGTGGGTCGCCGCCGAGGGGCGGGTGTACGACTTTTACGACACGAGCCTTGCACAGCCCGCGCCGGCGGGCGAGTTTTCGGAGTGGGTGATCTCGTGCGACTACGGGACGGTGAATCCGGCGTCGTTCGGGCTGTGGGGACGGCTGGACGGCGTGTGGTACAGGGTGAAGGAATTTTACTTTGACGCGCGGCGCGAGGGACGGCAGATGACGGATGAGGAATACGCCGGGGCGCTGGGAAAACTCGCGGGCGGGCGGGAAATTCGGCGGGTGATCGTCGATCCGTCGGCGGCGAGCTTCATCCAGACGCTGCGCAGGCGGGGCTGGCAGGTGGAGAAGGCGAACAACGATGTGCTCAACGGCATCCGGCGGACGGCGGACGCGCTGCGGTCGGGGCGGATCGTCATCTGCGCGGAGTGCGTGGACTGCCTGCGGGAGATGGACCTGTATGTCTGGGAGCGCGGCGGGACGCGCGACCGGGTGGAAAAACGAAACGACCACGCGATGGACGATATGCGCTATTTCGTGATGGGCGTTTTAGAGCCGCCGCGCGGATTTACGGCGGTGGCGGTCTTACGACAGGAAGGGAGTACATGATGCGAAAACAGGAACAGCGGGGTATTGCAAAGGCGGCGCAGCTTCGGACGCAGGAGCAGAATCCGTTCGGCGCGCTGGGGCAGTCGTGGGCGCTCGGTGGGGCGCAGGAGGAGATGTTTGAGGCGATGCGCGCGGCGCTGCCGATCCTGGACGCGGCGGTGGGAAAGCTGGTGCGGCTGACGGGCGGGTTCGACATTTCGTGCCGGGATAAACGCGCGGAGGACGGACTGCGGCGGTTTTTGCGCGGGGTGAACGTGGGGCGCGGACAGGTCGGCATTGCGGGCTTTTTGGAGGCGTATCTCGACAGCCTCCTGATGTATGGGCGCGCGGTGGGCGAACTGGTGATGTCCGGCGGGCGCTTACAGGCGGTGTGCTGGGGCGATGTGCGGAAGGTCCATGTGAAGCAGGGCACGTCGCCGCTGGAGGTGAAGCTATGCGTGTGGGAAAACGGGCAGGAGCGGGTGCTGCCGTATCAGGATCTGCTGCTGTTTTCAACGTGGAACACGAACGCGGCGCATCCCTACGGCACGTCGCTGTTTGCCTCAATGCCGTTTTTGGCGGACGTGCTGCTGAAAATTTACAGGACGATCGGCGTCAACTGGGAGCGGGCGGGGAATGTGCGCTATTCCGTCGTTTACAAGCCCGGCAGCGAGACCGTGCAGTCAGAGCAGGCGGCGGAGCAGATGGCGCGCGAATGGTCGCAGGCGATGCGCAGCAGCCGAAACGGCGAGGTGCGCGACTTTGTGGCGGTGGGCGATGTGGAAATTCGCGTGATCGGCGCGGACGGGCAGGCGCTCGACTCCGAAGTGCCGGTGCGGCAGATCCTCGAACAGCTCGTCGCCAGGACGGGGCTGCCGCCGTTTATGCTGGGGCTGAGCTGGTCGTCCACCGAGCGGATGAGCGCGCAGCAGGCGGATCTGCTCACGTCCGAGCTGTGGGCGCTGCGGCGGTGCGTGCAGCCGGTTTTGGAGAAAATTTGCCGGGCGTGGCTGCGGTCGGAGGGCATTGGTGGCGAGGCGGAGATCGTGTGGGACGATATTTCACTTCAGGATACGGTGGAGGAAGCGCACGCGGAGCTTTACCGCGCGCAGGCGGAAAAGCTGCGGGCGGAAAACGGAAAGGAGTAACATCATGGAGGTTCAGAAGCAGGCGGGCGTTCTGACCGCGGGCAAGCCCACGGCGGAGCAGCTGGAGAAGATCAATTTGCAGGCAAAGACGCCGCTGGCGGCGGAGGAGGTGTACGTCTTTTCCGTGCGGCTGTGCGACGATCAGCCGGACCGCGACCACGAGCGGTTTTCGACCGACGCATTGCCGCGGCTCGCGGAGCTGTTCGTGGGAAAGACCGGCGTTGCCGACCACGCGTGGTCGAGCGAAAAGCAGCTGGCGCGCATTTTTGAGACGAGCGTCGAATACGCGGACGGCGCGGCGTATATCAAAGCCTGGGCGTATATCCTGCGCACGGACAAGACGGCGGAGCTCATCCGCGAGATCGAGGCGGGCATTAAGAAGGAGGTCTCGGTCGGGTGCGCGATGGGGCGGTCGGTCTGCTCGATCTGCGGGGCGGACTACGGGACGTGCCAGCATGAGAAGGGGCAGGCATACGGCGGGAAGGAATGCGTGGCGGTTTTGTGCGAGCCGCAGGACGCCTACGAATTTTCGTTTGTGGCTGTTCCGGCGCAGCGAAGCGCGGGCGTACTGAAGCGGCTGCGCGGCGAGGGTGACGAGCTGACGGAGTTTGCGCGCGTGCATTTGCAGAAGCAGGCGGAGCTGGGCAGGCAGTACCGCGAGCGGCTGCGCGGGGAGGTCGTGCGGCTGGCGATGCTGACGGATGTGGCGGTGGAGCAGGATGTGCTGGAGATGATGGTCTCGGCGCTGTCGCCGGAGCAGCTCGTATCGGCGGAGAAGAGCCTTTCCAGAAAGGCGGAGGGGATGTATCCGCCGGTATGTCAGCTCGCGGAGCGGCAGGCGGCGAAGAAGGAGACGGACAGCGCGTTTTTGGTGTAAATGACAGTGACAGCTTTCTGACACTGCATATTTTGAAGGAGGTAGGACAATGGCAATTTCTTTTGAGGCGATCGCGGAGCGATATGTGACGTTCCTCGCGGGAGACACCGCGGCGGAGGGCAAGCTCTGCAAGGTCACGGCGAACGGCACGGTGGGTGCGTGCGCGGGCGGCGACGATTTTTGCGGCGTCATCACGCAGGTGCGAAACGGCGCGGCAAGCGTGCTGATGGGCGGCTTTGTGAAGCTGCCGTACACCGGGACTGCGCCCGCGCTGGGCTTTTCGGCGCTGGTGGCGGACGGTGCGAGCGGCGTGCGTGTGCCCGCGGCGGCGACGGAGTCAAAGCCCGCGGAGACGGGCAGAAGCCATCTGGTGGTGAACGTGGACACGGCAAACAAGACCGTGGGTCTGTTCCTGTAATTCGGAAAGGAGAGAAGAACGATGGGTTTTGATTCGATCAGACTGGAAAAGGGTATGTACCGCGAGAGCGGCAAGAGCTTTGCGCAGGTTTTGGAATCGCTCGACCCGAGCGAAAATTACACCGGCACGGCGCTGGAGGGGACGGACGCGTTCCAGCGTCAGCTCAAGCGCTTTGATATTCACGCGCGCGGCGCGTACTCTGACCCGGTGGAGAAATTCTTCCGCACGGCGGAATCGAGCGTGCTGTTCCCGGAATATATCGCCCGCGCGGTGAAGCAGGGCATGGAGGAAAACGACGTGCTGCCGAAGATCGTGGCGACCACGACGACCATCGACGCGATGGACTACCGCAGCGTGTATTCCGCCGCGTCGGAGGAGGATAAGAAGCTGATGCAGGTGGCGGAGGGCGCGAGCATCCCGGCGACCGAAATTCGCAGCAAGTCGAATCTGGTAAAGCTCAACAAGCGCGGGAGAATGCTGGTGGCGTCGTATGAGGCCATCCGCTTCCAGAAGCTCGATCTGTTTGCCGTGACGCTGCGCCAGATCGGCGCGTACATCCAGAAGATGCATTTGCAGGACGCCGTGGACGTGCTGGTAAACGGCGACGGGAACGGCAACGCCGCCGAGACGCTGACCATCGGCACGAGTCCGCTGAGCGGGACGAAGGGGACGCTGACGTACGCGCAGCTCGTGGAGTTCTGGTCGCAGTTTGAGCCGTACACGATGAACGCACTGCTCGCCGCTCCCGACGCGATGGTGAAGATGCTGAAGCTGACGGAGTTCCAGAACCCGCTGACGGGGCTCAATTTCCAGGGCACGGGCAAGCTGTCCGCCCCGATGGGCGCGGAGCTGCTGCGCGCGGCGTGCGTGCCGTCGGGCAAGCTCATCGGTCTGGACCGCCGCTATGCGCTGGAGATGGTGCAGGCGGGCGAGGTGAGCGTGGAATACGACAAGCTCATCGACCGCCAGCTCGAGCGCGCGGCGATCACGTCCATCTCCGGCTTTGGCAAGATCATGCCGGAGGCGGCAAAGGTGCTGGTGATCTGATTGGCACGGGCGGACGAAATTTACACGCTGGCGGCGGGCTTTTCCGCCGCCGGCGCGCCCGATGAGGCGGCGCTGCGGGCGCTTTGCAGCGCGGCGGAGGTCGAGCTGACGAAGAGGCTTCGCCGGGATGTGACGGCGGAGGACTGCGGCGCGTGCTACACCTGCGCGGCGGCGATGCTGGCGGCGGCGAATTACCGCGAAACCGCTGGGATGGGCAGCGTGCAGGCGTTTCGCGTGGGAGACGTTTCGGTGACGCCGGGGGCAAACAGCGCCCGGGCGCTGCGGATTGCCGCGGAGCGGCTGATGCTGCCGTTCCTCGCGGGCGGGCTTTCGTGCAGGGGGGTCATCGGATGAAGGAGCTGATCGGGCGCATTTTGCAGCAGTACGGCAGCGCGGCGGAGGTCGCAGTGACGGGCGGCACGCAGACGGTGCGGGCATTCATCCAGCCGGTGACGGAGGCGGGCTGGGAGAGCGTTCGCCGGACGATGCGCGCCATTGGGGAAATTCCGCGCGGAAGATCCGTGTACATCGGTCCGGCGGACGTGCTGCCGGAGGCGGACGCTCTGGTGCGCGCGGGCGGGAAACGCTATCGCGTGCAGCGCGCGGAGCGGCTGTTTTTCGCGGACGAGGCGCTGTATGTGTGGGGGCTTTTGCGCGAGACGGGAGGAACGGCGGATGCATGAGCTGATCGAGGCGATCTGCGGACTTCTTACAGAGGCGGGCGTGACGGTCGTGCGGCAGTTTTATCCCGGGGCAGCGCCGGAGCTGGACGCGCCGGTGACGGCGGTGGGCCTACAGGGCGCGAAGAGCGGCGCGGCGGCGCAGTTTTCGTATCTGGGGATGCGGGAGGAGGCGGACGGCGGGCGCACGGCGCTGTACGGCTGCGAGCTGGCGGCGGAAATTTTGATGCAGATCTTTGCGCCGCGGCGCGGCGGGTCGGCGGCGTGCTACGCCGAGACGGAAAAGGTCGTTGCGGCGCTGTCCGGCGGCGCGGCGGGCGTGCAGCTCAGCGGGCTGAGCGTGGGCGCGTGCGGCTATGACGCGCAGAGCGACTGCTTCGTCTGCCCGGTGCGCGCGCAGGCGCAGGCGTATGTATACGCCGTGACGGACGAGGACGAGACGGAATTTACGGACTTTATTCTGAAGGGAGCGGTCAAATGAGCATTACCTATCATGAGCGCCCGGGCGTGTACTCCGACTATGATGCATCGAGCATCGTGGCGGTGGGGGCGGCGCAGCGCGTGGTCGCGCTGATCGGCACGTCGAACGCGCAGGCGGGCGTTTACACGCTGACGTCCTATGCGGGGGCGCAGGAGGTGTTCGGCGCGGACAGCCAGCTCGGGAAAATGCTGAAGCTGGCGTATCAGAACGGCGCGGGGACGGTTTTAGCCTACCCCGTGGCGGAGGACAGCGCGGAGGCGTATGCCGCGGCGGTCGCGGCGGTTTTGGCAGAGAAGAGGTCGAGCCTGTGTGTGCTGGGGTCGGCGCTGGAGGCGGTGCAGACGGCGTTTTGCACGGCGCTTTCCGGCGCGGCGCAGCAGAAGGGCGAGTGCATCGGCATCTGCGGCATGGGCGCGGCGACGGCGGCGCAGCTCGGCGCGCGGGCGCAGAAGCTCAACTGCGAGCGCGTGGTTTTCGTTGGTCCGCAGGTGTATGTTGCGGGCGAGACGGCGGAGCAGGACGGGTGCATGGCGGCGGCGGCGCTGGCGGGCGCGCTGGCGGCGGAGCGCGACCCGGCGCTGCCGCTGAACGGGCTGGAATTACAGGGACTCACCGGCGTGACGGCGGTATATTCCGACACGGAATACGACGCGCTGGCGACAGCCGGCGTGACGGCGCTGGAATGCGAGGGCGGCAGGGTGCAGGTCATCCGGGCGCTGACCACGCGCAGCAAGACCGGCGGCAGCGCGGACAAGACGTACCGGGAGCTGACGACGATGCTCATCCTGGACGAGCTCATCCCCGCGCTGCGCACGGCGCTGCGCACGAAATTCGCGCACGCGAAAAATAACGCGCTCACGCGCAAAGCCATCCGCAATCAGGTGGTTTTGGAGCTGGAGGAGCGCGTGGAGCGCGAGATCATCGAGGGCTATGACAAGCTGACGGTGACGGCGGCGCAGGACGACCGCACGACGTGCGTGGTGGAATTTGAGTTTACGGTGGTGCAGGGGCTCAATCGCATTCTGCTCACGGCGCACATGCATGTGTAAGGAGGGGCGCAGATGACGGGGATCAAAGTGCCGACGACGGCGGACATTTACCTGGAGGTAGACGGTCGCCGTGTGGCGGTGGTGCAGAGCTACAAGGTGACGGCGAAGCGCTCGAGCAAGGCGATCTACGCCTTCGGGCAGGAGCAGCCGGTGGCGACCATCCGCGGTCAGGGGCGGTACATCATCGAGCTGACGCGCATTTACGCGACGGATGAAGCCATCCGCGACGGGGTGAGATTCCTCGAGCTGGAGGACTTCTCGCTGGTGGTGTGCAAGCCCGACCGCAGCGTCATTTACGGCGGCTGCCAGTGGAGCGAGATCCAGGAGAGCGCCGAGGTCGGCGGGAACGTGATGGAAAAGGTCACGCTGGAGGCGCGCAGCCGCGTGGAGACGGCGCAGTGACCGGCGCGGTACGCGCGCTGCTGCTGCCGGAGGCAGACTGCGGCGGGCTGCGGCTCGTGCCGGTGTCGGCATACGCGCTGCTTCAGGCGCAGGCGGAGGCGGAGCGGCTGGCGGGCGAAAACCGCGCGGCGGCGGGGCTTTGCGCGGGGGCGTGCATCGTGGCGCGCGCGGCGCGCGGACAGGACGGCGGGCGCGTGTTTTCAGACGGCGGGGAGGTCCTGCGGACGCTTTCGGCGGAAGCGATCGAGCGGCTGATGCAGGCGTATGAGCAGATGACGCGGGCGGGCAGGCTCACCGGCGGGGCGGACGAGGAGCAGGCGCTGTTGGAGGCGATGGCGCAGGACGCGCAGGAGCGGCTGCGCTGGCGCGTGTTGCGGGCGTTTGGCGTGCTGCCGACGGAGGCGCGGGCGCGGGAGCTGACGCAGGGGGAGATCCTCTACTGCGCGATGCAGCTGTGCCTGGACGAGCGGGAGGAGCTCGCCCGGCTCTGCCCGGCGTGCCGCGAGGCGGCGCGCACGGCGCGATGCGTCTGCTGCGGCGCGCCGCTGCCGGAGGAAAACGCGGCGTTTGACGAAAAGCGGTATGAGGAGCTGAAGCGCGATGGAGTACATTGGCAGAGTGCTGCTGCGGCACACGGCGCTGGCGGCGGCGATTGAGGAAGCCCGCGCGCCGGAGGAAGCCGACGCGCTGCCGGAGGCGGTCGTGACGGCGGCGGGCGGCTCGGCGGGCGGGGCGGAGGACGTCTCGCCCGCCGCTGTACGGGCGCTTGCGGCGGACGGCGGGAGCGAAAATTCGCCGCTGGCGGCGCTGGCGGAGGAATTACGGGACTATGCCGCCGCGCGGCAGGCGGCGCAGGCGGTGCGGCAGCGCGCGGCGCGGTTTGACACGGTCCGCGCGAGCGGCGAGGCGGGCGCGGCGGCGGGCAGTCCGGGCGGTGTGCGCACGCTGGCGGCGGAGCAGATGCAGGTGACGGGGCTGGCGGGGGCGCAGACGGCGTGGTCGATGGCGGAAATTTCGCGCTTTTTTGAGCGCGACGCGAGACGGTACGGAGGATAGGATATGCTGCTTGCAATGCAGTACAAGACATTTGTATGGGCGAACAATCCCAAAAGCTACACGCTCTCGTGCGAGCGGCTGACGGCGGCGCACAAAATTCCGCTGGGCGATTACTGCGTACAGGATCTTGGCAGGAGCTGCACGGTGCTGCGCGGCGAGGGCGAATTTTTCGGCGCGGGGGCGTATACGCAGTTCCGGCGGCTGCTGGAGGTGTTCCGCTCGCCGGGGGCGGGGATGCTGCGCCACCCGGTATGGCAGTGCAGCCGGGCGTATTTTACGCGGCTGGAGCTGGCGCAGGAGCCGCGCGAGGATTATGTGGCGTACAGCTTTGAGTTCTGCGACGCGGGCGAGGAGCAGGCGGCGCCGGAGGTGACGGCGGAGGCTTCGCAGACGGCGGACAGCGCGGCGTCCGGCAAGGCGCGGACAGTGACGGTGCGCACGGGCGACACGCTCTGGGCGCTGTGCCGGACGTATCACCTCACGATGCGGCAGATGCTGGCGTACAATCCGCAGATCCGCGACCCGGACCTCATTCGTGTGGGAGAGGAGCTGCGGATCGGATGACGGGGAGCTTGCGACTTTGCGGCGGAGCGGTCGTTTCGCTGCCGCCGCTTCTGGAATGGTCCATCCGGCTGACAGACGGCGACCCGTGCGGGAGCTTTTCGGTGTGCTTTGCGTATGAGGCGGCGTGGCTGCCGGTGTTGACGCAGGCGGTCGGGTTTACGGCGGAGGACGACGAGCGGACGGTGTTTACCGGGCTGGTGGACGATTTTGCGGTGAAGCTCGACCGGCGCGGCGCGCTGGCGGAGGTCTCGGGGCGGTCGATGGCGGCGGCGCTGATGGACAATCAGGTGCGCGCGGCGGAATTTGTGAGCGCGCAGCTTGCGGATATTCTGCGGCTGTATGTGAAGCCCTGCGGCATCACGCGCATCGACGCCGCGCCGATGGGGCAGGTGGCGAATTTTGCCGTGGAGACGGGCTACACCTGCTGGCAGGTCTTGACCGGGTTCTGCCGCCACAGCGCGGAGATTTACCCGCGCTTTGCGCCCGACGGGACGCTGGTGCTGCGGAAAAACGAAAGCCCGCGGCGCGTGGTGATCGAGGCGGAACAGGTGCGCGCGTGCAGCTATGTGCAGAACCGCTACGGCGCGGCGGCGCGGCAGGTGATGGTGAACACGCGCACGGGCGAGCAGCAGGTGGCTGAAAATGCGCAACTGCGTAAGCTCGGCGTGCAGTGCGTGCACGTCGGCGGCATGACGGGCGGCGGAAAGCTGCGCGCGACGTGGCGCACGGCGGCGCAGCGGCTGGCGGACAGCGCGCGGGAGTTCCGGCAGGTGACGGTGCAGCTGACAGGTCCGGCGGATATTTCGCCGGGGGATGCAGCAGCGCTGCGGCTGCCGGGGCTCGGCGCGGCGGAGGAGCTGACTGTGGCGGCAGTGGTGCACTGCGGCGGCGATACGGGCGTTTTTACAACGCTGGAACTGAGGTGAGGAACAATGTGGCTTTCCAGAAGGATCACGCACCCGGAGCAGGAGACCGAGGCGGCGGCGCTGGGGACGATCAGCATGGGCGGCAGCGGCGCGGCGGTGGTGACGGACGGGGAAAAGCGCGATGTGCGCATCATCTCGCCCGGGGGCTACTGCTGGCAGCCGGGCGCGGGGCAGAGCGTGTTGGTGCTCAAGGCGAGCCAGACGTACATCCCCGGCGCATTGCAGGCGGCGCAGGCGGAGCTTGCGCCGGGCGAAGTGATGGTGTATTCCAATGCGGCACGGATCGTTTTGCGCAACAACGGCGATATGGAGCTGAAGGGCAAGGTGCGCATCACGGGGCGGCTGTTTGTAAACGGAAGGGAGCTGGGCGCGGAATGATGGAGAATTTGCTGCGGGGCGGCGATTATGTGCCGGACGGGTTCGGCGGGTTCGTGCGGCTGCGCGGGGATGAAAAGGAGTTACAGCGGGCGCTGTACCGGCTGACGTGCCGGCGCGGCGCGCTGTGCTTTCTGCCGCGGCTCGGAAGCCGCCTTTACCGCCTGGGGCGCGAAAAAACCGCCGCCCGGGATCAGGCGGCGATGCAGATGGCGGCGGAGGCGCTGGCGGATATGGAGGTAACGGTCGCAGAGGCGCGGGTGCGCAATGTCTCCGACGATCAGGTGACGGCGGAATTTACCCTGCGCGCGAAGAGCGGCGCGCAGACGGCGGTGGAGGTGACGGTATGAAAGAGGTTTCGGAGCTTTACCGGCAGATGCTGGATGTGTTTACGGAAAAAACGGGATTTTCGATGGACGACAGCGCCGATCTGGCGGTGCGGCTGTATGCGGCGGCGGCGCAGCTCCAGACGCTGTATATTTACGCCGACTGGGCGCTGGCGCAGAGCTTTCCGCAGACGGCGGAGGGAGAATATCTCGACCGCCACGCTGCGCTGCGCGGCATCACGCGCAAGGACGGCGAACGGGCGCACGGCGTGCTGCGCTTTCGCGTAGAGCCGGTGCGGGAGGACGATCTGACGATCCCGGCGGGGACGGTGTGCTCCACGGCGGGGCTGGTGCGGTTCGTGACGCTGGAGGACACGGTGATCGCGGCGGGAGATCTGTATGCCGACGCGCCCGCGCAGGCGGAGACGGCGGGCAGCGCCGGAAACGCCGCGGCGGGGACGGTGACGGTGATGACGCAGGCGCCGGTCGGCGCGGCGGGCGTGACGAACCCGGCGGCGTTTACCGGCGGGACGGACGGCGAGACGGACGAGGCGCTGCGCGAGCGGGTGCTCGGCAGCTACATCCATCTGCCGAACGGCGCGAACGCGGCGTTTTACGAGCAGCGGGCGCTGGCGCACGCGGGCGTGCGCGCGGTGTCGGTCATTCCGCGCGAAAACGGCATCGGCACGGTGGGCGTGGTGATCGCGGCGGAGGACGGCGTGCCGTCAGACGCGCTCGTTGCAGAGGTGCAGACGGACATCCAGAAGGTGCGCGAGATCGCGGTGGATGTGACGGTACGCGCGCCGAGCGTGAAAACGGTCGCCGTGACGGCGGCGCTCACGCCGAAGGCGGGGGTGTCGTTTGACGAGGCGAAGGCAGCGGTGACGAGCGCGCTGGCGGCGTATTTCGGCGGCGGGATGCTCGGAAAAAGCGTGTACCGCGCGGCGCTGGGGAATGTGATCTACGGCACGGGGCTGGTGGAAAACTACACGATCAGCGCTCCGGCGGCGGATGTTGCCGGTGCGGCAGACCGGCTGCCGGTGCTCGGCACGCTGATGCTGACGGAGGCGGCGGTATGAACTACGCGCAGAGGCTGATGGCGCTGCTGCGCCCGCTGGGCGTGTATACGTTCCGAAGCGGCAGCTTTTCCATGGCGCAGCTCGAAGCGCTGGGCGCGCAGATGGACGCGGCGCGGGCGGTTTTGGAGAAAAACGGGCGCGAGAGCATCGTGATGAGCGCACAGGACGAGGGTCTGGACCGCGTGCAGGCGCTGTTTCGCTATCGCGCGCCGGTGGAGGATGTGCCGTCGCGGCGCGCGGCGATCGCGGCGCTGATGCAGGTGACGGACGATGCGTTTACGCTGGAGGCGCTTCAGCGGTGTCTGCCCGCGTGCGGCGCACAGTGCGCGCTGGAGGAGGCGGGCGAGGCAAATCATGTGCGCGTGCGCTTTCCGGGGCTGATGGGGATACCGCCGGAGTTCGCGCGGATGCGCGGGATCATCGAGGATCTGCTGCCCGCGCAGCTCGGGATCGAGTATGTGTTCCGCTGGTGCACCTGGGCGGAGACGGAGGCATACGGGCTGACGTGGGGTGATTTGGGAAAGATGAGCTGGGATGAATGGAGGACGTATCGGGAGTGAAGCGGAGCGGGCAGGGCGATGACCCTGCCTGCTTTTTGTTTTAATGAATAATGAATGATGAATAGTGAGCGTAGGGGCGGGGTTCTACCCCGCCCGCGCAGGATGTAAAAACAAATCGCACAACGGACGGCGACCACGCAACACATCCCGTTCCGTATTGGCGCATACAAATTTGCGGCGTTGTACCGCCGGGAGGGGTAGAACCCCTCCCCTACGGCAATTGTGATACATTGTACGGTTTCGCATTGGTGTGTTCCGATTTGCGGGTGCGTGCCGCGGGGCGGACAGAGACGTCCGCCCCTACAGAAGATAATACCTTTTCACTATTCACTATTACCTATTACCTCAATTCACCCCGCCCCTACGGCTCGATTGGGAGATTTTACGCGGTTGGGGCGCGATCGACTTTTCTTTACTTTTTTCTCTGCGGGTGGTATGATGGGCGCAGAAGATCC
>CALACZ010000038.1 GCA_937890735.1 uncultured Bacillota bacterium
GCCAGTTCCGCAAGCCGCTGCTTGAGTTCTCCGGCTCCTGCGCAGGCTGCGCCGAAACGAGCTATGCGCGTCTGGTCACGCAGCTCTTCGGCGACAAGATGTATATCTCCAACGCCACCGGCTGCTCGTCCATCTGGGGCGGCCCGGGCGCTACGTCCCCGTACTGCACGAACGCGGAAGGTCACGGCCCGGCATGGTGCAACTCCCTGTTTGAGGACAACGCCGAGCACGGCTATGGTATGTACCTCGGTCAGAAGGTGCTGCGCGACAGCCTGATCGCCAAAACCAAGGAACTCATCGCCGTCGAGTGGGCAAACGCCGACTTGAAGGCGGCTGCTCAAAAGTATCTCGACACCGTGAACGAGCTGGACGCCAACGCGGCTGCCACCAAGGCTTACGTTGCGGCTCTGGAAGAGAATATCACCACCGTGGACGAGCTCGCCGCTGTGGATCAGTTCAAGGCGCACGCCGACGAGCTGAAGGCGAAGGGCGAGAAGTACTGCGACTGCGCCGCCTGCACGCTGGCGCGTGAGATCCTCGACAAGAAGGATTACCTCTCCAAGAAGTCCGTATGGATCTTCGGCGGTGACGGCTGGGCATACGACATCGGCTTCGGCGGCGTGGATCATGTGCTCGCGTCCGGCGAGGATGTCAACATTTTCGTGTTCGACACCGAGGTCTACTCCAACACCGGCGGACAGGCTTCCAAGGCTTCCAACATCGGTCAGGTCGCACAGTTTGCGGCTGCCGGTAAGGAGACCAAGTCCAAGAACCTTGCCGAGATCGCTATGAGCTACGGCTATGTCTACGTTGCGCAGGTCGCCATGGGTGCCAACGCCGCGCAGACCCTCAAGGCGATCCAGGAGGCGGAGGCCTATCATGGTCCGTCCCTCATCATCGGCTATTCTCCGTGCGAGATGCACTCCATCAAGGGCGGCATGGCGAACTGTCAGAAGGAAATGAAGCGCGCTGTTGACTGCGGCTACTGGAATATGTTCCGCTTCAACCCCGCTGCGGAGAAGAAGTTCACGCTCGACTCCAAGGCGCCCGCCGGCGGTTATCAGGAGTTCCTGATGAACGAGGCGCGCTACAGCCGTCTGACCCGCGAGTTCCCGGAGCGCGCGACCGTTCTGTTTGAGAAGAACGAGGAGAACGCGAAGCAGCGCTACGAGCACCTGCTCAAACTGGTCGAAATGTACGACAAATAATTTACCTCCTATGAAGAACTCTCCGGCCTTACAAGGGTGCTCATAAGACAGTAATTCTAAAAATTGCGATCATGGCTTCTGTCAGGCTGGATCGGGAACGGAATAACGGGTATCTGGTGAAAGCCGGATACCCGTTATTTTTTTGCCGTCACGAAAAGCAATAGATTTATTCACAGCTTTCAGGTATAATTGTCTTAAAGCATCACCGCGCAATTGCGCCGGCGCGCTTCGGTGGCTCTTTTCCGCCAGGGCTGCGGTTTGAAAAGCGCGAAATACACAAAGTACTCCTGTGCTTTCCAAACCTTGCCTTGACGAAAAATCTCTCGCCGGTTCTGCTTGCCGAATCGCGCGGTGAAGTCTTAAATCGATCCTATGCAGATGATACCTATTCCCAGCTTCCGTTTACCGGCGCGGAGGATGGGTCGGGCAAACTTACCTTCACACCGTTTTTCCGCGAACATATGGTGCTCGCCGCGCCGAATACCGCGCAGGGCGCAGCCTGTATCTGGTCTGACGCAGAACGGAAGCCCTGCCGGAGCAGACGCGTTCGTTCGTCGAGTTCGTTTTGAGCTTTTACGCCGGACAGGTTCGGCGCGACGCGTATCCGGGCATAAAAGACCCCCGCTTCGAAGAAAGCCGGCACGGCGGGCGCGCTTGCCCGGGCTTGTATTTGAGTCGGGGATACCTTATAATGTTCACCGCAAACAGAAAAGACACAAACAGAAGGGAGATCGGGGGATGAATGAGGAACTGACGGTGTTGGTCGCCGACGACGAGCCGGAGCTGCTGCAGGCGGTCTGTCAGCTGATCGACTGGCAGGCGCTGGGCTTCCGGCTGGTGGGCAGAGCGAGCAACGGACTGGATGCCTTGCAGATGGTGGAGGCGCTTCAGCCGGATTTCCTGCTGACCGACATCCGAATGCCGTTTATCTCCGGCACGGCGCTCGTCCGGCAGGCAAAGGCGGTGCAGCCGCTGCTGCAGGTGGCGTTTCTGAGCGGGTATGACGAGTTTGAATACGCAAAGTCCGGCATTGAGGACGGGATCGTCGCCTATCTGCTCAAGCCCATCAGCATGGCGGAGCTGACGGAGGAGCTGCGGAAGATCCACGAGCGGATCGTCTGCCGGCTGACCAGCCTGACGAGCCATCGCAGCTCGGGCGAATTACAGCTCATGACAGCGCTGCTGCTGCTCGATCCGTTCTGCCGCCGGGACGAGATCGTCGCCCGGCTGGCGCAGAGCGGCATGGCGATCTCTGCCGGCAGCACGGTCCTTGCCGGAGTCGTCCAGGCGCACGGGGTGCGGGCGGCAGATGTGCTGGCGGCGGCGGAGCGGGTGCTTGCGCGGGTATGCGGCTGCTGCGGCTTCTGCGCCGACGAGCGCGCGGCGCTGCTGCTGGCGTCGGAGGACGGCTTCGGAGGGCTGTACGGCGCGCTGGACGAGCTGCGTCAGGCGATCCGGCGCACATGCGACGCCGAGCTTCAGATCGGGCTGAGCAAGGAATACGGGTCTGCGGCAGACGCGCACACGGCGTACCTCGAGGCGATGCAGACCTTGCAGGCGGCGCACGGCGATCCGGCACAGACCGTGGGCGGCTGGGACGATATGGCGGTGTTCTGTGCGCGGACGATGAAGATCATCGACAAGGAATATATGGATGAGGCGCTGACGCTGCAATCGGTCAGCGAGCGGCTGCACGTCAGCCCGAACTACCTCGGCGCGAACCTGAAAAAGCACGCGGGCGACACGTTTATGAACCTTCTGATCCGCAAGCGGATGGATGTGGCGCGGAATCTGCTGCGCAGCGGCTCGAACCGGATCGCGGAGGTGGCGCGGCGGTGCGGCTACAGCGACCAGAGCTATTTCGGCTACTGCTTCAAGAAATACTACGGCATCTCCCCGGTGCGGATGCGGCAGACGGCGGAGACCGGGGAGGCGACGCCATGAAGCGTGAACGGATGAGCATGAACCTCATCATGGTGCTGGCGATGGCGGCGGTCGCCATATGCGTGCTGGCGTGCGCGCTCGTCATCTTCGTGCGGACATACCGCAGCGCGCTCATCCGCAACGCGGAGACGACGAGCCGACAGGCCATCGCGCAGGTGAGCAGCACGATGGAGGAATATCTGGACGATATGAACGGGTCGGTCGCTCTGCTGAGCGAATATCTTGAGCTGCCGGTGCAGCAGCGGCAGACGCGGTTTGAAACATTTCTGGAGATCCGCCCGGATGTTGTCGCCGTCACGACGTATGATGAAGCCGGGCAGATGAAAAACTGCTACAGCCTCGGTCGGCGGCTGCGCGGGCACATTCTTCAGAATCTGTCGCTGGACGCGGCGCGGCTGGATCTGTATGCCGACGGCTATATCTCTGCCCCGCACGTGATGAGCATTTTTGAAGAGAGCTATCCCTGGGTCGTGACGCTGATCGAGCCGGTCTCCACGAACGAGGGCGAGCGGTGGGTCGCGGTGGACATCGGCTGCTCGAATATCTCGGGCTACATCAACGGCGTGGGCATCGGGCAGCGGGGGTACTGCTTTCTCGAGGATATGGACGGAAACCTGGTCTACCACCCGCAGCAGCAGCTCATCTACTCTGACCTCAAGCAGGAAAATACGGCGCTGACGGCGTCGCTTTCGGACGGCAGCCATGTGGAGGGCAACACGATCTACACGGTGCAGACGCTTAGCAGCGGGAGCTGGCGCGTGGTGGGCGTGAGCTCGGTGCAGGAGCTCATCACCGACGGATTGCAGGAGGTGCTGCGCATCAGCATCCTCTCGGCGCTGTTCATTCTGGCGGCGACGCTGCTGCTGAGCGTGCTGCTGTCGCGGCTGCTGTCGCAGCCGATCCAGAACCTGGTCTCCGCGATGCGGAGCTTTGAGAAGAACGCGGACGATTTCAGCTACGAGCCGGTGTCGGGCGTGCGCGAGGTGCAGAATCTTTCGGTCTCGTTCGAGCACATGGTGCGCAAGATCCAGAAGCTGATGGCAAAGGTCCGCAGCGAGGAGGTCAACCTCCGCAAGACGGAGCTGAAGGCGCTGCAGGCGCAGATCAACCCGCACTTTCTCTATAACACGCTCGACTCCATCTGCTGGATGTGCGAGCAGGGGCGGAACACGGAGGCCGTATCCATGGTAAACGCGCTGGCGCGGCTGTTCCGCATCAGCATCAGCCGCGGTCATGAGCTCATCCCCATCCGCAGCGAGGTGCAGCACGCGCAGAGCTATCTGCAGATCCAGAGCGTGCGCTACAAGGAGCGGTTTTCCTACGAATTTGACGTGGAAGAGCGCTGCCTCGACTATTTTTGCAACAAGATCACCTTACAGCCCATCATTGAAAACGCCATCTACCACGGCGTGAACGGACTGGTGGACGAGGGACGGATCATCATCCGCGTGCTGGAGCGTGAGGACGACATCTTCTTCATCGTGGAGGACAACGGCGTCGGCATGGCGCCGGAGCAGGTCGCGGAGATCTTCCGCCGCAAGCCGGACGGCAGGAGCGGCATCGGCATCCGCAACGTCAATGACCGGCTGCGGATCTGGTTCGGCGAAAAATACGGCATCACGATCGTAAGCGTCCCGGACGAGGGCACGCGCGTGACGGTCCGGATGCCGAAGGTGCGGGAGGAAATCGGTTATGAAAAGCATTGAGGCAGCGCCGCGCAAGCCGGCAGACCGTCCCGATGGAAAAGATCCGCTGAAGCGTGCAGCCGCCGCTGCGTGGCGCTGCCTTAAGCGCTGCGCGCCCCTTCTGCTGGCGCTGGCGCTGCTGGCGCTGACGGGCTGTGCGGCAGCGCGGAAGGGTGGACCGTACAGCATCTATCTCATCTCAAAATCAACGTCGACGGAATTTTGGAAGTCGGTGTTTGCCGGCGCGAACGCGGCAAAGTCGGAATATAATGTAGATCTTACCATCCTCGGCCCGGAAACGGAGGAGGATTACGAGGAGCAGAACGCCTATATCCGGCAGGCGGTCGCCGCCGGGGCGGACGCCATCGTCTTTTCCGCCATCAGCTACACTGGAAACGCCCAGGCGATCGACGAGGCCGTTGCGGCGGGCGTGCGCGTGGTGATCATCGACTGCGACGTGGACTCGGACGGCGTATCGGTGCGGATCGGGACAGACAACGTGGCGGCCGGGCGGATGACCGGAGCGGCTGCGGTTGACACGGCGGCGGACGAGATCGTGGTCGGCATCGTCAACTGCTTCGTGGAAACGAGAAACTGCCAGGAACGGGAGAGCGGGCTGCGCGAGGCACTGAGCGGGAACGCGCGCGTCAAGGACATTTATGTGGTGAACGTGCCGACGGACGCGCAGAAAGCGAAGCTGGCAGCAGAGCAGCTGATACGGGAGCACCCGGAGATCAATGTGCTTGTCGGCTTCAACGAGCCGCTGGCAGTCGGCGTGGCAGAGGCGGTGGACGAGCTGGGGCTGAGCGGGCAGGTGCGCGCGATCTCGTTCGATACGAATATGCGCTGCATCGAGCTGATGCAGACCGACGCCGTCGGCGCGCTGATCGTGCAGAACCCGTATGCGATGGGCTATCTGGGCGTTGAAAAGGCGTGGCAGGTCCTGCAGGGTAAAAAATTTGACGCACACGAGCTGATCGACACGGCGACGCAGATCGTCACAAAGGAAAATATGTTCACGATGGAAAGCCAAAAGGCTCTGTTTTCCTTTAGCTGAACCGGGTCTGTGCCGCAGACGGGAATAATTCCCTTTCCTTTTGTGCACTCTTCACAAAAATGTGCTGCATTTTCTGGAAGGGTCTAAAAAATTCTAGAAAAAATGCGTGGAATTTTGACTGGGATTTTTTCTGTTTTCTGCTAAAATTATGGGTACAGTGCGTGGCATCCCGCGCATCTGAAACAAAAAAATGGAGGAAACATCATGAAAAAGATTCTTGCACTCATGCTTGCGCTGATCATGGTCTTCGCGATGGTCGCCTGCGCCAGCACGGACACCGCGTCTGACTCGACCGCAGCAGACACCGCCGACACCACGAAGGACACGGCAGACACTGCCGACACCGCGAAGGACACGGCAGACGCCGCCGCTTCCGACGAAGTCAAGACCTACAAGGTCGGCGTTGCGATCTACCAGTTCGACGACAACTTCATGACGCTCTACCGCAACGAGCTCGAGAGCTACATGAAGAGCCTGGAGACCGACACGGTCAAGTATGAGATCACCATTGTCGACGGCAAGAACGACATGGCGACTCAGACCGAGCAGATCAACAGCTTCATCACCCAGGGCGTGGACCTGATCATCTGCAACCTTGTGCAGACCTCTTCTGCCGACACCATCGTCAACAAGGTCGTTGACGCGGACATCCCGCTCGTTCTCATCAACCGCGAGCCTCTGGCATACGACGCCGACGGCAAGCCCCTGGACGAGGCTTACGAAGGCATCCTCAACAACGCGAAGGTCTGCTACGTCGGCGCTGACGCCCGTCAGTCCGGCACCTATCAGGGCGAGATCGTTGCGGCTCTGCCCGACAAGGGCGACGCCAACGGCGACGGTGTTGTCTCCTACGTCATGATCGAGGGCGACCCCGAGAACATCGACGCGCAGTACCGCACCGAGTTCTCCATCAAGGCGCTGACGGACGCCGGCATCAAGGTCGAGTGCCTGGACGATCAGGTCGGCAACTGGGCAACCGATAAGGGTCAGCAGATCGCTGCCAACGCGCTGTCCGCACACGGCGACAAGGTCGACGTCATCTTCTGCAACAACGACGGCATGGCGCTCGGCGCTGCGGCTGCCATCACCGCTGCCGGCCGCACGGTTGGCAAGGACATCTACCTGCTCGGCGTTGACGCTCTGGAAGAGTGCCAGGAGATGGTCAAGAACGGCACCATGACCGGCACCGTCCTGAACGACCACATCGGTCAGTCCCACAAGGCGGTCGATGTCGCCATCCAGGCTCTGAACGGCGAGGCGATCGAGAACTACTACTGGGTTGACTATGTAAAGGTTGACGCTTCCTACTTCGGCTGATCTTCAGATCTCAGGGGGTGTTGCAGATGCAACACCCCCATCTCGTTATGTATACTTATTGAAGGAGGCATTTTAGGGTATGTCTGAATTTCTGTTGGAGATGCGCGGTGTGTGCAAATCCTTCCCGGGTGTTAAGGCTTTGAATCATGCGCAGCTCCGCCTCCGCCCCGGCACGGTTCACGCCCTGATGGGAGAAAACGGCGCGGGGAAATCCACACTCATGAAGTGCATGTTCGGCATCT
>CALACZ010000039.1 GCA_937890735.1 uncultured Bacillota bacterium
ATCCTGACCGACGCTCTGATTCACGAATTTCTACCGTGCAGGTGTCCAACTTGCACTTGCAATTTGCGATCAGAAAACAGTATTACAAGAAGAATACTTGTCGTCCGCCCTCCGCTGTGGTATGATACACACAAACAAAGTAGCCTCTGATTCAATCGGCAAGACGATCAATTCAGCGGTTACTAAAATGGGAAGGACATCATGCCATGATCCACGGTTTTATCAGAGCCTGCGCCGTCTCGCCCGCGCTGCGCGTGGCGGACTGCACCTATAACGCCCGGATGACCATCGAGGCGATGCAGCGCGCGGCAAAAAGCGGCGTGCAGCTTGCCGTATTCCCGGAGCTGGGGCTGACGGGCTATACCTGCGGTGACCTGTTTTTGCAGCAGCCGCTGCAAAAAGCCGCCGAGGCGGCGCTTTGCGAGATTCTGGACGCCAGCCGTGAGCTGGACCTTGTCGCGCTCGTGGGACTGCCCGTCGCCGTCTCCGGCAAGCTCTATAACTGCGCCGCCGTCCTCTGCCATGGGCAGCTTCTCGGGCTCGTGCCAAAAACGCACCTCCCGAACTACGGCGAATTTTACGAGCGCCGCCACTTCTGCCCCGCGCCGCGCGTCACGCAGAGCGTGCCGTTTGCCGGGCAGATGACGCCGTTCGGCACAAAGCTGCTGTTCCGCTGCGCGTCCATGCCCGCCTTTACGCTCGCGGCGGAGGTCTGTGAGGATCTCTGGGCGCCGCTGCCGCCGAGCACGGCGCACGCCCTTGCGGGCGCGACGGTGATCGCAAACCTCTCCGCCAGCGATGAGACCGTCGGCAAGGCGGACTACCGCCGTCAGCTCGTCAGTCAGCAGTCGGCGCGGCTGCTGTGCGCCTATCTCTACGCCGACGCCGGGCACGGCGAATCGACCACCGACATGGTCTTTGCCGCGCACGACCTCATCTGCGAAAACGGCGTGCTGCTTGCCGAGAGCAAGCCCTTCGCCTGCGGCTACGCCTGCACGGAGCTGGACCTGGAGCGGATGCTCGCCGAGCGCTGCCGCAACACGACCTTTGAGCCGCTGGACGACCGCGAGTATTGGGTGGTCGATTTTGACCTTCCGCTGCGCCGTCTCAAGCTCACCCGCCCTGTCTCGCCCACGCCGTTCGTCCCCGCGGACGACGCCGCGCGCGCCGAGCGCTGCGAGCTGATCCTGGAAATGCAGGCAGACGGGCTTGCCAAGCGCATCGAGCACGCGCACGCCAAAACTGCCGTCATCGGCATCTCGGGCGGACTCGATAGCTGCCTCGCGCTGCTCGTCGCCGTGCGCGCAATGAAGCGGCTGGCGCGCCCGATGACCGACATCCTCGCCGCCACCATGCCATGCTTCGGCACAACGCACCGCACGCGCTCCAACGCGCAGCTCCTGTGTGAGCTGCTGGGTGTGCAGTTCTGCGAAATTCCCATTGCAGGCACCGTCCGCAGCCACTTTGCCGACATTGGGCAGAGCGAGGACGTACACGACGTGACGTATGAAAACGGTCAGGCGCGCGTGCGCACGCTCACGCTCATGGACCTTGCCAACCGCACGGGCGGCATCGTCATCGGCACGGGCGACCTCAGTGAGCTTGCCCTCGGCTGGGCGACCTACAACGGCGACCATATGAGTATGTACGGCGTGAATGCCGGCGTTCCAAAAACGCTCGTGCGCCACATTGTCCGCTACGAGGCGGAAAGCGCGCAGTCGGAGGAGTTGAGCAGCGTCCTGCTGGACATTCTCGCCACGCCCGTCAGCCCGGAGCTTCTGCCGGCAGACGAAAACGGCGAGATCGCGCAGCAGACCGAATCGCTCGTCGGACCGTATGAGCTGCACGACTTTTATCTCTATTATGTCCTGCGCTTCGGCTTCTCCCCGGCAAAAATTTACCGATTGGCGCAGCGCGCGCTGTCCGAGCGGTATTCCAACGAAGTGCTCCTGCACTGGCTCAAGAATTTCTACCGCCGCTTCTTCCAGCAGCAGTTCAAACGCAGCTGCCTGCCCGATGGACCGAAAGTCGGCTCGGTCACGCTCTCGCCGCGCGGCGACTGGCGGATGCCGAGCGACGCGTGCGCGTCCGCATGGCAGGCGGAGCTGGACACGCTGAGCGTGGAAGGCTGACGAATTTAAGGAGGGTTTATTATGCAGCTTCCCTGTGAAAAAATGATCATCGCCGTCCTCTCCGGCGACGACGAGGCGGAGGTCCTCCGCGACCTCACCGAAAACGGCTATTACGTCACCGTTCTCAACTCCACCGGCGGCTTTCTCAAGCGCAAGAGCGTCACGCTGATGATCGGCGTGACGAAGGAGCGCCTGCCCGCCGCCATCGAGCTTTTAAAGCAGCACGGCGGCGTGCGCAGCGAGACGGCGTTCATCCCCATGCCGGTCGAAAGCGGACTGCCGCCCCAGCCGGTAAACGTCCAGGTCGGCGGCATCGTCGTGTTCGTCCTCGACGTCGATTCCTGCGAAAAATTCTGACCCCGGCAGTATCCCGTAAACAAATTCTCTTTTATACGCAAGCCCCGGCAGCACAGATGTACTGCCGGGGTTCTTTTTTACAGGTCCGCCTTTTCAAACCGCGCAGCGGAGCGCCTTGCAGCGAAATATGTCAGCCCTGCGTAGACGAGCAGCCCGCCGAGGAGCACCGGCAGCTGCCGCACCTGACCGGCGATGTCGTAGCGCTCGCAGACCGTTTTCATATACGGCACGATGTGCTCCAGCACCTCCAAAATGCAGATGCCGAAAAACATCACGATGCTTGACACGATGAACGGCTTTCCGAGGTCGTAGCCGTTTTTGTAGTGCATCGGCAAAAATACGCTGTTGAACACGCCCAGCAGCACCGCGCCGAAGCCGAGAAACGCGCAGTTTGCCTCAATGCCGACGGCATTCTGGATGCCGTATCCCGCCCGGATGAGCATAAACGGCACGCAGCACACGAGCTGCAACAGCTCGATCTGCACCACCGTCCACACGCGCGCGTACACCATCTCGCACTTGCGCACCGGCAGCAGGAGCATATACGCAATATCGCGGTTCTCGCGCGCCGCCTGGAAAAACAGGAAAATGCCGAGCGTGGTGTAGAAAAACGTCACATAATACGGATAATTCGGCACGAGCACCAGCGCACTGAGCGCCAGAAACAGCAGCGGCACGGGCATCATCGCCAGCCGCCATTCTTTTTTCATCAGAGCCCTCATGCTTCCGCCTCCCGCTCCAAAAATACCATCAATTCCTCCAGCGTCGCGGGGCGAACCGCACAGCCCGCCGCCGTTTCCGCGTCCTGCACGCGCAGAAGGCCCTCAAATTCGCCGCGGTGCTCTCGGCAGCCGGTCATCACCGCATCCAGCGCCGCCGTGCGCTGCGAGGACTCGCCCGTCACCACGCGCCACTGCGCCAGCACAGCCTCCCGTGCACCCGCCAGCCGCACCCGACCGTTTTGCAGATAGGTGATGGTGTCCGCGCATTTTTCAAGGTCGGACGTAATGTGCGTCGAGAATAAGATCGACGTCCCCCGCTCCGAGAGCGTCAAAAACAGCTCCAGCAGATCGTCACGCGAAACGGGGTCAAGTCCCGACGTCGGCTCGTCCAGGATCAGCAGCTCCGCCCGGTGCGACAGCGCCAGCGCCAGCTGAAATTTCACCTTCATGCCCTCCGACAGCTCGCTCACGCGCTTATTTTCATCCAGCGCAAACCGCCGCAGGCAGTCCCGATACGCCGCCTCGTCCCAATCCGGGTAAAACGCGCGCGTCACGTCCGTGAGCTGCCGCAGGCGCTTTTTGGGGTAGTACCCCGCCGTGCCCGACACATAGCCGAGCTTTTTGCGGATCGCCAGCTCCTGCGTGTCCATGTCCATGCCCAAAAGCGTAATTTTGCCCGCGTCAGGGTGCACGACGTGCAAAAGCGACTTGAGTGTTGTCGTTTTGCCCGCGCCGTTGCGCCCGATCAGCCCCATGATCGTGCCGGGCTGCATGGAAAACGAGACGTTTTCCAAGGAGAACGCCGGATAGCGCTTGCACAGCCCCTCAACCTTCAGAACTTCCATCGTCCTGCTCCTTTGCCATGTCCCACAGCCGCTCCGGCGCGGCGAGCGACGCCTCGCTCACCAGCGCGATGCCGCGTTTTTTGTCCGCCATCAGCAAAAGCTGATCGCCCGGCTGAATGCCAAACAGCTCCCGCGCCCCCTTGGGGATCACGATCTGCCCTTTTTCGCCGACCTTTACAATGCTCAAAAACTTGCCCTTGGGATATTGCAGCTCCATATTGCCCCCTCCGTTCGTATCCGAAGTATAACTTTTCCAACACAGTATAACACCGAATACGGATTTGTCAACCCATAAAAAACCGGGGCGGGTATGGATCATACCCGCCCCGATCTTCTTTCGCTTACGCTTGCAAAGACACTGCCAGATGCTCCACGATCTGTTCCATGTCCGCCGCCGTCAGATACGCGCCGTACAGGCTGACGGTCGCGTGCGTGGTCGTGCAGTCCGCCCAGACCGTGCCGCTGTCCGCCGTGATGAGAAATTCGTACCCGCTCGCGGTCGTGTAGTAGTACGCCTCCTCAAACGAGCCGTCCACGATGTAGCTCGGACTCCAGTTGCGCGTGCTGTCGTAGACCGCCTCCAGCGCGACCCAGCCCTTGCCGTCCTTCGCCCCGTAGCGTGCCCAGAAATATTCGCTGACAAACGCCCCGTCCGCGTCGCGGACGACAGACACCTGATCATTGCGCGGCAGAATGTCATAATTCTCCGACATCCACGTCAGATCGAACTGTATCCGCCCCGTCAGCTCCGGCAGCAGCGCGGCGGGGTCTTCCGCCATGTACTGCATCTTCTCCGCCGCGTCCTCTGGCCGCGTGATGCGCCGGATGCTGAGCGCCGGGTCGCTGCTGATGCACTCCGAAGCGTCCCAGCCGCTGTCCAAAACCGGCGTCATGCCGCCGAGCTGCTCGCCGTTTTCCCACGCCTCCCGGCTGATCGGCTCGTCCAGCGCCAGAATTTCCTCCAGCGTGTGCGGCGCGTCGCCAGTCGGTTCCGCCACCGCGACCGCCACCGGCATATCGCCCTCCGGCGCTTGGATCTCGCTGATGTCAGACACCAGAATGTCGTTCTGAAATTGCCGGACGATCACCGCCGCAGCCGCCGCCGTCAGCGTCAGCGCCGCGATCACGATCAGCGCCACCGCCAGCCGCGGCAGACGCGTTTTGCTTTTCTGCATCACAAAGCCCTCCTGTTCTTCCGTGCGGGAGGCGATCTGCGCGCGGATGCGCGCCCGGCATTTCTCCGGCAGGCGCACGCTGTCCGCGAGACGTTTGAAATTCTGCTCCATTTCAGTCCCTCCCAAGTTCCTCACTGAGTATTTTCCGCGCGCGGTGCAGCCGCATGGAAACGGCGGACGGCGTGATGTGTAAAAATCCGGCGATCTCCGCAAACGAATACCCCTCCAGACAGTGCAGCACCACGACCAGACGATACTTTTCCGGCAGCGCCATCACTGCGTGCCACAGCACCCGATCCTCCGGCTCTGCCGGCAGCTCCAGCTCGTCCAATGCCGCCGGCGCGCGCCGCTTTGCCGCCGCGAGCTGATTTTTGCAGTGGTTGATCGTCAGCTTCGTCAGAAACGCCCGCTCCCTGCCGGGATACACTGTCAGCTCACGCTCGAGCAGCTTGCAGAACACACTCTGTACCGCATCCTGCGCATCGCACGGTGCGCGCAAATACCCCAGCGCCACCCGGTATACGCTGTCGGCGTATTCATCATAAAGCGCCAAAACCAAATCCCGTTCCATCCGCCCGCTTCCCCGTTTCTGTGAGATCTCATCTATATAACAAGCCAGAAGTGCATTTCAGCACAAGTTCGTCACAAAACTCTTCCGTCTGAGTACAAAAAGCGCCCGCCGGGACTTCCGGCGAGCGCTGGCTTTTATTTCGTATACTCGAACTCGAAATCGTAGATGCTGACGGTGTCGCCGTCCTGAATGCCCATGGTCTCCAGGCGCTCAAACAGTCCGCTTTTGCGCAGCTGCCGGTCAAAGTACATCCTCGACTCGTAGTCCTCAAAGTTTATATCGTTCAGCAGCTTCATGATCCACGGGCCGGAGACCAGCCAGAGGTCTTCGTGCTGCTCGATCTTCAGCTCGTTCGCGTCGCCCGCCTCGGCGAGCGGCTTGACGTAATCCGCCTCGTAATACACGACCGGCGGCAGCTCGGCGAGCCTGCCCGCGATCACGCGCATGAGCTGCTTTGTGCCCGCGGTGGTCGCGGCGGAAATTTCGTAGAACGGGAAGCCGCGCTCCTCCACATACGCCCGCAGGCGCTCGAGGTTGTCGCTGCCGTCGGGGATGAGATCGGTCTTGTTCGCCGCCACGATCATCGGGCGCGCCGCCAGCTCCGGCGAATACTGCCGCAGCTCCTCGTTGATCTTCTCAAAATCCTCCACCGGGTCGCGATCCTCGCAGCCGGACACGTCCACGATGTGCACGAGCAAACGGCAGCGGTCGATGTGACGCAAAAAGTCGTGACCCAGACCCGCGCCGTCCGCCGCGCCTTCGATGATGCCGGGGATGTCCGCCATCACGAACGACACGCCCTCGTCCACATAAATAACGCCCAGATTGGGATAGAGCGTCGTAAAATGGTAATTTGCGATCTTCGGGTGCGCATTCGACGTGACGGACAGCAGCGTCGATTTGCCCACGTTCGGGAAGCCGACCAGACCCACGTCCGCCAGCAGCTTCAGCTCCAGCACGACCTCGTGCTCCTCGCCGGGCATCCCCGCCTTGGCAAAGCGCGGCACCTGCCGCGTGGGCGTGGCAAAATGCTGGTTGCCCCAGCCGCCGCGCCCGCCCTTGCAGAGCACATAGTCCTCACTGCCGGACATATCCTGAATGACCGCGTTCGTCTCGGCGTCGCGCACGACCGTGCCGCGCGGGACTTTGATGACGAGATCCTGCCCGCGCTTACCCTTGCAGCGGCTGCCCTGACCGTCCTGCCCGTTCGGCGCGGTGTATTTGCGCTTGTAGCGGAAGTCCATCAGGGTGGACAGATTATCGTCCACGCGCAGCACGATGCTGCCGCCGTTGCCGCCGTCACCGCCGTCCGGGCCGCCCGCCGCCACATATTTTTCGCGGTGGAAGGCGATCGCGCCGTTGCCGCCGCTGCCCGCCTTGACGCTGATCTTTACCTTATCAACAAACATTTTTGTTCCCCCTTTCGGGTCTTATGCAAAAACCTCGGACATAAAAGTATGTCCGAGGCTTTTCGTGCGAATTACTGTTCAGCGTAAACGGAGCACATCTTGCGATCCTTACCCATACGCTCGAAACGGACCTTGCCGTCGATCTTGGCAAACAGGGTATCGTCCTTGCCGATGCCGACATTGTTGCCCGGGTGGATATGCGTGCCTCTCTGACGGACCAGAATGTTGCCCGCGAGCACGAACTGACCGTCCGCGCGCTTGACGCCAAGGCGCTTGGACTCGGAATCACGACCGTTCTTGGTCGAGCCGCCGCCCTTTTTATGCGCGAAGAACTGGAAACTCATTTTCAGCATGGTGTTACACCTCCATAACTTCGATATAATCAGGATACTCGTCCCGCAGCTCACACAGCGTGAGCATCATGCCGGTGAGAACCGCCTGCACGGCGTCCTCATCCTCGCACACGGCGGGGAGCGTCAGAGTGACGCGGGCTTCCGCCTCGTTCACTCTGGTTTTAGCGTGTTCGCCGAGCACCTCGCAGATGGTGTGCTCCGCAAACTTGACAGCGGTGGAAACCGCCGCACAGACGATGTCTGCGCCAGCCTCAGCGTAGCCGCTGTGACCCGCGCAGCAGAACCCGGAGATCCTGCCGTCCTGATCGTAAAATTCGACTCTGGTCATCTTACAGAGCGATCTTTTCGATCTGCACCTTGGTATAGGGCTGTCTGTGACCCTTGAGGGACTTGGAGTCCTTCTTGGGGCGATACTTGAAGACACGGATCTTCTTGCCCTTGCCGTTCTTCAGCACCTTCGCCTCGACCGTAGCGCCTGCGACTGTCGGAGCGCCGAACTTGGAGTTCGCGCCGTCAACAACTGCCAGAACCTGATCGAACGTCACGGTATCTTCCGCATTCACGTCGAGCTTTTCGATGTAGATCACATCGCCTTCCTTGACGTTGTACTGCTTGCCACCGGTAACGATAACTGCCTGCATTTCCTTGCACCTACCTTTTTTGTAGTCTCGCTCTGGAGGTGTGAGGGCATACCTCAACTTAGACCTCTTCGACGCGGCTTAACGATTATACCATTGCGGGAATGGCTTGTCAAATACTTTTTCGCGGTTTTCTGCCGAATTTTTGGGGAAATTTGGGGCAGCACCGCACAATTCGGCGAGAGCGCAATTGTGCGGTGTTGCCTTAGTCCTCTTCCCACGTTTTTTCGGGGAAGCGCACATTTGTGCAGATCTTTTCCAGACACTCCGCCGCCTCCATACTGTAGTCGGCGCTGCGGACAAGGTCGGCAAGGCTCACCATGCCGCACAGCCGTCCGTTTTCCACCACGGGAAGCCGTCGCACCTGCTCGCGCGCCAGCAGCGCCGCCGCCGCGCAGACGTCCGTCTCCGGCGAAACGCTCACCGGGCGCGTGCTCATCACGCGCTGCACGCGCAGCCGCGCCGCATCCTGCCCCGCCGCCACGCAGCGCACGGCGATGTCCCGGTCCGTCACCACGCCCACGAGCCTGCCCGCCGCGTCGCGCACGGGGAGCATCCCAACATTCTGCCGCGCCATCACCCGCGCCGCCACCGCCACCGGCTCAAGCGCCCCCACAGCCACCGCCCGCGGATTCATGCAGTCTTTGACCTTCATGTAAATGCCTCCAAAAGTTGTATTGGGAGGATTTTGCCCATGTTTGGAGGGTTTTAGACGCATTGCCGGCTAAGCCGTAGGGGCGGGGTTCTACCCCGCCCGCGCAGGGCGCACCCGCAAATCTTGCACGCACATCCCGCAAAGCAGCAAGCAGCAGAGGCTCCCTTGTGTAAAGGGAGCTGTCGCCGAAGGCGACTGAGGGATTGTGCAGCACGCACCCGCAAACCCGCACGCACCCTCGGCGGCTTTGTGAAATCTGCCAAACCAGCATAGGGGAGGGGGGTTCTACCCCTCCCGGCAGCATAACGTTGCAAATTTGACCGCACCAATGCGAAACGGTACGCACCTGTAGGGGCGGACGACCCTGTCCGCCCGGCAGGACGCACCGGCGTTTTTACGAAACGTTGCGGCAAATCCGCAATTGCGTCACGGGCGGACAGAGGCGTCCGCCCCTACAAGACATTTTGCATTTTCGCCGATGGCGTGTGCCGATTTGCGATTGCATCCTGCACAGGAGGGGTAGAACCCCTCCCCTACGGCGATGGAGGGAAATTTCACGGATTCGCATTGGTGTGTTCCGATTTGCGAATGCCTACCGCACAATCCTTTCGCCACGGCTTCGCCGTGCCACCTCCC
>CALACZ010000040.1 GCA_937890735.1 uncultured Bacillota bacterium
GCGGCAAGACGACGCTGATGAATATGCTCTCCGGCATCTACTTCCCCGACGAGGGACAAATTTACATCCACGGCGAGCCCGTGACCATCGCCTCGCCGAAGGACGCCTTCGCGCACGGCATCGGCATGATCCACCAGCACTTCAAGCTGGTCGATCTGTTCACCGCAACGGAGAACATCGTGCTGGGTCTGGACGAGCCGGGGCGGCTCGATCTTGCCGCCGCGTCCAAAAAGGTCCAGGAAATCTGCGACCGCTACGGCTTTGACATCGACCCCAACCAGAAGATCTACGATATGTCCGTCTCGCAGAAGCAGACGGTCGAGATCGTCAAGGTCCTCTACCGCGGCGCGGACATCCTCATCCTCGATGAGCCCACCGCCGTGCTCACCCCGCAGGAGACCGACAAGCTGTTCCAGATCATGCGCAACATGAAAAACGATGGCAAGTCGCTCATCATCATCACCCACAAGCTGCACGAGGTGCTCTCCGTGTCCGACCGCGTGGCGGTCCTGCGCAAGGGCGAATACATCGGCGACGTCGCCACGAAGGACGCCGACCAGCAGTCGCTGACCGATATGATGGTCGGTCGCACCGTCAAGCTGAACATCGACCGTCCCGACCCCGTGAACGTCACGCCGCGTCTGGTCATCGAGGGTCTGACCGTGCAGGACGAGCTGGGTGTCACGCGCCTCAATAACGTCAGCTTCACCATCAACGCCGGCGAGGTGCTCGGCATTGCGGGCATCGCGGGCAGCGGTCAGCGCGAGCTGCTGGAGTCCATCGCGGGTCTGTACCCCGTCGCCTCCGGCTCGGTGCGCTACTTCCCGCCCGACGGCGGCGAGGAAAAGGAGCTCGTCGGGCTCGACCCGATGGACATCCGCAAGAGCGGCATCGCCATGTCGTTCGTCCCGGAGGACCGTCTGGGCATGGGTCTGGTCGGCTCGATGGGCATGACGGGCAACATGATGCTGCGCTCGTGGCGCAAAGGCGCGAGCATTTTCGTCGATCGCCATCACCCCGAAGAGCTGGCGAACCGTATCTGGCAGGAGCTGGACGTCGTCACGCCGAGCACGAGCTTCCCGGTGCGCCGGATGTCCGGCGGCAACGTGCAGAAGGTGCTGGTCGGGCGTGAGATCGCGCAGGCACCCGCCGTGCTGATGACCGCCTACGCCGTGCGCGGACTGGACATCAACACCTCGTACACCATCTATAACCTGCTCACGGAGCAGAAAATGAAGGGCGTCGCCGTCGTGTACGTCGGCGAGGATCTGGACGTGCTGCTGGAGCTGTGCGACCGCATCGTCGTTCTGTGCGGCGGCGAGGTCTCCGGCGAGGTGGACGCACGCACCACCGATAAGCGCCAGATCGGCACGCTCATGACTCAGGTAGGAGGTGAGGCTCATGCGTAAGCAGTCCCTGTTCCATATTTCCAAGCGCGACGCGCTGCCGCTGTACAAAGCCATCGGCTACCGCGTGATCGCCATTGTGCTGGCGCTGATCGTATGCGCCGTCGTCACCACGCTCCTGACCGGCGAGAACCCCATCAAGATCTACGGCACGATCATCAGCGGTGCATTCGGCACGACCCGCAAAACGTGGGTCACGGCGCAGAACCTCGCCGTGCTGCTCGGCATCTCGCTGGCGGTCACGCCCGCTTTTAAGATGCGCTTCTGGAACATCGGCGCGGAGGGTCAGGTGCTCATCGGCTGCCTTGCCACCACCGCCTGCATGATCTGCCTGGGCGATAAGCTCCCGCAAGGGCTGCTCATTGCGGTCATGGTTCTCGCGGCGATCGCCGCGGGCGCGCTGTGGGGCTTCCTGCCCGCCTTCTTCAAGGCAAAGTGGAACACGAACGAAACGCTGTTCACCCTCATGATGAACTACATTGCCACGCAGCTTGCGGCGTTCTTCATCATCGTCTGGGAGGTGCCGAAGGGTGCCGGCAAGATCGGCATCATCAACCAGGACACCGAGGCAGGCTGGCTTCCCAGCATCGGCGGGCAGAAATACCTGCTGGCGATCCTGGTCGTCGCGGTGATGACGATCCTCATGTACATCTACCTGCGCTACA